>JAGXHV010000025.1 GCA_024636005.1 Bacillota bacterium
TGCCATTTAAGTAAAACTCTCTAACAGCATCTTTTAGGCTCTTGTTTAAACTTTTATATTCAGGATCTTCAGTGTCATTGTTTGAAGATAATGCATTCTTAACCTTTGTAAGAAACTCCGTGATTTCGTCTCCAGAGAACTCAAGATCCATTTCTCCGGTTTTCTCAAACTCGATTATTAAAAGAGATAAGTCTATATCATCGACATCGGCGTCAGGGTCTTTCAACATCTTTTCTGCTACCTTTAGATTAATCCTGTTATTAACCTCGTTAAAAGCCAACCTGAGGCTATCTATAGGTATCTTTGATGTGTCTTCATGGCTCATTCTTAATTCGTTGTAACATTCTTTATATTCTTCAAGATGCGACTTGATTTCGCGAAGATTTTTCTCATCCATTGGTTCAATTTGCTTTCTGAATTCTTCTAGGTTAGTTTCAATATTCCCCATATACCTAAAAAGTCTTTTCTCAAGTTCGTTAACTTGAGCCTTGATTTTATCAACGTCAATGAAAATATCTTCTACATCTGCCTGATCATCGTCAGCAGCAATGTCTTTTCTAAGTTCTTCTAAATAACGTTGGGTTGTTTCTTCATATTGCTCAGTTATATCGACAAAATCTACGATATAACCATACTTCATTTGCTTGTATGGCCTATTTACCCTGGCAAGCGTTTGAAGTAGAGAATGATCTTTAATTTCTCTTAGCAGATATAACCGTTTAAGTCTTGGTGCATCAAAGCCGGTGAGAAGCATCGCGTATACGACAACACCATGATAATCGGATTCAATCTTTCCCGTTTCTTTATTTTTAACACCTCTGAAATTATCTTGTTTGATTTTGTTATCTTCTTCATCATAGAGAACCAAGGCAGATTTAAATGTCGAGTTCTCATCGAACCATTTCTTTATCGCTTTGGCCTGATCTGAAGATGAGGTAACAATCATGCTGCCCAAAGATTGATCATTTACATTAGGATTGTTTTTGAACGCTTCAAAGTCATCGACAATATACTGGCTTACTTTACTAACGAATTCATCGGATTTTGTGACTATTTCCCAGTCTTTAGCCGGTATTTTTTTACCCTCTTCAAGATTCAGAATGTTTCTGACGTCTGTTCTAAAGTGCGTAGCAATATTTTCCTTTTTAATCTTTAGCGTGTATCCATCTGCGATTGACTTGTTGTAATAATACTTGTGCAAATAACCATCAGAAAAAATATCTGTCGTTTTAAATTCACTTTTGAGCAGAGGTGTTCCTGTGAGACCAATGAAAACCCCTTTAGGATCTGCTCCAAGTAAATTGGCAAGAAATGTCCCTTTAGGTTTGTATCCGCGATGGACTTCATCTAAAAAGTATATTCTCTGAACATTCTTCTTCGGATCAATTTTGACGGTGCTGTCTTCAGAAAACTTTTGAATATTAACAACATTCATCGTTTCTTTATAGCGTCCCTCTGTAATGCTTTTCATATCAATTACAGACGATTTAATATTTTCAACGAAATCAATTCTTGAGTTGATATTTGCTATGGATATGCCACGATTTGAAAATTCAGCAGTAGCCTGGATAAGTAGATCTATTCTATCAACGACAAAGTAGAATTTTGTTATAATTCCTTTTTTCTGATAAAAATCTCTCAGTACGTTAGCCATAAAGTATGTTAACGCTGTTTTGCCAGAGCCTTGTGTATGCCAAGTAATCATCTTTTTTGCGCCAGCATCGAGTTTAATTTGAAGTTCTTGTATTGCAAACAATTGCGGATATCTAATGATGTGCTTGTCTAAGCCATCCCTTGCAGAGTTAACATAAACGATACCGTACTTAATTAAGAAAATGAGTCTTTCAATACTAAAAACCGATGTTAAGAATGAATTGGCTGGAGTATCTAAATTCATATTGGTCTTAAACTCTTCTGAACTCTTGATTGACATGATGTTGTTATCACTTAAAACATAGTCAATCAAATTTTGATCAAGGTATTCATTAACGGCAATCTCTTTTTCTTCACGAAAATGATTGTAATGTGTTTTATCAGAGTTTGGCGTTGTATAATAACTGCCTTGTAACTTAATTCTTGAGTCATCATCATAATGCTGATTATTTGTAAATCCAAGAACCTGAAATTGATTAAAAAAGCGCGTAAAATTTGGCATTCCCATGCGATATTTATTTCTCTCAAATTCCGCTTGAATGCCCTTTTGATTGTTTGGTTTTTTTACCTCAATAAATCCAAGAGGAATACCATTAATTAATATTGTTATATCTGGCCTGAATTCTTGCCCTTCAAAGTAAAATGTTAACTCCGATACAACTCTATAATCATTCATTTCAGGATTGTTTAAATCAATGAGTTTAACTCTGTGATAACCAACTAAGCGATCAAAAAAATGCTCGCCTTTGTCTTTCGTGTTATCAGTCAGATTGGCAACTTCTTTAATCAGTTCATCAATAAACTTATCATCATAGTCTTTATTATTAATGCGTTTAATACTTTCTGTGAAGATCTCAACAAAAATATTATTTACTGGATTAACTTCAATCCCTTTTTTAGATTGGTATTTATAACCTAACCTCAAAATATGTAATAATGCCGGTATTTTGACTCTTGAATCTTCATTATGTGTTTTCATAATTGCACTCTCCTAGAATGTAGTAAACATTTAAATTATTTCTTTCTCTATTCAATAATTGAAGGTTTCAAATTTTAAGTGACATTTATTTATAAAAGTTGCTTTGTTTTACTTTTGGGGACTTTTAATCAGTTCAATGCATTTTTTACAAAGCATTTTTCTTTTAAACTCAACAAGATCAACTCTCGTATTACAAACTGCACAATCCTTTTCATATCTGTTTAATAGAATTCTATTTCCATCTAATGAAATTTTCAAACCGTCTTTGATGTGTATACCTAATATATCTCTCAATTCTTTTGGTAACACAATCCTGCCAAGTTCATCAATTTTCCTTATTATTCCCGTTGATTTCATAAATCCCTCCACATATGTTTTATTCCATTATATACCAGTTTGTCATTTTTTTCTATAAACAAAAGAAGATGATCCACTGTCATCATCTTCTTTAGTTTCCGTTTATAATATTATTTTGTTGTACGCCATTGAAATTAACTAAATTAAAAGTTCCAGTAATGATGTCTGTGATAATCCAGATCATATTCGTTTTATCTTGAGCATTGATCTAGTCCAATTGTTAAAAAGACTAGTTTAATACTTATACAAATACTAATAAAATACCTTCTTGATCACAGCAAGCCATCAATTGAATTTTTGAGTTTATTTATGTCTTTACTTAATTGATCTTTATTTTTATTGAAATCGATTAGATTATCAACTATTCCCAACTCTTCTCTTTTTTTCTTAGAAAGACTATTCAAATATAAGCCATCAATTTCTTGTCTCAAATCATTGTTTTTAGATTTCAGTTTTGTAATCTCTGATTTTTGCCGATTTATTTCTTCTACCAATTTTTCTTCTTTTATCTTAAAAGTGTCATAAAGTCTTGATTTGTCATATACATCGTTTAAGACATCCAAGAACGTTTGTATTGCTGATGTTAACTTCTTTTTATTATTCCAATTGGCCTCAATCAGATCTTCTGCAGAGGGAAATGTAACTTCTCTTCGACTAGTCTGAATAACAATTGGGTTCTTATTGACCTTGTCTATAACTTCACGTAATTTACTATTGTCTCTCCAAACATGAGCAGGGACATTTGACGCATCCGCTAGTGATGATAGTTTAATTTCTATATATGGGTTATTGTCAATATATTCATTTAGTTTTTCCATTAGCATTTCCGTTGGATACTTAGGTTTTCTACCAGCCATAACTACTCCTTTACTAGCCTATACGTCTCAATCAAAGCCTTTTGATGAATAAGATTTTTGATTTCTTCAGAATTGCTTTTTAGTTTTTCGTTTACTTGTGGAGATTTAGATACAGAGTCAACGTTCTTGGTTATAATTTTAATAAATTCTATTTTCGCATTCAAAGACTGATTGATTTTTTGTGTGTATTTATCTAGTATTAATGATTGACTCGGATCGTATACAAAGTGGTCTAAACAAAAAATACAATCATCTACAAGACATGTGTAAGGGATGTTTTCACTGGTACACCTACCACCATCTACCATCGGTAATTCATAAAATTTATCACCCAATCTTGAAAAGTTAAAAATATTCTTACGACTTAGTTTATCTGCATTAATTACATTTGATTGGTCAAATTCATTGCAAATATTAATAGCCATTGAATCCGCTAATGTGTTGATACTAGAGTTTATGAAGTCATCAATATGTGTGGAATAGTGCAATTGAGTTTTTACATCTTTGTGTCCACCCAATTCAGCAATTATATAAGGATTTACACCTTGAAGCATAAGACTGCAAAATGCATAATGTCTAGTATCACCCAATGTCATTTTCTGTATCGTCATAACATCCGGGACATCATGTGATTTTTCAACTAATTTGTAGTTATATTTCTTAGTGACAATTTCACGATAAAACTTTGAAAGTAAATCACTTAATTGACTTCTTTTGAAAATATCGGGATTATTTATCCTACTAATCGATTGTCCACTGTGTTTAACATGTTCTCTAGTAGAAAGTAGGTAAGTACGTGTTTTATCATGCTCAACTTTCTTCTTGTACAACTCAATTAAATCGTATACTTTTTTAGAAATCTCAAAAGTCTGTTGAGCATATTCATCTTTTGCTTTTAATAACTTATCAAAAGTCTTGGGTCTATTGATTGTAATATAATATTTTCCATCTATTTCATTTGCGCAATCGATCGGGAGTAAGGTAATAGTAACTGGTCGCATTGGTATAATAGTAGATAATTCCCACCAGATAAAAAGCGGGTAATATACAAAATTTTCCGTTATTGGTGTTTTAAGCATATAATCTCTTAAAATACTGTCAAAAACAATCGCGCTATAATACCCAGCAACATTGCGAACATTTCTTTCAGAATGATAACGCGGCAATCGGTTGTAAATATCTTCGAAATTACTTAAATTTAAGAAAAGTAAAAAATCCTTTAAATAATATAAAACTCTAGATTGCTTTTTATCCAATTTATTCACATTATTAAGTATTTCATAAAGTGATTCAATTTCTAAATTATGAGACCAAAATATTCCATCTTTAACATTTCTTATTTGCTCTTGTACTGTGGAAACATAGAGTAATCTGAAGTGCAACAGAATCAAACAATAATACTTCAATTCTTTAGTGTATTTCAAAGTATCAAATTTGATAAATATATTGCCATGATATGAGTCATAAAATTGCCAAGTATCATCCTCATAACTTGAGTTTATAATAACATTATTGTCTTTCAATCCTTTATATATGTTTAGGACTAATTTGTGACTCGTATTTTCAAAGGTATAATATTCTTCGCTCATAACAATCCTATTAGAATTGTTGATACAAATATTTTTTACAGCAATTCCTCTCATTAAACCTCCAGTAATAGTTGTTTTTCTTTGAGATCCGATAATTTTTCCTTTATAAGATCAAAGTCGAAAAAGGAATTCATAAAATTTGGATCAAAATCATTGAAATGATCTTTACATTCTACAACTATGTTTAAACACTTATACAAATGATAAGTTTCTTTTGCTTTAATTACTTCATTTCTATCATCCTCATTTTTATATAATCTTTAATTATACTAATAATATGTCTACTAAGGCTGTGCATTGCAAAGATAGACGGAATGTTGTAATTACAACCAAAACAAGTGCTCTTATTCTTATAGATACATTCATTCTTCAGTAAACACTGCGTAAACAATGTTCTAGTTTGATGTTTGCCTTCGCTTAATTCTTTCAATAGGGTCTTAATATCATCCTCGTCCATGATGATTAATCTATTTAAAACATGTAAAACATCATCTGAATTGTAAAGAGTGAACTCCCCAAATGATTCAAGTGATATTAATGAAAATTTGTCTTTAAGAGCAATTATTTGCTCTGTCATCTCACCTAAAGAAAACTTTTCATGATTGCATGAAAGATTTACTAATGTATAGAAAGTATGACCAAAAGTGCCTCGATTAAACAAATTGTATGTTACGGAATCTAGATCACCTTCTAAATTTAATGCTCTCAAATACTTTTGAGTAGTTGATTTTGAAATGCCATCTTCGTTGATTTTATGGCTGCGTAAGTATGATGCCATTCTGTACGAATAATTTGAAAATTCAGAGTTTTTATTTGCTTCTGCTAAGTTAATAGATAATAGTGTTCTATTAGCCTTTAAATTTCTAAATTTATTAATTTTGGGGCAATCTTGAAAGTGATTTTTTAATTCAATCTTGTCGCAATTTCCCATTAAACTTACATCATTTCGAATTCTCCGATGTTTTTCAAGTATTATAATTGATATTGCTGTTGGGATAACCATGTCCAAATATATAATAAAATGCAATTCTTCAACTGTTTTATTTGTTGAAGTCATTTCAGTTAACTGCTTCAAAGCATCTATAATAGTTTGACCATCAGAGAGATTAAATTCATTTTTTTCAAACCAATTAATGTCATATTTTTCAACATTTATATGTGGTACTCCAGGTAGATCTAAAAAATCGCCATTACGCCAAACCACCGAAAAATGAAGAAGAAAATACACCCACATTTTTGCATAGTAGTAATTGTCAAAGGCTTTCAAGATATGTCTATTTATATCAACAGCATACTCGAAATAAGTTAACCAATCTGATAATGAATAAACATCCGTCGCGGACTTTTTCTTTAATGACAAGTTTTTAACTGTTATTTTTTCAATGTTCTTAACTTTTCGTGGAAACAAAATTGCACAATATGTTATGAAATCAACAATAATTTTTAACTCATACGAATTAAAATTTGATTCTTTAATAAAAGCAGTTCTACTCTTTGTATTAAATTCAAATATTTCAAATTTTAGTTTTGAATTTAAAGTGTTAAAAGTATTAACAAGTCTATTAACAATCATCCTAATATTTCTAACATTTCTATCAGTTATTTCTTTTTCACCGAATTTGACGTAAGTTTCAAATGTTTTGGGAAACTTGCAATCCAAAAATTCATTATTCATTCTAAGCGCAAACAACTTAAACGGATCTTTTTCATCGATTACTTTATATAAAAATACCAAATCATCGTAGTGATTGCTGTAAAAATAATCTACATCTTCTTTGTAAACTCTCCAACTAGGTACTCCCCATAAGGTAGATTTAAATGCGTTGGGAAAGTAGGTATGAATAACATTGGACCTAGTGATTTTTAGCAGCATTCTAGCAGAAATATTTTTATAAATTTCACTAAGTTTTACTGTTTCGAAAGTGTTTGACAACATTACCACCAAATTTTCTACCCAAGTTTTTTCTATATAAGACCTTCCATTCAATTTGAAAAGCGGTATATCATCTTGTTTAATTAATGTATAAAATGAGTCTCTTGAAATATTTAGTATTTTTTGTACATATACACCTCTGTAGAAATCAATGCCATTATTTTTAATGATTTTAGAATTTTTTTCGCTTTGTTCCAACAATATTGAGTTGTTCAAAAATGATTTTGGAACACATAAAACTGAGTTCAATACAGGATGAATAATAATTTCATCAGAATGCAATTTAATAAGTCTCTTAATAGTACTTGGGTTAATATCTAACAATTCGCTTATATATGTATGAGTCAAATAACACCCTGATTGTATTGCTTTTAATATTGGATATTCTTGTTCAAGTACATCTATAATGTCTTGGCTCACAGTATAATCTTTATTATAATGCTTTATTACATCACCAAATTTATTTGTAATGAAAGAATTTATTATTGAAATTGGTTGCAAACCTATACTAATTTTATATTTTGAAAGAATTACACAGTTCTTTTCGTGTGAAATAATTTCTTCAATGATCTCAATGTTGCTATCCATAAATATTGTCAATTGTAATGTTGGTGATAGTTCTCCAAAATTTCTTGCAAAATAATCAGCCCGGCGTCTAGTTATGCCATATTTATTTATTATATCTTCTGTTGTCATATAATTCTTCATGATAATCTCCAATTACTTTTGAAGTATTTTGCTATATTGTTCCTTTAAATTCTTTGAATAAAAGTTTCCCATCACAACTTGAATTTTTTCGTCTACATCTTTTGAGTTTGTTAGATACACCAATACTGAATCAAGAGATGAATCACCTCTTTTTAGAGCAATTTGAGTTGCATTTGATGCGTTTTCTGAAACAATATTGCTAAATATACCACGAGAAATATGAGTTGACCAATCCACTTCTAATAATGTTAAAGCGTAGATTTGTAATTTCACATCATCACTATTCTTTAATTCTTGAATAAAATGTCTCTTTAATTTATTAAACTGGTTTCTATAGGTAGATGTGCTCATTGCATTGCCATTAGAATCAACAAAAACTGCTTGAGTCTTATCTGATGAATAATTTTTTTTATGATTGCGAAACATCATTTCCAACAAATCTCCTACAGCAATCACATTTTGCAACCTTGGTTTTTTAACGCCTGCATAGTCTTTTATATCAGTTCTTAAATGACGTGTTTTAAGATTAATATTCATTCCATTTCTTCCATTAACACCAATTAGTTTAATTGATGGATAAATAATATTTAATACTTCGGAATATCTCATCCCCCCAAATATCTGGAAGTATACTCCAAGTGCAATACTAGGAGTATACTTTAATGCAGTCAATATGAAACTTAGAATTACTTCATTTTCTAATCTTTTTAGTTTGATTCTTTTATTCTCTTTAGGAAATTTAATTAACATTTCAAGTTTTGGACAAGAAATAATACCCGTTCCATAATCATTTCTTGTTTTCTTAAAATCTTCAATTGAAACATTATATAGTAAGTTTTTATTATACATAAAGTAACAAAAGCGGGTTATAGTTCTTAAGTATTGTTTAATAGTACTGCGCCTTTTAGTTAAACTTAATGTATTTAAATACTCTGCGATAATTTCAAAAGTTAAATAGTGTACAGATTTCAATTCTGAAACTGAGAGTTGAAACGTTAAATAATTCAAAAAAGGTACAATTGCCTTAGCATTATTCAGAATAGTATTAAGTTTACAATTCTTCCATTCATCTAAAAATTGCGTATATGTATGAATCCTACTTTCATTTGTTGATTTGTTTTTAAGTTTTATAACTACTCTCGGAGTTAATACGGTGCTTTTATCAATGATATTATACTCATTGTAATAAATCATTTCTGCAATAAATTCCAAATTATTTCTTTTTATATGTTCAATTTTCATTAACAACACATCCTTTATCTATTACTCCATTTTCTTCGAAGTCATTACTAACTAAAGAAAATATTAAACTGTGTAAGTGTTGTAAACATGTTATCACAAAATAATTGTAAATGAAATAAGAATTTCCTTCAAATTCAATAAGATTATGGCTTCCGGGGTGCGTTTCCAGATTATCTGCTTGATTTTCCAAAAAAATATCTAGGTGCAAAGCTATATCATCTCTCCATCAATTTCAGATCCGATGCCAATATCGTAAGGACTGCTGAGGGTCTGATCGGATTCAATTTAAACAGATACGACAAGCCCATGAAGGCAAACAAACCGGCTGAAAACAAACCTTCAGTCATATTGTTTGAAGATTTGTATAAAAGAAATTCCTATATAGTTTCTTCAATTGAAACGAATCCTTCAGAAAGAGCGATTCTTTACAGAAATAAAGTGTCCGCACTCAGTATTATGGACTCTCTATCCAGAAACGGAATCTCATTTGACATCAAAGACCCTCCTTTAAATGAACTCAACCACTGGATGCTTCAAGATTTGCTATCTTTTTTCAATTTGATGCTCATCCCTCAGGACCTTGAAAATTTTTCCCGCGTCGCATTCAAAATGAATGGGTTCATATCCCGGGAAATGCTCGATTATGTGAGGTCCAATCATAGAGGTAGAGATGTGTTCTCAATTCTGGTCGATATCCCTTTTTTGATGGATTATCAGACCAGGACCCAGGAAAGACTTAAAGCCCAATTCTATGAACTCTCAAGATTGAGACCATTTGACGCCATACATTATATTGAAACTGAACTTGGATATCTGGATTATCTCAAAAAAAACACTGACAGGCATGGAATGACAATGCACTTCGCAAGAACCAGACTGGACGCCTATAAAGCCATAGCAAAACCTTTAAAGACTGCATTTGACTTTATTACACGCGTAGAATCACTGAAGACCATTGTATCCGAATCCAGAAACTCAGGAAGTGCCATAACCTTATCGACAATTCACGGTTCAAAAGGACTTGAATTTGAAAATGTCAGCATGATCGATGTGAATCCAAAAACCTTTCCTGGCTTCAAAGCGACAGAAAACGACGCTCTTGAAGAAGAACGCCGCCTTTTTTATGTAGGTCTCACCAGAGCCAAATCCAGTTTCGAACTTTTGCATGTAGAATTTGTCAACGGCTCATTCAATCCAAATTCAAAATTCATCGATGAACTCATCAGTCAGCCGCTCACGGACCACCTTACCAATCACATCACCGGAAAACCCGCGACCGGCTAAAAACATGGAAAACTTCTGATACAGTTTATTTTTATAGGCATAATCCGATTTAAGGCGATCCCAATCAATGCTTGCGGTCGCCATCTTTTTGTCCAGCACCACCCGTGCCACTTCATCAGACGGTAGCCTGTCCTCCAAACTTTCAAAAGCTTTATCAATATCCTCTGGAGCAACACCCTTTTGCTTAAGGTATGCCTTGAGCCGATACGGGCCATAGATTTTTTGCTTAGCTTCAATATAGTAAACTGCAAACTGGACATCGTCCAAAAAGCCATTCTCAGTCAAAAAATTCAAAACAAGCCTCTGAGTGTTTTCATCGACTTGTTTCTCACCTAGTTTTTTTATGATTTCAGCACGCGACCTCATCTTGAGTGATAAAAGATAAAGTGTGTAATTTAGCCATTTTTCATAATATTTTTGATCCAAAACAACTCCCTTTCAAATCATCGTCTCAGTTTTTTGTTCTCTACTGTGATTTCAATGCTGTCTATTTCAATGATATTGCCATATCCGGTTCCATAAGGGTGCATAAAAAATCTGATATTGCCTCGGTCCAATTTGTAACTGTTGAGTTTGTATTCATCATTGTTGATTCTATAACTGATTTGATTGGATCTCGTATCAAAAACTATGACTTCATCATACCACTCATCATAAATCGGTGTGATCAATGTATAATTGTTGTTGTACTCCCAATCTGCAGCCAAAAACCTGATAATGTCCCTTCCTGGCCTTTCCAGTTCACTGGTCAAATCATAATTGTATTCGACCAAAAACACACCATCTCCAAGCGATGTGAACCATTCTCCATCAGTCTCCTCAGGCAAAAGTTCAATATCCGATGTCTGATACATGGCAATTCCACCTGAAAAAGTATCACTACCGTGCTCGATCTTAACTCTTCTTTTAAGAGTAATGACATCTCCATCCCTGATTTCAATCGGTTTGGTCAACATGTAGGGCATGATGCCGTTAACGTCTGAAGACAACTTGACTACGCCTCCACTGACAGCTACGCTCTCATAAGACCTTTCAAAAGATTCCCATGGACCGACAAGCCAAAATTCACGATCGATTTCTTCTTCGAAATCGAAGACATAGGAAATAATAGGCTCCGGTTCTCTGTTTTTAAAAACCATACTGAATATAAAGAACGTGATGATTAAAAACAAAACGCCTACGACTATTTTTCTCATTGGGTCACATCCTCTTCAACATTTCTTCCACATCTTTAAGCCCGATGATAAATTTGTATCTTGGTTTCAGTTTTTCAAAATTGAATTCAAAGATAAATTGAATGGCATCAACAGACTGCCATGTGATTTTGATGTCATCCACCCATGGTGAGAGCTTGATTTCCTGAAGTCTTTCGATCAGAACGCTTCTTAGGCGATTGAGATCCACCATTCGCTCAGGTGTCTTTTTTAAATAATTGAAAGTGGAAAGCAACAAAGCATCCCTGACTTTCTTAAAAATAATAAATTGTCTCATGCTGTTGTAAAACTCCACCGATATGAAAATCAGAAAAGTAATAACACCTGCAATCATAACATTCAATAACATAATCTTATACTCCCATCTTAATCAATCAACGAAAGCGTCACTGATAATATCGTCCCATTTACTCGGTACCTTTAGAATACACCAATCTCCTAAGTTCGTCCAGTTCGTCCTTGCTGAGATGACGCCATTTCCCTCTCGGCAAATCACCAAGCATTATATTTATTACCCGAATTCTCTTAAGTTTAACCACTTCATAACCAAGTGCCTCACACATTCTTCTGATTTGCCTGTTCAGTCCCTGGGTCAAAACAATAGTAAATGTAGAATGCCCTGTCTGCTTTACTTCACAGGATCTTGTAAGTGTGTCGAGAATTTCCACCCCATTGCTCATCCTACGGATAAACTCGTCTGTACATGGTTGATTGACCGTGACAACATATTCCTTCTCGTGGTAATAACGTGCTTTGAGTATGCCGTTGGATAATTCGCCATCGTTGGTGAGCAAAATGAGACCTTCTGAATTTTTATCAAGTCTTCCTACAGGAAAAATGCGGGTAGAAAAATTGATATAATCGATGATATTGTCTTTCACTTCTCTGTTTGAAGTGCATTCCACTCCGATTGGCTTGTTGAATGCGAGATAGACCTTCTCTGAACCACCTTGCACAACTCTGCCACCATAGAGAACCTCATCCTCTGGGCCGACTCTGGACCCAAGAGTCGCAGGTTCGCCGTTTATGACTACATTACCTGATTCAATTTGACGATCAGCCTCACGTCTGGAACAGATGCCGGCATCACTTAAAAACTTGTTGATTCTCATAAAAGCTCTCCTAAATTTTTGAGTTGGATGGATAATGTGCCATCCGGGTGGTTGATAATTTCAAAATTTTCACCATTTGCAGTATAGTCATAAGGCAAAATAATCTCTACACCACTGGCAGTTTTGATTTTCTGACTTCTTTTGATTTTTTTCTTATGGGTTTCGTCCACGATCCAAGTTTTATCATCGAGACCTTTTTTTGAGATTTCCTCATTATAAGCTTCTCTTTCAGCTGCAGTTTCAAAACATTGCTCAGCTATGGCATCAGAGGTCATTTCCACATCCGAATCAATCAACTCGTGAATTGTCGAACGCACTTTTGCCATTTTGACCATATTGTTGTCCTGATATTTTTGGACGATTTTTTCAGCTGTTTTGGTCATTATATCAACCGCTTTTTTAGGCGTCAATACTGATGTGTTCGCAAAAAAAGCATTCGCGATGTATGCTCTTTTTTTACCGTCAACTGTCACTACCTTGTCTTTGACAAATGCTTTACCAGACATCCAATCCACAACGAAGCCTTCATCCACCGTTTGGGTCTTGTGTGGCAATGTTGAAACGTGCCTGATGATTTTATTGGCGATCGCCTGACCTTCCATCTCAACCAAATGCACATAAGAAGTCTTGAAATTCAGTTTGATGAATGCCATATATTCTTTGTCTTCACGATCGATCAATGCACAAATCAGATCGCATGGTTTGATGTCCTCACTTTTCGACATTTCTTCAAGCAGCACATCCGCGACATCAAGTCCAAGCGATGCGAAGCCTGTCGATTGGGATGTCATGATCATTTGATGAGCTTTCATCGTATTGTTAAGCAAAATGTCTGAAACATCATACCCTTCAAAAAAACTTTCTATATGTTTTGAGACGTATTCCTCAATGTCCGCATCCAGAACCATGGGGACCTCTGAGAAGACTTTTGTGTCATTTAAATAATCGAGTATATGCAAATAACATTCTTTTATCTGGATCAATTCTATTACACACCTTTCTTTTGACAAACCAGACGAGGCAATTCCGTGCAGCGATTTCCCCTGCGCAAAACTGCCCCGTTTTGTTTGCATGTTTTTATTATACTACTTTGAAACGATTTGTTTCTGTTTCCAGTAGACCGGCCATATTTTTAAGTTCAGTGATGCTGGCTGCGATCTCCTCAAAAGTCGCCACTTGGCTCTCAACGCTTTCACCGATTCGCTCGGATGAAGCGACATTGCCTTGCATGACATTTGAAAGTTCATCGATCGCTTTGGCCATTTCCTCTGAAATCATTGACTGTTGCTGTGCGCCATGACTGATATTCGTCATTTTCACTGCAATCGCCTCTATCAGACTGAGAATTTGATTGAAACTTACACTGGTATCATTGGCTTCGCTGACACTGAGATCAACAAGTTTTTGTTCCTTAATCATGGTCTCGCTCGCACCATTTATGTCCTTAGAGATTTGCGAGATGATGTCATTGATTTTGAAAGCCGAACCTTTGCTCTGCTCCGCTAACTTTCTGACCTCTTCTGCCACAACCGAGAAACCTCGTCCATGTTCTCCTGCTCGAGCTGCTTCTATGGAGGCATTGAGAGCAAGTAATGATGTTTGTTCCGCAATGGCATTGATCATGTTGACAATACCAACAATTTCTTCAGATGACAGTTTAAGGGCACCAATGACATTTGCCATGGATTCCGTTGAGTTCTTCACTTGCCCAATGCTGTTCACCACTTTTGAAAGCTTTTCCACACCGTCTTTTGATGCGGATAGCACTTGTTTGGAGTCGCTTGCCACAGCATCGGCTTCTTTTGAAATCATTTGGGCACTGCTGGAAAGCTCCTCAATACCGGCAGTGGTCTGCTCAACAACACTTGCGCTGTTTTGTAGGCCATCTACCATGTTCCTGACTTCAAAATTGACTTTCTCAATACTCTCATTAGCCTGTTCTATGGCTTCATGAATTTCATCCGTATAGTTTATGAGTGAAGCGGCGCTAGCTTTCACCTGAATCACAACGTTTCTGATTTTAGTGACAAATTGGTTGAAGAGTTTGGCAAGGGTGCCGATTTCTTCTCTGGTATTGATGTTCAGCTCTTTCGTCAGGTCACCTTCACCGTCTGAAATGTCACTGAGCATCTTGTTCACATTCGTAAGTGGTTTTGAGATGATGTTTGACAGTAAGACAGCAAACCCTATTGCTATCAAAGTGATTAATGCAACTGTAAGAAGTAGCATCATCATTGTTCCAGCTATTTGATCTTCAAGCCTTTGCTTGATACTGTCGTTGAAGACGTCAGCCATGTCAGTTACTTCCGCGCTCAAAGCTCCAATTTTAGCAAATAAACCTTCATTTTCGTTCCTACCAATGACATTGTCGATTTCCACAAGTTCGAGGAATCTGTCGGTATATCCCGTTGCGATTTCTCCATACTCATCCTTGAACTTTTGGGTGTAATTGCCTAGAGCCACCTGGGTGTTTGGATAACCTAGTCGATCTGCAATCTGTTTTTGATAGCGTGCTTCTTGTGTATACAAATAATTGATGTGAGCCATATCAAGGTTGGCAAGTGCTTTCACCAGATTTTCATCTTGTGGCAGAGACACCAACTTGTTTTTGAGCAGTTTTCTAAGCGATTCAAT
Organism: Bacillota bacterium; assembly: GCA_024636005.1. Classification (GTDB taxonomy): domain Bacteria; phylum Bacillota; class Clostridia; order Peptostreptococcales; family Acidaminobacteraceae; genus Fusibacter_D. The sequence goes on from JAGXHV010000025.1 coordinate 15,563, forward strand.
CTCACCTATGATCCCATATTCACCGAAACCACGCTTTTGAATTTTGAGATGCATTTCATTGAAGGTCTGTCTGTAGACTGATAATTTCCCCTCAAGTTTGTAGAGTTGATCAATGAGCTCTTCATCGTTTTTGATCAACGATGCTTTTCTGAGCTCATCGATTGTCTTGAGAACATTGTTATAATGTTCCCCGAATTCCAGACTGCGTTCAGTAGGACTGAGTTGTCCTTCTTGCATGGTCTCAGCCGCTTTAAAGAATTCTTCATTGGAACGGTCGATGATCACGAAATCCCGTTGTGTCACGTTCATTTCCTGTACCGAACTGGCGATGATTGTTTGGGCTTCAATGACAGGAATGTACTCTTTAACAATTCTTCCAATGAAATTGTAAGCAGTTGCTGTGATAAAAATAAGCGATAATATGATGACGATAAAACCTATGAATATTTTGTTTCTAATCTTCCAATTTCTAAATTCAAATTTCAATCCCTTTCCCACACTTGCACTGTCTTTCTTTCTTTTGAATTTGAACATTGATTCCTCCCCAAGTCACCAAATATTAGAACACCTAAAGAACATTATAACCAGTTAACCAGTATAATTCTATCTCAAAATATACTAACAATTCTAAATGTGAAGCTCATTATTGGAATTCCAGTGCTCAAACCATATAAATTAATTTATTCAATACCATTCATAATGTTTACCATGATTTCCAGATTCTCAAAAAAGACATCCACAACAACCGGGTCCAAGTGATTACCTCTCGAGTTTTTAATGATGTCAAGTGAGGCATCTAGAGAAAAAGCTTCCTTATAAACCCGTTTGGATGTCAAGGCGTCAAACACATCAGCAATCGCGACGATTCGTGCAGATAGAGGCGTTTCATTACCTTTAAGCCCATCTGGATAACCAGACCCATCCCACTTTTCATGATGATGACGAGCGATTTGCTCGGCCATTTTATAGAATTCAGGATCAAATACAGTGAGACCCATTCTGAGGTCTCTAAAAATATCGGCTCCGATTGCCGCATGGGTCTTCATGATCTCCCATTCTTCAGGATTAAGTTTGCCAGGCTTTTTGAGGACGCTGTCGGGAATGCCTACTTTTCCGATATCGTGAGACGATGCATTTCGCTCAATTTCAAGAATGAACTTTCTGTCAACATCGTAACCAGGCATTTTTTTATAACTCAAACCTTTTGCTATGGCCACGGAGTATTTGACCATTCTGTTGATATGGTCTCCAGTCTCATTATCCTTCTGATCCACGAGTTCAGAAAAACTCGTTGTGATTTTTGAAAAGACGACCTTAGTGAAATAGGCTCGATTCAGAAGTCCTTTTATTTCATATATCAACTTTTCAGCAAGCATCAAATGTTCCTGCCCGAAAAAACGCTTTTCTTTGGAACTGAAGAACACCATCCCGAAGACAGCTTCCCCCATCGTCATTGGTAACACGAGATTTGATTGGATGCCTTCTTTATTGAGCAGAGCAAGTGCCGGACTCTCGGGATGATTCATGAAGTCAAGTTCAAGATCAGATGTCATAAACGGTTGTTTATCCACCAACATACTAGACAGTCTGGATGAGCCGATTTCCACCTCGAAACCCGGTCCTAGCAAAACTTCATCATAATTTGAAACACCATATTCGGCAATCAATAGGTTTCGGTCATAATCCACAAATGCGATTCCGATCCGATCAATCCCCATGACTTTTTCAAGACTTTCAAATAATGATTCGATGACATCGTCAACAATATAATGCTCCAGTAAAATCTCTCTGATTTCAGCAATGAATTTCCTTTCATCAAACAATTGCTTGATGTAAGTTTTCATTTCTTTTTCCTCTTTAAATATGGACTTTACAGTGGGCAGGCTCTCAAAATCAAATCGATTGCTACCAAGTGCTTTGAAGCTGTGATGTATGAAAATATATTCTTTTGAAGTGAACCGGATTACTCCGATATTGTATCCGAGAAGGAGCGCCAGTAATATGATCAACATGATGTTGATTATAGCATTCAAGTCGCCTACAATAGTGTTGTTGAGGATGCGATGCTCATTTTTTAGCCGTAAGCTGAGCTCGGTGTTTGAATCCTTGAGCTCCTCAAGCGAATCATAAGGGATCTCCTCGATAGATGCTTCAGACATCAATTTATGCAATTCTTCCGCTTTTAAATTCATCTCATCAAGCAAACTTGAGAGTTCCAGTATGGAATCCCCATGTCGGGCAAAACTCATGGCATTCAATTTGTCCCAATTGAATTTAAGTCCATCTATTTCAACCATGATCTCCTTTGATTTGAGCTCGAGAATACCTTTATTTCTGTTAAAGGCTTCTTGCAATGTGTCACTTATCTCAGGTTTATCAGAATTCTGGACTTGTTGATGTATATTGCCCATTACACGTATTGACAGTTCCATCTCAGAGTGCTTTTCAGTGATGGATTCCTCATACGACTGGTTCTTTGTAGTGTAAGTCCTGACTTCAGGCACAAAATAAAAATTAAGCCAGATCACGAACACAGAAAAAACAATAATCGTAATCAGACTTAATCTGGTTATTTTTTTTATACTGATCATCTATGGTTACCTCATTTTTGAATAGTTGTATTTTTACATTATAACACATCACTAACAAAAGAATCTTGACAACTATGATATAATATATCGAGAATTTATTGATAAAGGGGATATTCAATTGAGAAATAAATTAAAATTACAGGGACTGGTCATAGCATTGGTTCTCTTACTGGCATCCATGGGATTTCTTCTCATAAAATATAATAGATCCGCCTCTGCCTGGTACGATGATACCGTTTCAAATCTAATGGGCGAACAAGCCCCAAAGACTTTGATTGTCGGAAGGACTCTTGATTCCATTGGTCTTGATCCCGCTGTCGTCACCGATTCAGAATCCTTTCAGGTCACTACCAATATCTATGAAGGACTTGTCAAATTCGATACTACAGGATCCGAGGTTCTACCAAGTCTCGCTGAAAGCTGGAAAATGAGCGAAGATGGAAAAACATGGGTCTTTAAAATACGTGACGACATCAAATTCCACGATGGCTCTAAACTCGATGCCACCGCAGTCTCATTTAATTTTCACCGTTGGATGGATATCGACAGTCCATATCATGCGGGTCATTTCAGTTACTGGAGCTACAGTTTCGGTGGTTTCCCAGGAATTGTGAAAAGCGTCACCGCACTTTCAGATTATTCTCTTGAGATTGTATTGAATAAACCTTATGCTCCATTTTTAAACGTGCTTGCCATGCCATCATTCGGAGTCGCAAGCCCTGAAGCCATCATGAAATACAACGAAAATTTGAAATTGAGTCCAGTGGGTACTGGCCCATTTGAATTTGAATCCTGGGATAAAAACAATCAGATCATTCTCGAGAAAAACAAGGATTATTGGGGGACAAAAGCCAAAGTCGATCGAGTTGTATTCAAGAAAATCAGTTCTCAGATCAGTAAAATTGATTTGCTTTTGGATGGTGAGGTTCATATTGTCGATGGTCTGAACCCATCAGAAGTCGAGCAATCAAGAACGGACAATCGATTGAAACTCTATTATAGGCCTTATTTCAATATCAGCTATTTGGCACTCAACCAAAACATAGAACCTTTTGACAATCTGAAAGTCAGACAAGCCATAAGCCTTCTAATTGATAAGAACGCTATGATCAACGATGATCCCAATCCGCTGACTAGACCGGCGAACACATTTTTACCACCTGTTCTGCTAGGTTATCATGAATCCATCAAATCTCCAGAACCGGATGTACAGACCGCAAAAAGACTCCTTAAGGAAGCTGGTTATGAAGAAGGTTTTGCCACTTCATTATGGGTGATGGACCAACCGAGAGGATATATATCAAACCCTGTTCAAGTAGCTAAGTTTTTACAATCTGAGCTTGCAAAAGCAAGTATCACAGTAGATCTTCACATTATTAAGTGGGATACATTTATTGAAGCCATCAAAGAAGGCGATCACCCGATGGCAATCGTCGGATGGAATGGCGATATCGTAGACCCAGACAATTTCCTCTATACATTTTTCTCTTCAGAGAACACAAAATCGGGACTAGCGCTGAACTATTCATTTTATGAAAACCAGACTGTGGATCGACTCTTGGTGCAAGCACGCAATGTAACGGATGTCGAATTTAGAAAAAGCCTTTATAGGGAAATACAGGAAATCATTGCCTCAGAGGTCGTATCCATTCCTTTGACCCATACAATGACAGCCATCGGATCATCAAGTCTCGTCAAAGGATTCGAACCGCATATTACCGGAAAGGAAGTCCTGAATCAAATCGAACTGATTGATGAATCGGACAATGTCGGAAAATGATTATGAGAATTAGAAAGTTGTTGATTCTGCCAATTTTGGTCGTCCTTCTTTACCTTATTTCAACAAACAGTCCGCTCTCTCGCAATGTGAACGCTCATGTTGTCCCTTCCCTGCCAAGACCAATAGCAGAAGAGACCATACTTGTCACTTCGGCGGGACAAAGTACAGATACCTATATCATCAAAGATATTTCAAACAAGTTGATGATTCACAATTTTTTTATGCCACAAGCTGAAAATGAAGACCTAGAGGACATCAATACAATTGTCTTTGTCATTGGATACAGTCCACTCAGTGAGAAGGTGAACCAACTAAGCTTTGAGACGGAGTCAAAAAGAATTGAAAGTCTTCTGAACTATGCTTCAAAAAACGAAGTCACTGTCATTTCCGTTTTTATAGGTGGCAAACAACGCCGTGCGGCAGAAACCGACGAGATGCTTGGCAATATTATCCCAAAATCTCATTATGTCATTTCAACATTTGAGGGAGATTTTGATCATTTCATTTCTGAAACGGCCAGGCAAAATGATATTCCCTTGACTCTAGTGGATAATATTACTGATATATCAGAACCCTATGCATCTGCATTCAGGTAAGAGGTCGATATGATAGGAACTCAAAATAAAGAAGAACTCAAATATGGTTTTGCCACACTTTTTTTAGTGATGATGGCAGTCTTTTTTCCTGCGGTAACAGAAGAATCCTGGTTCAATTTGATTGTCAAAATCAGAGAAGCAATCACAACCGGAGATAGTGGACACCTGATCTTGTCCGCCGCATCAAACAATTTTCTACATGCGGTCCAAAGCACGCTGATTTTTCTTAGCATCTCATGTGTTCTTATGCTTACAGGCAGCCAAAAGAGAATCAACGACAACATCCGATATGTCATTCACTTTTCTGCTTTCATAGGTATGAACTTTTTGATCGGTTATTGGATGAAACTGCCTTGGGAGCCTTTGAATGGAATGGTTTCCGCCTTGGTCACCCTACTTTTGATCAAGCCTTCAACGAGTGACAATTATCCACTTTTTCGTTCATCAGTGTTGTCAATCCAGATTTTTTTTGCATTTTCTTGGCTCAACGTCATGCCTGCACTGACTTCCTATCAATTTGGAGTCACCGATGTAGCTACGAGCATAAAAATCACTTCAGTTTATCTGCATAGCACATCCGTAATGAATTTCATGGGGCTTGCATTTTTTCTTCCTATGTTTTTGTCTGCAATCATCACATCGATTCTTTTCATGTCACATGACCGGAATATCAGCATCGCTGAAGAGAACTTTCAGAAAGAAAAAGCACTTACCGCCATCCAATCTCAAGCGATGGAAAATAGAATTTATGAAGAGATCAACTCACTGACCCACGACCTCAAAACGCCACTTGTAACTATCCGGGGGCTTAATTCACTGCTGTCCCTATCCAAAGATATCGGAAAAATCGGTGACTACACAGATCGGATTGAAAGTGCTGTTGGAAAAATGTCAGAGATGATTTCGAGTTTTTTGTACGATTCCTCAAGACAGCATCTGAATGTCGACGAAGTCGTTCAATATGTGCGTGCACAAATACCGGTGGAAGATGAGCGATTGAATATTGAAATCCACGCTGATAAGGGATTGCCAAGTATCTATGTCAACAAAATCCGCGTAGTCCGTGCACTGATCAATTTGATAGAAAACGCAATAGTTGTTCCTTATACACATGATTTCAAAGAAATCAAAATTGAAGTCATCAGAGACTGTGACGATGTCCAAATCATCATTACAGATAATGGAATAGGCATTTCAGAAGAAAAATTAGATAAAATATGGATCGCTGGCTACTCCATGAATCAAACTTCAGGTCTTGGTCTTTCCTTTGCGAAAAAAGTGATCGAAGACA
>JAGXHV010000140.1 GCA_024636005.1 Bacillota bacterium
CCAGGCCAGCTGAGGATACCGATGAGGAGCATAACGAAGAACATCTTCTTATCCGAGCTCACCTTCCACATGAGTGCCGCGGAAATCGAGATGACCGTCGGTGTAAAGGGAATGGAGTATATGATTTCTGCAAAACGCATGAGTAAGTTATCTATTCTGCCGCCATAATAGCCAGCCATGCCACCTATAATAGATCCCAGAACGACCGATACGCCAGCTGCCATCAGACCAACGAGTATGGAGATTCTTCCACCTGTGAAGAGTCTAAGCATTACGTCTCTGCCTTGCTCATCCGTACCAAGCCAATGTTTCGCTGACGGTGCGAGTTCCTTATCCTGAAGATCAAATTCCGAAATGTCATAAGGTGACAGCATCGGTACGAATACAACTGCAAGTACTATTAAAAGGAACAAAGACGCACCAACGATGGCGATTCTATTTTTTCTAAACCGTTGCCAGGCGATTTGCCATGGGCCTACAGCTTTTTGTTTGTGAATCAATTCTACTTTTTTATTATTAACCATGTTATCCTCCTGACTTATTATTTGACACGAATTCTAGGATCTACAAGTGCATAACTTAAGTCTGCAAGCAAGTTGCCTGCAAGCATAAGGACCGCATAAAATACATTCGCCGCCATCAGCATTGAATAATCTCTATCTCCAATCGAAGTGAAAAGGATGTTACCGATTCCTGGCCAGATGAATACCGTCTCAAGAAGGATTGACCCTCCAAAAAGACTAGGAATATAAAGGCCAAGCAATGTTACGATTGGTAAAAGTGCGTTTCTGAACGCATGTTTGTAGATGACCACTTTTTCAGAAAGACCTTTTGATCTTGCTGTTCTTATATAGTCTTGGTTGATAACTTCTATTACAGAGTTTCTTACATATCTCGTAAGACTCGCTAAGCTCGAAATTGTGAGTACCGTCGCAGGAAGAATCATATGTTTGAGGACGTCAAGGATTTCCTGTCCTAAACTGTCATAACCCTTTGCAAGGAACAATGTGGTACGCATGCCGTTAAGCGGCAGCCAACTGACGGGGATTGCTACGAAAAAAATGAGTAGTAGTGCAAAGAAAAATGACGGCATTGATACCCCCGTTAGCGAGAATACCGTCCAAAAATTATCATATAGTCCGTATTTTTTCACGGCGGATTTTATGCCCACCGGTATCGCTATCGCAAAGGCAAATACCATTGCTACGATATTCAAAGCAAATGAGTTCCAAATATAAGTCCCGATGACATCGCTTACTGGTTTTCTGTATTTGTATGAATTTCCAAAATCCCCTTGTAACGTTCTGCCTAACCATTTGACATATCTGATATGGAATGGTTGGTCCAGACCAAGTTGTGCCCTGATTTGTTGCTGTTGTTCAACTGTTGTATTTGAGCCTACCCCTAGGTACGCATTCACCGGATCTCCAGGCATGATTTCGAGCAACCCGAACAATATGATCGTGATAATCAATAGCACTGGAATCAGGTGAAGTAATCTTCTTAAAATGTACTTTAGCATTCCTTCACCCCTCAGAATTATTATAACAAAGCTTAAAATAAAGGCAGTCTAGATTAAGACTGCCTTTATGAATTCAATATACTGATTATTGTGTTTCAGATCTTGACTACTCTACAATTTTAGCATCTTTTAAAGCTTGTACCCAGTTGTAAAGTGAGCTTGTGTTGAAATCTACCAATTTAGGATTGTAAAGGTCGAAGTAAGTGTTTGCATATACAGGCATCATTGCTGCATCTTCGTTCAAGATTTTCGCGATTTCTGCATAGATTGGCTTAGCTTCTTCGATGTCCATGATTCCTTTTGCTTCATCAAGTAATTCATCCACTCTTGGGTTTGAGTAACGGCTTGTATTGTCATTACCACTACCGATGTAGTCTGAGTGGAATACAGTGTAAAGTGAATGTGGATCTGGAGTGGTGATTGATGTTGCAAGGAAGAATAAGCTCCAGTTCTCAACGTTTGCATCTGAGTTGTAGATGACATAGTCAAGAATTGTATTGAATTCAAGGTAGGCGATGTTAAGTTTCACGCCAAGTCCTTGACCCCAGTCTCTTTCCCACATAGGAATAAGAGTTGCAAGGATATCATGATCTGGCATAGCTGCGATGTTAAGTTCCATTACAACGCCATCTTTCTCTCTGAATCCTGATGGTCCAACTACCCAACCGGCTTCTTCAAGTAATGCTTTAGCTTTTTCAAGGTCGAAATCGTATTCGATCATTTCAGCTTTAAGCTCATCAGTGATTGCCCAAGATACTTGTGAGAATGGGTGGTATTGTGTAGATGCAAGTACTTGATCAGTATCTTTATCATAATAGTAGCTGTTTACGAATTCTTTAACATTGAATGAATAGTAAAGCGCTTGTCTTACGAGCTTGTCAGCTGTAGGACCAAATTCATTGTTTGTTTTGATGTAACCGTAACCGCTTCTGTTGTAGCTATTGATTGAGAAACCGTTGTTTCTAGCTTCAGAAATTTTAGTAGGCTCGATTGCGCCAGCTAAAAGGTCAACGTTTCCACTTGTAAGTTCAACGATATCAGTTGTCATATCTACGAATTTAAGGATGATATCTTGAATCATGTAGCCTTCGCCTTTGTAAAGAGGATTTCTTTCAAGGTAAACAAGTTCTTTTTCCTTGAATTGAGAAATCAAGTAAGGACCTGATCCCATAGCTTCAGTAGAAAGAGCTTCTACGCTTGCAGTATTACCTGGCTCAAAATCTGCGCCATAGTAGTGTGCTGGTAAGATTGCATAAGTAGTTTCTGCAAAGTTTGTACGAAGTGCTTCTTTGAAGTTGAATTGTACTGTGTAGTCATCAAGAGCGACAACGCCAGTAAATTCTTCTGTTTCGCCTGCATAGTACTCGTCATAGCTTACCATGTCTTTTACAGCTGAGCTGTAACGGCCAGTGTAAGAAGGATCTGCGAGAACTAAGTAACTGAATACTACATCGTTTGCTGTAAGAGGTTGTCCATCAGAGAAAACCAAATCTTTTTTCATGTTGAATGTAATCGATTTTCCATCTTCTGAATATTCCCAGCTGTCTGCTACTACGCCTTCGAATTCGCCTTCAAAGTTTCTTGCTACAAGGCCTTCGAAAACCATATCAACCACGTATCCGTCATATGCTGATGAATAGTAAAGAGGGTTGAAGTTACCTGATGCTTCAGTGATTCCCACTACTAGCGTGCCACTTGGCTCTTCCGCTACTGGTTCTTCTGTTGGAGCTGGTTCTTCTGTGCTTGCTGGCGGTGTCTCTACTACCGGAGTAGTGTCTTCAGCTTTAGGACTACATCCTGCCAAAAACGCGGTAGATACCAATACTAAGCAAAGAAATAAAACTAACGATTTCTTCATTCTAAATAATCCTCCTTCTTAAAATTGACGGGCCAAATGGAAAGCGACCCTATTTATATAAACCCCAAGGTTCATATCTAAAAAAATTTCTATGGATTATTTAATATATTACACTACGATTTTTAACAAATCAAGTAAAATGTTATGAAATGTTCAAAGAAATGTAACATTGATTTAATATCCATTACTAATATATAACATTTTTGACTAAATTGAAATATGTTTTTAACATATTGCGCCGTACAAATTCTATTGTTACGATTATGTAACAAATTACAACTGCTACGTTACCCGATTTAATATGTTTTAAATATAATTATCTCAAATGTATATTACGGATTTCGAATTATAACAATAAAAAATAAAGCACTTCTGCCACAACCCTTTCAATGCACACTGTTAAACGATTGTCAAAATCGTTTTTCAAAGTATACACCACTTTGGACGACCATGCGTCATCCACAAGTTTAGGTTATAGCAAAAGCACTTTTATTTATTAATAAATCTTAACATTTTGTTCACACTTATAGCATGATCCAAATAAGAAGTATGGCAACAACGCAAAGAATTCTCGTTGCCATGAGCACTTTATCAGTGGGGGCTTTTCTATCAAACTTCCAGAATTCAGTTATTTTGATGAATAATGAAGGATTGATGATTCCAAAAGCCAAAAGCGCTGTCATAAATATTTTTCCAACCATTTGTACCTCCTCGATGTTTGCCAGATCTATTCTACAGTCACAGATTTTGCGAGGTTACGCGGTTTATCCACATCATTTCCCCGAAGTGTTGACACATAATACGCAAAAAGCTGCATCGGAATGATGGCTAGAAGCGGTGCTAAAGCATCAGATGTGTTTGGAATGTAAAATACTTCATCAGCAGTCTTGTCGATTTGCAAGTGGCCTTCTTTTGCAATCGCAAATACGTGTGCACCACGAGCTTTCACCTCTTTGATGTTGGATAGCATTTTGTCATACAGTCTATCTTGTGTCGCAAGAGCCACTACAAAAGTCTCATCCTCGATTAGCGCGATTGTACCATGCTTAAGTTCACCTGCTGGAATGGCAAATGAATTGATATAGGATATTTCCTTCAGTTTCAGTGAGGCTTCCATCGCAAGATCGGAATCCACTCCTCTACCCATGAAAAACACTTTCTCGTTATTGAATTGCTTTGCAGCCAACTTTTGGATTTCTTCGCTTTTTGCAAGTACTTCAGTTACTTTTTCAGGCAAAGTCTTCATTTCTGTAATTGTAGTTTTGAACTCTTCTTCAGTTAATTTTCCGTTCATTCTTCCAAAATGCATCGCGATAAGGTAAAAAGCAATCAATTGTGTTGTGAATGCTTTAGTGGATGCAACTCCAATTTCAGGTCCCGCCCAAGTATAGAACAGGTCATCTGATTCCCTTGCAACAGAACTTCCAACCACGTTGACAATGCTAAGTACTCTGGCACCTTTTCTTTTCGCTTCACGCAGAGATTGAAGTGTGTCCAGCGTCTCCCCAGATTGAGATACCGCTATAAAGAGGGTTCTCTCATCGATAAACGGATCTCTGTATCTGAATTCTGATGCCACATCACACTCCACAGGAATTTTTGCGAAAGCTTCAATGGCTCTTCTGCCTACAAGACCTGCATGATAAGCAGTACCACAAGCGACGATGTAAATTTTATTGATGTTTTTAAGTTCATCTGCAGTAAGACGAATGCCTTCCATTGCAAGATCATCCTCAGCATTCAATCTTCTGAACAAAGTCTCTCTAACACCTTTGGGTTGCTCGAAAATCTCTTTAAGTGTAAAGTGTTCAAAACCTTCTTTTTCAGCCGCATCTATATCCCAAGTGACTTTATAAATTTCCCTTTTCTGTTCTTGTCCGAGTGAATTGTATATAGTTACTTTATCTTTGCTCAAATCCACAAACTCATCATTTTCAATCAACAAAATATCACGAGTGTATTTTAATAGTGCCGGTATATCTGAAGCGATGAAATTCTCATTCACACCAAGTCCGACAATCAAAGGACTGTCTTTCCTCACAGCCACCAAACGATCTGGCTCATCTTTAGCGATGACTCCGATTGCATAAGCGCCTTCCATGCGGTCTGCAGCTTTTCTCACTGCGCTCATCAGGTCGCCGTCATAATAGTAATCAATCAAATGAGCTATGACTTCAGTATCTGTCTCAGATTTGAAAACACACTTTTTGTCATTGATCAACCAGTCCTTGATTTCCATATAGTTTTCAATAATGCCATTATGAATAACTGCAATCGTCTCGTTGCTATTGGTGTGAGGATGCGCGTTGACATCAGAAGGTGCACCGTGTGTTGCCCACCTTGTATGACCTATTCCAAGCACAGTATCCATATCCATATCAACAATTCTTTCAAGATTTGAAAGTCTGCCTTTTGCTTTGATGACTTTTACAGCTCCGCCTATGTTAACTGCGATTCCTGCTGAATCATAACCTCTGTACTCAAGTTTTGAGAGGCCCTCTATCAGATAAGGCACTGCTTTGTTCGTTCCTACGTATCCAACTATTCCACACATATGTTTTCTCCTTTATATTATAATGTTTGTTTTCAAAAAATAAAAAGACACCTATCTAGGTGTCTGCAAAATTACGCACTTATAGCCTTGAATCAACCTATCCACTTTGTCCCTCAAATCACTTCAAGGTTTTGTAAGATATTTTACGGTGTTGATTACACCGCGGGGCACCCGCCGAACTTTCGATTAACCCCGCCCTCGTCAACTGACTAGTCAGTTCTGGCGCTTCTATTAAGTTTTCGATCGCATCACTACATCACCACCTTCCAATGAAATTATATCATACATATTGCAATATAAACAATGAAATTTATATTACAATATGTATGATTTGCATGAATGTCTATTCTTCCTCAGCTTCCCAAGACTTAGATCTCAACACTGCCTTTTGCCATCCTCTGTATTTTTTATTGCGCTTTTCTTCATTAAAGGTAGGACTAAAAGTTCTTTCAATTTCGAATTGTTCTTTTAACGCTTCCTTGTTCTCCCAAAATCCAACAGCGAGTCCTGCCAAAAATGCTGCACCAAGCGCTGTGGTTTCTGTCACCACGGGTCTCACCACCTCTGTCCCCAGTAAATCCGATTGAAATTGCATCAGAAAGTTATTCACTGTTGCACCACCATCCACTTTAAGCCTGCGAAGTTTTAAACCTGAGTCTTCCTGCATAGCTTCTAAAACGTCACGCGTCTGATATGCCAAAGACTCGAGTGTTGCTCTGATGATATGGTTTTTGTTCGTTCCCCTGGTCATACCTACAATTGCACCTCTCGCATACATGTCCCAGTAAGGGGCACCAAGTCCTGCGAACGCTGGTACAAAATAGACGCCACCAGTATCCTCAACTTTGGAGGCAAAATATTCACTATCCTCAGCTTTTCCGATCAACATCAACTCATCACGAAGCCATTGAATTGCCGCACCGGCTATAAATATCGATCCTTCAAGTGCATATTCCACTTTACCGTCTAGTCCCCAAGCTATGGTTGTCAGCAGTCCATTTTTAGATGGTACCCGCTTCTCGCCTGTGTTCATTAGCATGAAGCATCCCGTTCCATAAGTATTTTTAGCTGAACCAGGTAAGAAACAGGTTTGTCCAAACAATGCCGCCTGTTGATCCCCTGCACATCCTGAAATTGGAATCTGAGCCCCACCAAATGTTTGGGGATCTGTCTCACCGTAGATTTCTGAAGACGGCCTAACTTTGGGGAGCATTACTTTTGGGATGTCCAGCCACTCCAAAATCTGATCGTCCCATGTCAAAGTGTCAATATTGAACATCATTGTTCTCGAGGCGTTGGAATAATCAGTGACATGAACTTTGCCTCTAGTCAAATTCCAAATCAGCCAAGAATCGATATTCCCAAAGAGTAATTTTCCAGATTTGGCTTTGTCACGAGCGCCTTCCACATGATCCAATATCCATTTGATTTTAGTTGCGGAAAAATAGGCGTCCACAACCAGACCAGTGGCTTCTTTAATATATTCGGAATATCCTTTTTCAATGAGATCGTCACAAATTCCCGCAGTTCTTCTGCATTGCCATACAATCGCATTATAAATTGGTTTTCCTGTCTCAATGTCCCAAATGACAGTGGTCTCTCGCTGGTTGGTAATCCCAATCGCAGCAATTTCATCTGTTTTGATGCCAGCAGATTCAATGACCTCACGTGCAACTCCTGATTGTGATCCCCAGATCTCCATCGGATCATGTTCCACCCACCCTGATTTCGGATAAATCTGAGTAAATTCCTTCTGGGCTAATTTGACAATTTCTCCCGCCGCGTCAAATAGTATCGCTCTGGAACTCGTCGTTCCTTGATCCAGTGATAATATGTATTTTTTATCCATATCCAGTCCTCCGTTTCAAATCTTAACAATATCTTATCATACCACCAGAGTAAACAAAACAAAAACTCCCTTGAGGGAGCTTAAGGGAGTTTTGGTAACACTTTTTTTATGAATAACGTAAGGTCCTTCATCAAATCTATAATCAGATCATCTTCTTTCAGTTTAGACTCACTGATGATTCTGACCACTGGACGTGTTGGCGAATTGGGATTGTTGATCACCACGATTCCTAGTTGCCCACTACTGAGTTCAATCAAAGTTCCAGGAGGATAAATGTCTACCACCTGAATCAAAGTATGAAATGCGTCCGAATCGAGTTTGACTGGCGTTGCCGATCTCAGGATTTCAAGAGCAGTATCCACTGAAATACGCGTGTTGTAATTCCTGTCTGATACGATGGCGCTGAAGATATCACAAACTGTCACTATTCTTACTAGCAATGGAATCTGATCTCCAGTGAAGCCATTCGGATAACCGCTGCCATCAAGCTTTTCATGATGTAATAGTACAATTTGTCTCGATAAGGAGGATAACCCCACCAACTCTTTCAAAATATTGTAACTGTACTGGACATGATACTTCATTTCTTCAAATTCTTCCGGTTCGAGTTTCCCTTTCTTATTCAATATTTCTTGAGGAACCCTGGTTTTACCGACATCTGCGAGTACAGCGCCCATTCCAAGTTTTAACAATCTTTCACGGTCAAGGCCCATTTTCTTGCCAATCAAGAGTGACAAAATCATAACTTCCACGGCATGGTTGTAATGATACATTTCTGCACCCATCAATTCGGTACTGTAATACTTTTGGTTGTTTTTGCTATAAATTTCAGTGATGATATCATCTATCAATGCTTTGAGTTCTCTGATGCTGTCTTCCCGAACCTTCTCTGTCGGTGTATTGTCCTTTTGCATCTGAGAGTCATATATTTTTTTCATAAATACAATGGTCTGCAGTTTAAGTTCATCCGAAATCATCGGTTCCAGAACAATTCCCTTTGAAATCTCATCTTCAATATACAGATGCCTGATATCCACTTGCATCAATTTTTTGATTAATTTCTCAGTAAGAGTGGCATCGCTATTGATCAGTAGTGACAATTTGGAGTCGTAAACTGGTTTTGCAATTTTACTGCCTGGCGGCACTTCCATGATATTTACCAATCTCATAATTTACACCTCATTCTTTTAATATACCCATTCATTTATAATCCAACAAAAAACTGGTCCGTTTTTTTGTTTTATGTTATGATGTCAATGACACAAATTTGGAAAGGATCAATTTATGTATAAAGCAATTCCCTACGATTATAAAGATCGAAATAGATTATATATTGATGTCAGAAGTGAATCGGAATTTGAAAAAGGCCATATCATTGGCGCAATCAATCTTCCCATCTTAAACGACCTCGAACGTCATGAGGTCGGTTGGATCTACAAGAACGCTTCTGTGGAGGAAGCAAAAAAAGTCGGGCTACAGCACGGCTCCGCGAAGCTACTGATGTTTTTTGAAACAGTTGAAAATCTGAGAAAAGACCATCCTGATAAAAAAATTGTCTTCTACTGTGCAAGAGGTGGCTACAGAAGCCGCTCCATCGCTCTGTTGATGAGAAGCATCGACATGCCCGTTTATTGGTTGCAAGGTGGTTACAAAAGTTATCGGCAGGAAGTCTTGAACGTCCTCCAAGATTCCGAAAAATTGCCAACATTTATTGTGGTCAACGGTTTATCAGGCGTAGGAAAGACACATATCCTTCTGGAACTCAAAAAACTTGGTCATCCCGTTCTCGATTTGGAAGGTGCCGCCAATCATAAAGGTTCCCATCTCGGAGCAATTGGCACTTCAGGCAAACAAAGCGTTCAAAGTTTTGAAAATGAAATCTTCGATCAGCTAGGCCAAGTGGATCATTTTTATTGCTTTGTGGAATCCGAAAGCAAGCGCATTGGTCATGTCTTTGTTCCTAATGCCATATTTGACAGATTACAAGGAGGCATCTACATTAAAGTATCCGCCTCCCTTGATTTTAGAATCAGTGGTTTGATTGAAGACTATGTGAGCGCTCCAGATTTTCAGCATTCATTTGAAGCTGCTCTTGGAAAAATAAAGCCTTATATCACAAAAGAATTATTTTCCGAATTAACAGAGCATTTCAAAGAGGGTGATTATGAAACACTAACCCAAAAACTGCTCTTAAACCATTATGATCCGATCTATTACAAAAGCATAGATTCCCATCAACATAAAGCAGAGTTCATTGTAACCGATTATGAAACCTGTGCAAATGAAATTGGTGATTGGATCAATCGCAAAGTTCTTTCTCAATCAATTCAACCAGTTCATCAGCATACCTGTCCAGCACACTCTGATCAGAACCCTCAATCATAACACGCACCAGTGGCTCGGTTCCAGAAGGTCTGATCAACACTCTGCCGTTGCCATGAAATGCCTTTTCAACTTCATCAATACGATCAGCTACCGCTTTGTTTTCCATGAAGCGGTATTTTTTTGCGTTACTGACTTTCGCATTCTTAAGCACTTGTGGATATACTGTCATGATTTTAGCCAGTTCAGAAAGAGGTTTCCCTGTTTCTTTCATGACTTTTAAGAGCTGTAAAGCAGTCAAAAGACCATCTCCAGTGGTATTGTGCTCCAGAAAAATGATGTGTCCTGATTGCTCTCCACCGAGGACATATCCATTTTCAAGCATCTCTTCAAGCACATAGCGGTCGCCTACTTTGGTCTTAATTGTCTTCATTTCATTTTCTTTGACTGCTACATCAAAACCCAGATTGCTCATTACAGTAGTCACTATAGTGTTTTCTTTAAGTAAACCTTTTTTATTCATGTGGTGACCACAGATTGCCATGATTTTATCTCCGTCGACAAAGTCACCGTTCTCGTCAACGGCTAATAGTCTGTCTGCATCGCCGTCGAATGCCAATCCAACATCCGCTTTGACAACACTGACAAATTTTTTTAAGTCGTTCATGTGGGTTGATCCACAATTTTCATTGATATTGGTACCATCAGGCTCATGATGAATGGAATATACTTTGGCATTCAAATCATTCATGGCGATAGGTGCCACTTCAAATGCAGACCCATTGGCACAATCCATCGCGATTTTCATTCCTTCAAATGTGATTCCCTCTAAAGTTTTAATCACATATTCTATATACTCAGCCTTAGCATGCTCATATTCTTTGATATGTCCAAGTTCATTGCCAATCGGCAGTTCAACTTCTTTCTTGTCATTTATGTTTTTTTCAATTTCATCTTCAACTTCATCAGGAAGTTTCAAACCTTTGCTGTCAAAGAACTTGATTCCATTGAACGCAACAGGGTTATGTGATGCGGAAATCATGACACCAGCGTCAGCCCCCATGGTTCTGACAAGCTTTGCCACAGCAGGGGTAGGTACAACTCCCAATTTAATCACGTCACAACCTGCTGACAAAATTCCAGAAATCAATGCATTTTCAAGCATATCTCCTGAGATTCTGGTATCTTTTCCAACTACTATTTTAGCTTTTTTCTTTCCCTTTGTAATGACATGTGCGCCGTACTTACCGAGCGCCATAGCGAGTTCAATAGTCAATTCTTTGTTAGCGATGCCTCTGACACCATCAGTTCCAAACATTCTAGACATAATTTGCTCCTTAGCTGTTTTTTATAATATTAAACAAAGACGAATGGTCTTTATCGATAATCTGATTCAAAATCAATTCAATATTCTTAAGCTCCAGGTTGTTCTCACGTTCTCCGGGATGATCCATAAAATACTGCTCTAAAATATCCTTGATCATTTTTGCTCTTGCAACGTCAAAACGCTTGTTCAGCATCTTATCAATGTATTCCTGATCAATCATTTTGGGATCCACTTTTTCAGACAACAAATCCTTCATATAACCCACAAGACAGTCTGCTTCAGAACACACCTCACACTCTTTACACAAAGTATCCACATCACTTTTAAGTGCATTTCTGAAAGCTTTTAAATCACTGGCTGTCTCACGAAGGGCTGAAAGTGATATTTCGCTCAACTGACGTCTAAAAATAACTATTCTGAAAGCGGTAAGTGCCAGTATCACTCCTGTGAGAAGGAAGACAAATACAGTACCCATACTCTGAACATATTCTGACATGAAAATTTTACTAAGTCCAAATATCATGAAAATCATAAATGCCATAATCTTAATGATATGTTCTGGAATTCGATCTCCAAGTTTAGCGCCCACAAAGATTCCAAAAGAACTGACCACTACCATACCGGATACCGTTCCAGCAAGAGTTAATGCAGGTAATGCCGATTGCGTTGAAAGCGTGAGTGCCGTCAACTGTGTCTTATCCCCAAGTTCTCCTAAAAAGAATGCAATGGCAACTGTTATAATTGCACCATACTTTTTCCCAAATCCTTTATTCTCGTCATCTTCGGCAATGGAAAGCGACATCAATCCAAACGCGACAAAAAGTACACCTGCAACCAGCTGCAGACCATCAATCGGAATAATCCGATTGAGCATTGAACCGAGCAAAATAGCTATACCATGATTAAGAAATGAGCCAATCATTACGCCTACTAAAATACTTCTGACTTTATACTTTGTAGCAAACGCCATCGCCATAATTTGTGTCTTATCGCCCATCTCCGCTATAAATATCAATCCAAAAGCCTGCAAAAAATCTTTCATATACACTCCCAATTTTTATTTCGCTCTAATTATCTCATACATTGTATACAAAATAAAGACCCAAAAGGTCAAGCAGTTCATGCTGACGACTTTTGGGTCTATTTGGTCTATTGGTCTATTAAGCTTTTACCGCTTTGGCACCTCTTGCAAGGGCATCTTCATTGATTTTCATCAAATGTGCTTTTGATTCTCCGAAAATTTTCTTAAGAGCTGTCATAACTGAATCAACAGATACAACTTTAGTGAGCTCAAGATAAGCACCAAGCATGATCATGTTTGCAACTTTTGCATTTCCAAGTTCAACTGCGATCTCATTGGCAGGGACATAATAAGCTTTGAGATCATCTCTTTTTGTCTTTCTTTCAATCAACGAACTGTTGATGATAATATTTCCGCCAGTAGCGATATCCACTTCAAACTTGTCAAGTGAAGGTAAATTCATGATGATTGCTGTAGTTGCATCATCTGTGATGACTGGTGAACCAATCGGTTTTCCTGAAACCATGACACTACAGTTTGCAGTCCCGCCACGCATTTCCGGTCCGTAAGAAGGCAACCATGAAACTTCTTTGCCTTCAAGCATTCCCGCATATGAGATCAATTGGCCCATAAGCATAACACCTTGGCCACCAAATCCCGCACAAATAATTTTCTCATTCAACATCTATTTTACCCCCTCTGGTCTTCTTAAGTTTCCTAATGGATAGTAAGGAATCAAGTTGTCCTGAAGCCACTTAATTGAATCAATCGGCGTCATGCCCCAGTTGGTCGGGCAAGTTGAGAGTACTTCAACAATAGAAAAGCCTTTGCGATCGATTTGACACTGGAAAGCTTCCTTGATCGCTTTTTTTGCTTTTCTAATATTTGCTGGAGTATCTACTGATACACGTTCAACAAAAGCTGCACCATCAATAGTAGCAAGCATTTCAGATACTCTAAGTGGCATTCCTGAATGTTCCACAGTTCTACCGAGAGGTGCTGTCGTAGCGCGTTGTCCAATCAAAGTAGTCGGAGCCATTTGACCACCAGTCATACCATAAATCGCATTGTTTACAAATATAGTCGTAATTTTTTCGCCTCTATGAGCAACGTGTACTATTTCTGCGGTTCCGATGGAAGCAAGATCTCCATCACCTTGATATGAGAATACAACTTTATCTGGAAGAACTCTTTTGATACCGGTTGCAACTGCAGGAGCCCTACCATGAGAAGCTTCATGCATGTCACAGTTGAAGTAATCATATGCAAGTACAGAACATCCAACTGGTGCAACACCGATTGTTTCACCGAGTACATCGAGTTCTTCTAGAACTTCAGCTACCAATCTGTGGATGATACCGTGCGTACATCCTGGACAATAATGGGTCTCTTTATCAGTCAATCCTTTTGTTTTTTGAAATACAACAGCCATTATTTTGCACCTCCAATCAATTCTTTAACTTTTTCCATTACAGCTTCCGGTGTAGGAATCATACCGCCTGCTCTGCCATAGAAGCTCACTGGCCATCTGCCATTGGATGCAATTTTTATATCGTCAACCATTTGTCCCATTGACATTTCGACAGACAATAACGATTTACATGCGGCAGGTACTTCATCGAACGCTTTTTCTGGGAAAGGCCATAATGTGATCGGACGAATCAGACCAACATTAATGTTTTGCTCTTTAAGATCATTGATCGCATTTCTAACGATTCTTGAAGTGGTGCCATATGCAACGATGACCACTTCAGCGTTTTCCATATTGTAAGTCTCATATCTGACTTCATTTGCTTTCATAGCATCGTATTTCTTTTGTAGTTTGATATTGTGCTTTTCAAGTTCAGCCGGATCAAGAGCAAGTGAGTTGATGATGTTTGGTTTTCTTTGACCTTTTGTTCCTGTTGTAGCCCAATCTTTCTCAGGCAATTCAAATCTTGAAACCGAATCCTTGAATTCAATAGGCTCCATCATTTGACCGATCATTCCATCACCAACCATCATTACAGGGTTGCGATAGAAATCTGCAGCATCAAATGCCTCTTGCATGAGGTCAACCATCTCTTGAAGATTGGCTGGTGCATATACTAATAATTTATAGTCACCGTTACCACCGCCACGAGTAACTTGATTATAATCGGATTGAGCTGGTTGAATACCACCAAGTCCAGGACCGCCTCTAACGATATTTACGATTACGCAAGGGAGTTCGGCTCCTGCGATGTATGTGATGCCTTCCTGCTTGAGTGCGATTCCAGGTGATGAAGAAGAAGTCATAACTCTTGCACCAGCACCTGATGCACCGTATACCATATTGATTGCAGCGACTTCACTTTCAGCTTGTAGGAAAACGCCACCTACTTTAGGCATTTCTCTAGACATATACTCTGGCAACTCATTTTGAGGTGTGATCGGATACCCGAAAAAGTACTTGCAGCCCGCTTTAATCGCAGCCGCACCAATCGCCTCGTTACCTTTCATCAATACTTTAGCCATTACTTTACCTCCCTAAACTAGAATCTTTCTACAGTAATCACATAGTCCGGGCAAATTGTAGCACAATTCGCACATCCGATGCATTTGTCCATCTCAACGACTGCTGCGGGATGAAATCCCTTGATGTTGATTTTACTTGTGTCCAT
This sequence comes from Bacillota bacterium, assembly GCA_024636005.1. Lineage (GTDB taxonomy): Bacteria > Bacillota > Clostridia > Peptostreptococcales > Acidaminobacteraceae > Fusibacter_D. The sequence goes on from JAGXHV010000140.1 coordinate 15,096, forward strand.
TGTCACTATGTTTACAGGACAAACTGTTGTACAAAGTGCACAGCCCTTACAAATGTCTTCATTAAACGTAACTTTTCCTTTAGCCACTTTGAATACCTCCCATATTTTCATATGCTTTATATTGTGTGGAAGTGCCTACATCCAATCCTCTCGCATAATCATTTTGATTGCGAATACGTCCCCTTCAATGTCACTAGGTAGTTGGTGGGTAACCTTTTCCAGTGTACTGACATATCTTATTGGGATGTTGAGTTTTTTAGACACTTCCACTGCCAATGCCTGACCTTTCATCACATCTTCAGCTGTTGTTTCTCTCAGAAGATGCGTGTTGTTGATTAAACCTGTTACTTTGACGCCTACGGTGTCTTCAATGTTTCTTATATGAGAAATAACACCCATCAGGTCTTGAGTCTGTTCACGATATGCATTGATGACACAGAACATATCGTATTCACCTGGTTTGAAGTAAGCTGTGTATCTCGCCAAAACTCTGGCACCGACCGCATCACCTCCAACATCTAGGATCACTTGAGATTCATCATCCTGTAATGGAGCCAATATGCTTGGGGAAAGCATCGGAAGGTCCAAATTGGTTTGATGTCCAAAAGCGCCAGATATGACAGTTATGCCGTTCGTTTCCAAAAGTGATGCTTTTTCCCTGGATCTAAAGTAAGGATTCACTATATCCAAATCGCACAATGCCACTTTGGGCATCTCCTTTTTGAGAGCCAATGCGTAGTTCACTGCAAATTCTGTCTTTCCACTTCCATAATGGCCTATAATAATTCGAATGCGTTTATCCTTTTTCAAATCCATTGTCATCTCATCACCTTTATCTCTATATTATTTGTATATTTGTGCCGTCTCTTCGTTCTTAAGAACTCTAAGTCCGCCTAGAGCAAGTGCGCTCATTTCATCTTCTCCCGGATAAACAATCACTTCCGAAATGAATTTGACTCTCTCTGTGATCCATTTGATCAACATCGGACCATAAGCTAATCCACCGGTTAAAATGATGGCATCCACTTTACCTTTAAGCACTGTTGCGCAACTTCCGATTTCTTTAGCTACTTGATAAGCCATTGCTTCAAATATGAGTTTTGCGTTTTCATCTCCATCTTCGATCATCTTGACGACATCTCTACCATCATTTGTTCCAAGATATGCGACCAATCCGCCTTTGCCTTTGATCATCTTCTTTATATCATCATGAGTATACTTGCCAGAGAAACACATCTTTGCCAAATCTCCGACAGGTAATCCACCAGTACGCTCTGGTGAAAATGGTCCTTCACCGTCAAGCGCGTTGTTGACATCCACGACTCTCCCTTTTTCATGAGCTCCTACTGAAATTCCACCGCCAAGATGAGCTACAATTAAATTGAGATCTTCATACTTTGTATGTTTCTCCTCTGCATATCGACGTGCAACTGCTCTTTGGTTTAGTGCATGGAAAATGGATATTCTTTCAATTTCAGGCATACCTGAAATTCTAGCCACATCACTGAGCTCGTCAACTACAACCGGATCCACAATGAAAGATGGAATGTTGAGCTGAAGTGCAATTTCATGTGCAATCATACCACCCAAATTGGAAGCATGCTCGCCTCTCTCAGCAGCTTTAAGATCATCAATCATTTTGTCGTTAACCTCATAAGTGCCCCCCTGAATAGGCTTCAGGAGCCCTCCACGGCCAACTACAGCATTTAGTTTGGTGAGATTGATCTCATTCTCACTCAATACTTTCAAAATAACATTTTTTCTAAAATCGTACTGGTCTGCAACCTTAGGATATTGATCGATTTCTTCATTGGAATGTCTCAAAGTAGTTTCAAAGACTTCCTTTTCATTATCGTAAATTGCGATTTTGGTTGAAGTCGATCCTGGGTTAATCGCGAGTATTCTGAACGTTTCCATAATTCCTCCTACTTAATGGCCGACATCAAAACGCCAAGAGCTATTGAATTCAGTTTTGAATCATCTGAATCTGCTCTGGAAGTCAAGATAATCGGTGCTTTTGCTCCAACTATGATACCTGCAGATCTGGCATTGCCAAGAAAATTAAGTGCCTTATAAAGTACGTTACCGGCTTCGATAGTAGGACAAAGCAATATATCCACATCTCCCGCCATCGGATCTTTTATCCCCTTGATTTCAGCAGCTTCTTTTGAAACCGCATTATCCAGAGCAAATGGTCCGCCTACTTTACAATCTTTGATTAGACCCTCTTGATTCATCTTGACTAGCTCTCCTGCATCTACAGTAGCTGGCATGGATTGAGTCACTTTCTCTTTTGCTGCGATCACACCAACATTAGGCATTTCAATATTGAGTGCTTTGGTTACATGTAATGCATTCTCTATGATCTGTTTTTTTGCCATGAGATCTGGTGCGATGTTCATTGCGGCATCTGTAACAGTTAGAATCTTGTGATAAGTTGGTACATCGAATACAGCCACATGGCTAAGTACATTTCCAGTTCTAAGACCA
>JAGXHV010000141.1 GCA_024636005.1 Bacillota bacterium
ACATGTAACAGAAGTCATTGAAAATACACGTCTTCATATCGTTCTCGAAACGGGTGTGCCCGAAATTGGTGATGTCCAGAAAATCAAAGGACATAATGTCGTCACCTCCAGAATTCCCATTATTAGAGGTGGTGTGGTTGTTGGAGCTGTGGGAACCATTCTCTTCAAAGACGTCGACGAAGTCAAACACTTGGCCAAGCATCTTGACCAGATGAAAGAGCATGTAAAGAAGTATAAACAGGAACTCAAGCGTCTGAATTTGGCCAAGTATTCCTTTGAACAGATTCTTACTGGCGATCCTCAGATGATCATGCTTATTGATACTGCCAGGAAAGCCTCTGAAACGAATTCCAGTGTCTATATAGAAGGGGCAAGTGGCACAGGTAAGGAATATTTCGCTCATGCCATTCATGAAGCGAGTTACAGAAGATATGGTCCCTTTATAAGAATTAACTGTGCAAGCATTCCTAGAGATTTGTTTGAATCTGAGCTCTTCGGATATGAACCAGGTGCCTTCACTGGCGCAGCCACGCATGGTAAAATTGGAAAGTTTGAACTGGCAAATGGAGGAACGATTTTTCTTGACGAACTGAGCTCTATGCCTCTTGACATGCAGGTGAAACTGCTCAGAGTCGTTGAAGAACGAGAACTTGAAAGAGTTGGCGGGAATCAAAGCATCAAACTGGATGTCCGGTTCATATCAGCGAGCAATGAGAATTTAAAGGAACTTGTAAAAATGGGAAAATTCAGAAGTGATTTATATTATCGGCTCAATGTGGTCAACCTAGATTTGCCTCCACTAGTGGATCGTAAAAAGGATGTCGGATTGCTTATGCAGCACTTTTTGGAAAAATTCTCAGTGGACCATCCCAATTGTCCAACTGGATTTTCCAGAGAAGCGAGGCACTGCCTTGAAGCCTACCACTGGCCAGGCAATGTTCGGGAACTCAGGAATGTGATTGAGAGTGCAGTCAGTGTAGCGCATGGAAGAAATATTGTCGTATCGGATTTGCCGGATTATATCGGTCACTTGAAACCGCCAGAAATTCTTTCCTATGATCTGGGTAAAATGAACGAACCGCTACTCGGTGATTTAAAAACCATGCTTGAAACAGTTGAGAAAAAACTGATTATGGAAGCCTTACAGAAATGTCATGGCAGCAGAACCGATGCTGCAATACTGCTTGGAATCCATAGAACAGCACTTTATAAAAAAATGACCAAACTTGGTATTGACTCCTATGAGAGCATTTGACCATCTCACTATAATTGAAAGGGGACCATAGATCATGATTAAACCAAATAAACTCAAACCAGGGGATACCATTGCCACAGTCAGTCTATCTTGGGGTGGTGCCGGAGATGAAACTTTGATTCACAGATACGAAATTGGTAAAGCACGCCTTGAAGAAGAATTTGGACTAAAGGTAGTGGAAATGCCACATACACTGAAGGGTACAAAATTCACTTATGAACATCCTGAAAAACGGGCTGAAGATTTTATGGCCGCATTCAAGGATCCGAATATAAAAGCCATCATTTCCAATATCGGTGGTGACGACGCCATTAGAATGCTACCCTACATAGATTTTGATGTCATAAAAAACAATCCAAAGATCTTCATGGGGTATTCCGATACAACCATCAACCATTTGATGTGCTATAAAGCAGGTCTCATGAGTTACTATGGACCGTGTGTCCTGATGGAGTTCGCAGAAAACGTCGAAATGCATGAATACACCGAGGATGCAATCATTAAAACTCTTTTTGAAATCGAACCAATCGGTCTGATAGAATCCAGCCCGAACTGGACCTCACAGCGCATGGAGTGGGAAAGTGCCTTAAACCAGAGCATCAGAAGGACAATGACACAGGAGTCACATGGACATGAAACCATCCAAGGGAAAGGTTCAGTAACAGGGAAACTCATAGGAGGCTGTATTGAAGTGTTGGATGCGGCAAGGGGGACGACACTTTGGCCAGATCTAGATCATTTCAAAGATGCCATACTTTTCCTTGAGTCCAGCGAAGAAAAACCTTCACCTTATCTCGTTACACTGATACTGCGTTCGTTTGTCGCAACAGGAATTATTGATAAAATTGCGGGTATTGTCGTGGGGAAACCACAGGATGAGGCCTATTATGAAGAATACAAAGAAGTCTATCGGTCGGTCATTGGATTCGAGGCGGGACGACCAGATTTGCCGATCCTCTACAATTTGAATTTCGGCCATACATCCCCAATGTTTATTTTGCCATACGGCGCTATGGCAGAAATCAACTGTGACGAGAGCACTCTTACCATATTGGAACCGGGAGTTGAGTAATCATGAGAGCATTCGTAGGGATTGAATTTTCCACCGAACTCAAAAATGAGATTCACGAAGTTCAGGAAAAATTAAAACCTTTTGCCCAAAATGGCCGATGGAAACATACTGATAATTTCCATTTGACCTTATGTTTCCTAGGTGAAATCGATGAGCAACAAGCGAGTGAAATCAACGGGATTCTTGTTGACATAGCCCCGAAACACCAACCCTTCACGCTTGGAATCGAAAAACTTGGCACCTTTGGACAGGGCACTTTCAATCCCGATATAGGACTTATGCCCATCAGAGTCCTTTGGCTTGGAATTGAAGGTGGGGAGAAGGCGCTTCGCGCACTCCAAAGTGACATTGAAGAAAAGCTTGAGACATTGGGCTTTCCACCAGATCCGAGAGGCTACAATCCTCATGTCACTTTGGCACAGAGCCTTAAAATCAAATGTGACATAGACAAATTGGAAAGACAATCAGATTTATTTACTGGTAAGATTGAAGTTGACTCCATACACCTTTTCATAAGTGAGGTCTCTGATGGTAACCGAATTTATAGACCCATATCAAATCATAAATTGAAGAAAAGAGAGAACGCATCATGAAAAAATGGATTCTAATCCTTGTAATCGTTATCCTGATGATGGGGTGCGAGGCCACAGAAGATCAGAAGAAGGTAGAAATAACAGTATCCGCAGCGGCGAGTTTAAAAGATGCCCTTTCAGAAATTGCCCAAGAATATGAGTCGGAAAACGAAGATGTCAAAATTACGCTGAATATGGCAGGTTCGGGGACACTGGCTATGCAAATTGAACAGGGTGCTGAGGTGGATTTGTTTTTTTCGGCAGCGGAAAGTTGGATGAACAGTCTCAACGAAAAAGGATTAATTGTCACTGAGACAATGGTACCGCTTTTGAACAATCGTATGGTCATAGCAGTTCCTGATGCTTCAGAATATAGCAACGTGAATATCATGATGTTATTTGAAGAAGAGTCCGCCAAAATCGTAGTCGGTGAACCTTCGAGTGTACCAGCGGGAAGATATGCTTTGGAATGGCTTGAATCCATGGGTATTATGGATACTGTTACAAAGCAATTGGTCTATGGAAAAGATGTCAAAGAAGTGCTCTCGTGGGTAGAAACAGGCAACGCTGATGCGGGAATTGTTTATGCCACAGACGCCATAGCATCCTCAAAAGTGAGAGTTATGAGTATCTCTGAAGTGGGTGACCACAGCGAAATATCTTATCCGGCTGCTGTTGTCAAATCATCAAGGCATCCAGATGAAGCAAAAGCATTTCTGGAATATATGATGAATTCTGACGTGTTTGAAACATACGGGTTTACAAAAGCGAAACGAGAGGAATGATACCAATGGATTTATCACCACTATGGATTTCACTGAAAGTCGCACTGGTCTCAACAATCATCACCTTTACACTTGGAGTTTTGTCCGCATGGTTTATGACGAACTATAGAGGAAAGGGTGCGGCGCTTATAGATGGCCTTTTAACCTTGCCCATGGTACTACCTCCGACTTTGGTGGGATTCATCCTGCTTTGGATCATAGGTGTGAATGGGCCAGTGGGGAAATTGCTTGGACTCTGGGATATAAAAATCGTATTCACTTGGCTAGCAGCTGTTTTGGCTTCCATTGTCGTTTCCTTCCCACTCATGTACAGAACAAGCAGAGGTGCTTTTGATCAGATCAATATGGATTTGATCCATGCTGCAAGAACACTTGGGTCAAATGAAAAAGAAGTGTTTTTGAAGATTGTCATCCCGCTTGCATGGCCAGGAGTTGCCGCTGCCACTGCACTCGCTTTTTCAAGAGCTCTAGGTGAATTTGGTGCAACACTTATGGTTGCCGGAAGCATTCCTGGTAAGACGGAGACTATTCCAGTTGCCATATATTTTGCAACACAAGGCAGCGATTACAAACGTGCGGCGGTTTGGGTAATCATCGTATTCTCCATTTCTCTTGTTTCCATGATGTTCATCAATAGATATCAGAATAAAACAGTAAAATGACGAAGAGGTGAGAATGATGTCCATATCAGTGAATGTAAAGAAGAAACTTGAAACATTTGAACTTGAGGTCCATTTTTCCAGTCATGAGAAAATTGTTGGTTTGCTTGGCGCATCGGGAGCCGGAAAAAGCATGCTACTCAAGACAATCGCTGGCATTTTTGAACCTGAAAGCGGTAAGATTATTGTAGATGACGTTGTGTATTTTGATTCAAGTACAGGAGTTTCTTTGCCACCAAGACACAGAAAGGCAGGAGTGGTTTTTCAGCACTATGCACTATTCCCTCATATGACAGTAGCGGAAAACATCTCATTTTCTCTTGAAAATAAAAATAGCGAAGAAAATATTGATAAAGTGAATCGACTGATTCGAGAGTTTCATCTTGAGACTCTAAAAGATCTCAAGCCCTCCAAACTATCAGGAGGTCAACAACAGAGAGTGGCACTCGCTAGAGCGCTTGCCATGGAGCCTAAGGTACTTCTTCTAGATGAACCGTTTTCCGCTCTAGACATCCATCTCAAATCACAGCTGATCAAAGACATGAAGAACGCGCTGTCCGATTACTCGGGGCATGTGGTTTATGTGACGCACAACATGGAAGAAGCCTTTCAGCTGTGTGGACATGTGGTAGTGCTCGATAAAGGCCAGATGATCGCTAGTGGAATAAAAGAAGAGATATTTCTGAAACCCTGCAACATGCAGACGGCCCGCATCATAGGTATGAAGAATCTCGCGCACGCAAAACTGATAGGTCCGAATCTGCTCATAGTGCCAAGCTGGGGAATTATGCTTCAGTATAGTGAAGATGTGATTGCCACAGAAGGTTTTGTTGGCATTCATGCCCACCACATCAAATTGCACCACAAATGTCCTTCGGAAAATGTATTTGAATGCACCCTTGTAGATCTGGTCGTCAATCCCAATTATCATACACTTTACCTGAAATTTTCTGGGGAACCGGATAACATTGATGATTATCATATTCAGATGGATGTGCCAGCTGAAGACGCCTGGGAAATTGAAAATAAAAAAACAGTGAAAATATGTATTCCAGAAGAGTATATTTATTATAGCTAGAAGTAGGAGGCTAAAGATGTCTTATAAAATCTTGGATTTGAAATTTGATCAAAATGGGGGGCGTTTCACAATCAATCCTGTTGTGATTTATGATGATCAGGAGATGGTCCTGGTGGATTGTGGTCACCCGGATGCACTTCCTAAATTGGAAGTGCTAATGAGCGATGAAGGTCTAGATATGGCAGACCTCACCAAGATTATCATTACACATCACGATCATGACCACATGGGAGCGCTCGCATCCATTGTACGCAAATACCCAAATGTGAGAGTAATGGCATCTGCTATAGATGCACCACATATCGAAGGAGCGGCAAAATCGCTCAGACTTGTTCAGGCGGAGTCGATCCATGACAATCTTCCAGAAGAACAAAAAGAAAGTGCAAGGCGTTTTGCAACTTATCTTGAAAGCATTGAACCCACAAAGGTTGATGTATTGCTCCGTGATGGGGATTGGTTTGACTTTTGCGGTGGATTTGAAATCATAGCCACTCCAGGACATATGCCTGGACACATCTCGATTTATTTGCCGGAAAGCAAGACTTTGATCTCTGGCGATGCGCTTGTTGTGCAAAAGGGAGATCTGGAAAACGCGAATCCGCAGTATTCTCTCGATATTGAAGGTACGAGAACATCTGCACTCAAATTATCGAAACTGGAAATTGAGCGCGTCATTTGTTATCATGGTGGCTTATACACTGGTGATGTACACTCGGCACTCATAAAAATGGTAAGCGCAGAGAGCTTATAATTTCAATGAAAAAGGGTTGCCTCCAAGATGTGATCACATGATCACTACTCGGGGCAACCCTTTTGACTATTCTTGAACTTCTTCTTGAACTTCCTCGATATCTATTGTTTCTGTCTCAGCATCCCAATCCACGGTGAGTCCAAAAGTCTCAGCGATGAAACGAATAGGGACATAAGTTCTTGAGTTTGTGATTTCAGACTGGCTATCCAGTTCAACGGATTCGCCGTTGACGATGGCAACATTTGAACCAATGCTCAAAATGATTGTCGTATCACCTTTGACAATGGTCACTTCAAAAGTTTCTGGATTGAAGGAAACTTCAGCTCCAAGACCTTCTGTAATTGCTCTGACCGGTACTACAGTGCGTCCACCTTTGATATAAGGCGGTGTGTCGAATTTGATAAGATTTTTTTTCACTGATACTGAACCGACACTTAAAACCTTTGCGACATCTGCATCAGATGAGATTTTTTCCACTGAAGCTTCAAAAGTTGCCAATTCTTCGACTGTATACTCACTTTTGGCGAGGAGTTTTCTTTGCTCCATGATTTCTTTCATAGCGGCTTTTGCTTCTACAAATTGAATTTTGAGGGTGTCAAGTTCTGCAGTGAGAAGTGCGGCACCAGCCTCATCGCCTGATTCCATTAGAGCTTCATATTGCGCTTTGAGTGTTTCGTATGAAGCTTCATTTTCATCTTTTACAGCTTCAGCTTCATCTTTCTCGAGTTCCCATTTTACTTTAGCTTCTTGCTTGAGTTGACCTTTACCCTTTTTTTCAGAAACTTCTTCAGTCGCTTCTTCTTCAGCCACTACTTCTTCAGCCACTACTTCGTCTTGACTCTCATCCGTTACGAGATCCTCAGCGAATACCATGCTGGTCGTTAAAAGAAGCACTAGCGCCAAGAACAATGATAATTTTTTCATAATTTTCCTCCTATCTATTGATCCCGATAAAAAGAAAAACTGTGTCATGTAACACAGTTACACTTCTTCGGTAACCCGGCGATCATAGTATTTACCTTAGACCCGTGGTTTTGCGTCCTGAACTTTCGAACAGTTTGCCATTATCGGAAATTACTATTATTATAATTTAAAAACTAAAATCTGTCGAGTCCCTAGAGGTCCCTATTTATTATATGTGTACACTCCTAATAAGTTGTGTCAAAATAATCTCTGTGATAAAATAAGACAAATAAGGAGGTGCACTTTGGCGATTTTGTTGTGGGATTTTGATGAAACATTGGCTTACAGGGATGGGAAGTGGACCAGGTCGATGTATGAAATATTGGTAAGAAATGGTTATAATCATATATCTGAAGACGAAGTAGGTCCCCATTTTAAAACAGGATTACCATGGCACCGAAGTAGTGAAGCCCATAGTGATTATTTTTATGATGAAGATTGGTGGACTCATGTCAATGAAGTCATTAGATTGAAACTTCTTAAACTCGGTTTTGATGATGAACAATCAATAATGCTTTCAGGACAGTTCAGAGAGGAATATCTCGACCTATCTAAATGGCATTTATATAATGACACGTTGGATGCTCTTATGAGGTCCAAAAGCGAGGGACATTCGAACGTAATTCTTTCCAATCATGTGCCTGAACTGAAGAAAATAGTCAAATATTTGGGAATTGAAGGATATTTCCAGACGATCATCACCTCTGCAGAAATCGGATATGACAAACCACATCCGGAAATCTATAAAGAAGCACTTAAACTCGTCGAAAATGATTCAAACGTCTATATGATTGGAGACAGTTACCAAGCAGATGTTCTAGGTTCTAAATCAATGGGAATCGAGGCCATATGGGTAAGGCAGGAAAATACAAAGGAGTATAAAAGACATAGTGTTGGGTTAAGTGGCATTTGGCAGTACATTGAAAGTCTCTAGAAAACACTTGAAACTTGAGTAGAATTGACATGATGAATTTATAACGTATAACAGGGTATAAATAAAAGCAATCACCAGACTGGAATGCAC
>JAGXHV010000026.1 GCA_024636005.1 Bacillota bacterium
ATTTTACTTGCTAATGATACACCATAATTAGGCAAAAACACAATCTTTATTTTGTCTTTGATACTTGTATCGTTATTGATGACATCGGCCAAAGTGTTGATGAGCTTGATAATCTGTTTCGCAACATAATAGCTCGGAGCCGATTTTCCTGCAAATATAAAGGTGCGCGGAGGAATGTCTAAGTTTGGATTTTCCTTTAGTTTGTTGTATAGAGACATAATGTGAAGAACGTTCAGATGCTGTCTCTTGTATTCATGAATCCGCTTGGCTTGCACATCAAATATGCTAAATGGATCGATAAGAATGCCTTGGGAGTCAAAAATCATTTGAGCCAATTTCTCTTTTTTGTTGTGTTTGATGTCAAATAATTTATCCTGAAAACTTTTGTCATCGCGGTATTTGAGTAGATCCCTCAGAGATATGGGGTTTTTTATGAATCCATTGCCAATGGTTTCTTTAAGTAAATCGGATAGATCCGTGTTTGCATTTAATAGCCAATGTCTATGAGTGATGCCGTTGGTTTTGTTGTTGAACTTTTCGGGTTGTATCTCATAAAAATTTTTGAGAAGCTGTTTTTTTAGGATGTCAGTATGCAGTTTAGCGACACCGTTGATGCTGTGTGAACCTATGATTGCCAGATGAGCCATTTTAACAATACCATCAGAAATGATGGCCATATCATGAATTTTTTGTTCATCTGTATAATAATAAGCGTCTTTTAATGTTTCAATGAATCGTCTGTTGATTTCTTCGATAATCATCGTGATTCTTGGAAGCAAATCCTTCAATGTGAAAAACGACCATTTTTCAAGTGCTTCAGCCATAATGGTGTGATTTGTATACGAGATGCATGCCGTGGTGATTTTCCATGCGGAGTCCCAAGACAAGGATTCTTCGTCGATAAGAATTCGCATAAGTTCTGGAATTGCAAGTGAAGGATGCGTGTCATTGATATGGATGGCAACATAATCTGCTAAATTTTCAATGGGTTGTCCCATTTTTTTATAAGTGGCTAATATGCTTTGAATGCCTGCGGATACAAAGAAATATTCTTGTTTTAATCTAAGCAATTTGCCTTCATCGATGGAGTCATTCGGGTAAAGAATCTGGGTTATGATTTCTACTGAGTGTTTTTTTTCAAAAGCACTGTAGTAGTTTCCTTTTGAGAAATTGTCAAAATCAAAGATGTCCTCAATTTCTTCAGCAGACCATAGTCTGAGTGTATTGACGGTATTGTTATCGAAACCTAAAATTGGTGTGTCATAGGGTACAGCAAGTACTACGTCAGAATCGACGAGCTTGTATTTGAGCCGATCATCTTCCATAAAAGATTCGACTCTCCCGTTGAAGTGCACTTTTACTGCCTTATTTGGACGTTTGTACTCCCAAACGTTGTTGTTAACAAGCCAGCGGTCCGGGTATTCCACTTGATATCCGTTAATGATTTTCTGCTCGAATAGACCATTCTTATAACGGATTCCACAACCATGTCCTGGAATGGACAATGAACTCATGGAGTCAAGGAAGCAGTAAGCCAGTCTTCCTAGGCCACCATTGCCAAGTCCTTGGTCCATCTCAACTTCGATAAGATCCTTAAGGTCAATGTCGAGTTCTTGGAGAGCCTGTTTTGTGATATCGTAAAGCCCAAGATAGTAAAGGTTGGTTTCAAGAAATTTTCCTGTAAGAAACTCCATTGAAAAGTAATAGACTTGTTTGGCTTGCGCCTCACGATAAGACTTGTTGGTACCTGCCCACAACTCACCGATGTAATCCTTAAGCAGGGTCCCTAGTGCATTATATCTTTCGAGTGCAGTGGTATCCTCGATTTGTCTAGCAGTTGTGGAATTAATTGTTTCAGTGAAATCCAATTTAAATTCAGAGATAGTTATTTTCATACAATCACCTCACATGTTGGGATCTTCATATAGCTCTTGTCCCATGAGCTTCATATAAATTGCCATGTATTCTTTGGATGAAGCGTTCCAACTGTTGTCTGCTTTCATGGCATGCCGCATTAACATTTTCCAGTTTTCATCATTTTCATAAGTGTCCAGTGCTTCCTTGATGGTGAATAAGAGTTCATGAGCGTTATAGTTTACAAAGCCAAACCCATTACCTTCACCAGTGAATTTGTTGAACGGTATGACAGTGTCTCTCAGACCACCAATCTGCCTGACTATCGGTATCGTTCCATATCTTAGTGCAATCAGTTGACTGAGTCCACATGGTTCGAACAATGACGGCATGATGAAGATATCTGCGCCAGCATAAATGGAATGGGATTCATATTGATCGAAATAAATGCGTGCGGCAACCTTATCCGGATAACGGTACTGATAAGTCTTGAAAAGATCCTCATATCTGCTTTCACCAGTTCCAAGCACGACCAATTGAACATTCTCGAGTAAAAGCTCATCCAAAATATGCTCAACGAGGTCCATGCCCTTCATGTCCACCAGTCTCGATACAATTGCGAGCATCGGGATTTCTGGATCTACAGGAAGTCCGAATTTGATTTGAAGATGCATTTTGATTTCTTTTTTTCTGCCGATGGATCTGAGATCGAAATTAATTGGAATGTTGACATCCTTTGAAGGCGAGTAGGTTTCATAATCGATACCGTTAACGATACCGGTCAATTTGAAATCATACTTTCTTATGATACCATCAAGATTTTCACCGAAATAAGGAAATTTAATCTCTTCTGCGTAGCTCCTTGAAACGGTGGTCACATGATCGCTGAAAATAATGCCACCTTTGAGAAGATTGATGCTGTTATAGAATTTGAGCTGGTCCTCATTGAAGTATTCCTTAGGCAAATCCAGCAGGTCTCCCAGTGTATACGGATCGAAAATACCTTGATATCTCAAATTGTGGATGGTGAATACCGTTTTGATGTCAGCATAGAACTCGTCATATTTGCGATACTCGTTGATGAGTATATTTACAGCAGCAGTGTGCCAATCATTGGTATGGATGATGTCGGGTTTTCTATCCATAAATTTCATTGCTGCAAGAACAGCCTTTGAAAAAAAGACATAACGTTCTGCATCATCACCCTCTCCATACAAAGTGTGTCTTTTGAAATAAAACTCGTTGTCGATGAAATAATGGTCGACACCTTCATGAATCAGATGATAAATGCCTACATATTGAGTTCTCCAGCCCATATTGACAGAGCTGGCACCTAGAAATTTCATCTCATTTCTGAAAGTGTCGTTTATTATACTGTGTAGCGGTACATAAACATCTACGTTAAAACTTTTCGATTGAAGTGCATTCGGTAGTGAGCCCGCTACATCTGCAAGTCCACCGGTTTTGGCAAAAGGAGCCACTTCTGATGCGACGAAAGCTATTTTAATCATTGTTCTCCCTCCCTGGTGATCAGAGATTTCTTCCCTCCAATATAAGGACTTGAAGGATCACCAATTAATGTAACGCCTTTGTTGACTTTGGTACGTTTATCTAGAATGACATAATTTAAGTGAACATTGTTCTCAATATCAGCCTTTTGCATAATAATGCTGTTTCGGATGATACAACCCTTTTCAATTTTCACGCCACGAAAAATAATCGAATTCTCTACAAAACCATCGATTTGACAGCCATTTGCAATAAAAGAGTTCTTTATTCTCGCATTTTCTTTGTAATGTGTTGAAGGTTCGTCTTTGACTTTTGTAAGAATATGACCATTGTTGTAAAACAGGTCGTTTGCAACATCAGGCTTAAGAATGTCCATATTGGCATAGAAATAATTCCGGACGTTGTTGATGCAAAAGACGTTTCCTTTGAATTCGTATGTGCTGACTTTGTACTTGTCTAAGTTGTTGAATATGGCTTGTTTAAGGTAGTTTGCACTCCCTTTTTCAATGGCGTCATAGAGCATTTCAAAGTAAACTGATTTTTTCATGAAATACATTTCCATGGAAAGATTGAATTCATCTTCCATACCGAGGTTTGTTCCAACGCTCTCAAAATGCCCTTGACCGTCAAAGTGAATCTTGTCACAACCAAGATACGCGTTTTTTCGGTCTCTAACTTTTTTGTAGATCATGGAGATGTCTGCTCCGGATTCCACAAATTCTTTAAATGCTGTGTTGTAGTCAATATTTGCCAACATATAACTTTTGGCGAATAGGATGTAATCTTGTTTGGAGTATTTTAAAAAGGTGTTGTTCTGATAGAACAGGTCCAAATCGCCAACTTTTTGATTGATGGCGTTGTAGTCATAGGTTGGTGTAAAAAGAAATAAACCATTGATTTTTCTATCTAAATCCCATGACTGTCCCGATCCAAGGTGGTCCATGACTGAACGTACTTTGTTGCCTGTAAACACTCCAATTCCTGTGATTCCACTATTGACCATATTGGATAAAATAAAATCTATGACTCTGTAACGACCTGCGAAAGGTAACATGGCAGTAGGCCTTTTTTGAGTGAGTACACCTAAATTCGAGTCGCTTTCACTTAAGTTTATTATGCCTAAACAATTCTTCATATTGCACCCCCTTTTATGATTCTACTATATTAGTGCTACTGACCAGATAAATCTCATCGCAATCTTTCGAACCAATGATAGTACCTGCTTTGATAACCACATTTTCCATGATTACTGCATTATTGATTTCAGCGCCTTCTTCGACGATTACTCCTGAAAGTAGCACACTGTTTATGACTTTGGATTTTTTTCCGATTTTGATTTCGCTGAAAAGTACTGAATTTTCTATGGCGCCTTCAATAAAACAACCCTCATTGAGCAAACATTTGGTGACTGTGGCTTCTGGTGAAATGTAGTGGGGTGGAAGGTGTCTGTTTTTGGTGAAAATCTTCCAGCTTCGGTCATAAAGGTCCAGAGTGTTGTCATCCGACAGCAAATCCATGTTGGCTTCCCAATAACTCTTGATTGTACCGACATCTTTCCAGTAGCCTTGGAATTTGTATGCGAACATTTTTTTGCCATCGTCAGTCATGTTAGGAATGATGTTCCTGCCGAAATCGTTCTCGGATTTGGAATCGAGTTCATCATCAAGGAGGTACTGGCGCAATGATTTCCAGTTGAAGATATAAATGCCCATGGAAGCTAGATTGGAATCCGCATTCTTTGGTTTCTCCAAAAATTCTTTAATGAGATCTTCATCGTC
This sequence comes from Bacillota bacterium, assembly GCA_024636005.1. Lineage (GTDB taxonomy): Bacteria > Bacillota > Clostridia > Peptostreptococcales > Acidaminobacteraceae > Fusibacter_D. The sequence goes on from JAGXHV010000026.1 coordinate 5,142, forward strand.
AATTTTCAAGATACCGAAACGTGAAGTTTCTTCCCAAGGCACTTCGATGACGGAAATGGTGACATCCGCATTTTTCTTAATATGAAAATCGAGCATGACGGAGTAATCCATTTTGTAGATGTGGTCGCCTGATAGAATCAATACATAAGTGGGATCGAGTTCATCAATAAATGACATATTCTCAAATATCGCGTTTGCGGTTCCTTTGTACCATCTACCGCCTTCCTCGTTGGTGTATGGTGGAAGGATTCTCACACCGCCACTTGGTCGATCGAGGTCCCATGCACTTCCTATCCCAATATGTGAGTTAAGGAGATACGGTTTGTACTGTGTGAGTATTCCAACATCGAATATGTTCGAATTGGAACAGTTGCTTAGCGGAAAATCTATGATTTTGTATTTGCCGCCAAAAGGTACTGCAGGTTTTGCAACGTCGCTTGTCAATAGTTTTAATCTTGATCCTTGACCACCAGCGAGGAGCATTGCAATCATTTTGCCTTCTTTCATAGAATTAATCCTCCTTAACTTTTAGATATATTCCTCCAAGACCGGGGAGTTTTACCCGGATGGAGTAAGGTTTGTTGTGTTCAGGTGTCTTTATGGCTGTATAAACTACCGGAGCATTTTTGTAGACGCCACCAAAGTTTTCCCAGCAAGTGTTCATGAGAATCTCGTAGTCTCCAAGAGCATTGACGCCAATAGGATGATAGTCTCTTGGAATTGGAGTGAAATTGAAAATGGCAATCATTCTATTGCCAGAGGCATCGATGCGTTCGAAAGAGATGACACTTTCATCAGAGTTATCCACCTCAATCCATTCATACCCCTCATAGGTGGTGTCCTTTTCATAAAGACACGGTTCGTTTTTGTAAAGAAGGTTGAGCTCTCTTACAAAAGTCTGAATCATCTTGTGTGAGTCATATCCTAACAGGTGCCAATCGAGAGCCTGCCATTCGTTCCATTCTATGAATTGACCGAATTCATTACCCATGAATAATAGTTTCTTACCCGGATGTGCGTACATATAAGCGAGCAATAGCCTTAAATTCGCAAATTTTTCTTGATAGGTGCCTGGCATTTTCTCAAGTAAGGACTTTTTGCCGTGGACCACTTCGTCGTGGCTGAGCGGCAGAATGAAATTTTCTGAAAAAGCATAGGACATCGTAAATGTAAGTGCACGGTGGAAGCCGCTTCTGAATACTGGATCCAGTTGCATGTATTCTAAAATATCGTTCATCCATCCCATGTTCCATTTATAGTTGAAGCCAAGACCACCGGAGGCGGTTGGCCATGAGACCATCGGCCATGCGGTACTTTCTTCAGCCATCATCAAGGTTTTGGGATAGTATCTGAAAATCACCTCATTCATTTTTTTGATGAGTTCAACAGCCTCTAAATTTTCAAAACCACCATATTGGTTTTTGAGCAATTTGCCACCGAAATTCAAATAGAGCATATAGGCTACAGCATCGATTCTAATGCCATCCACATGATAATAATCGTGCCAATACAGCAAGTTTGAAATTAGGAAAGATTGAACTTCAGGTTTGCCGTAATCAAAGTTGGCGGTACCCCATTCATCATTATGTGCACGGTCATAATCATCGGATTCGAAAACATTGCCTCCATCGAATTTATAAAGTCCATGGTCATCTTTGCAGAAATGCCCCGGAACCCAATCGAGGATCACACCGATACCATTTTGGTGACAAGTGTCTATGAAATACATGAAATCCTTTGGAGTGCCATAACGGCTTGTCGGTGCGAAGTAACCGGTGACTTGATACCCCCATGAACCATCAAAAGGATGCTCCATGACAGGCATGAGTTCAATATGGGTGAAATTCATCTCTTTTACATACGGAATCAATTCTTGAGCCAAATCGTGATAGGAGTATTGACTGTCATCGTTTTTTTTACGCCAAGAGAGTAAATTGACTTCGTAAATACTGATTGGGCGGTTGTAATCGTCCAGTTCCTCCCGCTCTTTCATCCAAGCCTCATCGTGCCATATGTAACCATCGAGGTTGTAGTATTTCGAAGCGGTCTCAGGTCTTTCATCTGCATGGAACGCATAAGGGTCCGCTTTAAAAAGTTCTTTGTGCTCAGAAGTGGTGATTCGGTATTTGTATCGATCATAAGGCTGAACGTTTGCGACACAAATCTGCCATAAGCCACTGCTTTTGATGCGCTGCATCGGGTATCCTGTCGCATCCCAATCGTTGAAGTCACCAACTATATGTACCTTTAACGCATTCGGTGCCCAGACGATGAATCTGACCGCATCCGTATTAAAGCGATTTATAGGATGTGCCCCCATGAATTCATGGCTCTTGTAAAATGTGCCTTCATGGAAGAGATGAACATCGAGTTCTCCTTCATTGAGATAAAAATAACCTTTTTCTTGAATCGTTTTATGGATGCTGTTCTCAGACATAGGATGCCCCTCCTTTTAATGTGAGTTCGAAATTAACAGTTCGAAGAATTTTTGTGCCGCTAACGAAAGTGGCTTGCTTTTGTTTGTAAGTACGCTGACTGTGATGCTTGGAATTGCCTCCTTGACAGGAATCACTCTTACCGAATGCTTTTTAATGGCGTTTGCAGCGATGTTTTTGGTGACAAATCCGATTCCCATATCCGCTTTGACCGATTCGAGGATGACTTCCAGCGAGCCAAATTCAAAAGCAGGACTGAGTGGAAGATTGTGCATGTCATAAAAAGCATCGAGCACGTTTCTCGTGGTGGATTTCTCTTCTAGGCATATAAGTGGATAATCAGCAAGATCACCTAGTTGATGAGTACGTGTGTAGATGTCCTCTCTCAGACCACTGCATATGAAGACGTTGTCGATAGTGGTGAAGGGATGGACATCTAGTCCTTCATAGTGCGCTTTGGGATTGACATTGATCACCGCGATATCGATCTCACCGTTTCTGAGTATTTCCACCGATCTAGGAGAAGGTCGGTTGTTTATGGAGATTTTGACTTTCGGATAAAGGGCATGGAAGGCTTTGATTTTTGAAATCAGAAAATATCTGGTGATGGTATCGCTCGCGCCTATGAATATGGTACCTTCATCGAGTGATTTTATACTGTGGATCGAGTTTTCCGCTGATTTGATGAAGTTATAAGCTTTTTCGATGTGCTTATAGAGTATTTCGCCTTCGAAAGTCAGTTTGATGCTGCGTCCCTGCCTGAAAAAAAGTTCGACCCCAAGCTGGGTCTCCAGTGATTTGATGGCTTGACTGACTGCAGACTGTGTCACGTGAAGTGTGTTAGCGGCTTTTGAAAAATTGAGGTCATGAGCGCTATGATAAAAAAATTTGTAGAGTTCGAAATTGATTGTTGAATGTGATTTTTGGTTGTCAGGTAACATGTTTGGCCTCCTGAAAGGGTGGATGGTCATAATTAATCCCACTGATTGTTTTTGACATAACGATAAGCTCTGCTAATGATATTATACCAGTATAACGAGTACTTAAACAGTCAAATGTTAAGAAAACTAAATATTGTGTTCATGAACGCTATCCATTAGCACAGCTTATTACACATATTAAGAATATTAATTTTATTAATATATAAGGACATGATACAATTAAGAAAAAGTGAATTTTTCGACTGGAGGATATGATATGGTCAAGAGAATACTTGTGGAGAAAATGGAAGGTTTCAATGTGGAGGCAACCGCACTTCTGAACGACTTACGACATACCCTTGGCATCGAAGGGCTTGAAAAGGTGAGAATCATAAACTGTTATGATGTTGAAGGACTTGATTTTTCGGACCTTGAGAAAGTTAAAGCAACAATTCTATCCGAGCCTAATGTGGACAGGGTCTACGAAGATGAAATGAGTGACTTTGACCGCAAATTGGCTTTTAGAGTTGCTTTTCTACCAGGTCAATATGACCAAAGAGCGGACTCAGCACTTCAATGTATTGAAATTGTAACTCTGAAGGAACGTCCTAGCATGTCGGCATCAAAAATCTTCAGCTTTGAAGGTGATCTGGATTTGGATGCCATGACACCAATCAAAGCATATCTGATCAATCCAGTGGAAGCACATGAAGTGCCACTTGATTCACCAGAGACACTTGAAATGAAATTTCATACCCCTGAAGCGGTGGGAATTATAGGCGGGTTTATTGAGTTTGCTCCAGATGAGCTTGAAACATTCAGAAATGACATGGGCTTTGCAATGTCAGCTGCTGACATCACCTTTGTCAGGTCTTATTTTAAGGATGAGGAAAATCGAAATCCGACCGTTACAGAACTCAAGGTCATCGACACCTATTGGTCCGATCACTGCAGACATACGACTTTCATGACTGAGATCACGGATGTCGAATTTGAGGACGGTCCATTTGCTGAGTCCATGAAATCCGCTTACGAACATTATATTCACTTGAGGAACTTTGTATACCCACTTAAAGACAGATCCTTGTCACTTATGGACCTCGCCACAATCAACATGAAATCACTAAGAAAAAGTGGTGGACTCGAGGATCTTGATGTTTCTGAGGAAATCAACGCCTGTAGCATAGAAATCGAAGTGGATGTCAATGACCGGATGGAACCTTGGTTGTTGATGTTCAAAAATGAGACGCACAATCATCCTACTGAGATCGAGCCTTTCGGTGGCGCCGCAACATGTCTTGGTGGAGCAATCAGAGATCCACTCTCGGGTAGAAGCTATGTTTATCAAAGTATGAGAGTAACTGGAGCGGCAGATCCTACACTGCCAATCCATACTACTATAGAAGGAAAATTGCCACAGAAAGTGATTACCCAAAAAGCAGCAGCGGGTTTCAGCGCTTATGGCAATCAGATTGGTCTTGCGACCGGTCATGTTTCTGAAATATATGATGACGGATTCCTTGCGAAAAGAATGGAAGTTGGCGCAGTGATTGGTGCAGCTCCAAAAGAGAACGTCATTAGAGAAACTCCAGTTCCTGGAGATGTGATCATATTGGTCGGCGGTGCTACTGGAAGAGATGGTGTAGGAGGTGCGACGGGTTCTTCAAAAGCACATGATGAGGACAGTCTTTTAGAGTGCGGAGCAGAGGTGCAAAAAGGAAATGCGCCTGTGGAACGAAAAATCCAAAGACTTTTCAGGGATGGAAATGTCACACGTCTGATCAAGAGGTGCAATGATTTTGGTGCTGGTGGCGTATCTGTCGCAATTGGAGAACTTGCAGACAGTCTTGAAGTGAATCTCGATGTCATCCCAAGAAAATATGAAGGTTTAGATGGAACCGAACTGGCGATTTCTGAATCCCAAGAGCGCATGGCTGTAGTTGTGGCTCCAGAGGATGCGAATCGATTCATTGAAATGTGTGGGGCTGAAAACCTGGAGGCCACTGTTGTTGCGAAAGTGACTGATTCAGGACGACTGATCATGAAGTGGAAAGGCCAATCTGTAATCGATCTGTCCAGAGCGTTTTTGGATACGAACGGTGTACGCGCTAAAATGAATGTCAAAGTCAAAACCCCTGAGCAAGTGGGCTTTTTCGATAAAAATGAAAATAGAGAGTGGACTGAGGTGCTCTCAGATCTCAATGTC
>JAGXHV010000142.1 GCA_024636005.1 Bacillota bacterium
ATTAATACTGAGATCATACAGATAATGAAGATATTCCGCATTTTTTGTGTATTTTTCAGAATAGACATACTCAAATCCTCATATCATTTCTATTTATTTTGTTATATTATCAATGATATTATTGTAACATTTAATGGCAAATAAATCACGCGCACTTTGCACATTGCGTTGTCTTAATCATAAAACACGAGTGCTGTGCAAAGTCGGAGTTACTATAAGGTTTGTCTGTTATATAATGAAATATCAGCAGAGACGCTAATAAGTTTCCTACGGAAACTTAACTACGCGTGTCTTAATCATAAAACACGAGTGCACGGCACTCTTGTTTTATGATTAAGACAAATTTAATCCATTCTTAAGACACTTGTATCAGCACTATGGTAGGATATGTTTAGAGGAGGTGAATCAGGTGGATAGATTTTATCTTTACGTTGCAGTACCAGCATCCATAATCTTAGTGATCCAGACTATTATGACATTCCTTGGGATGTCAGGGGATATCGATGTGGATTTCAACGGTGATGGTGATGTGGACATTGAAGGTGGCAGTAGTGCAACCCTCTTCTCTGTCAGAAATTTAGTGGCATTTTTCACTTTTTTCGGATGGAGTGGACTGTGGATGCTAGAGAGTGGGTTTTCACCACTTATAGTTGCTATCTTATCAGTACTGATAGGCTCGGTTTTTGTAGCGATTTCCATGGGACTTTTCTTCGCAATCAGCAAATTGCAACGTAGTGGAAGTCTCAGAATTCAAAACACAATTGGACTTGTGGGCGAAGTATACATACCCATACCTCCCAATAGAGAAAAAACAGGTAAAATAATGCTCTCAGTACAAGGCGGTTTAATGGAACTTGAAGCCTACACAGATGATAGCGAAATTCTGAAGTCAGGCTCTCAGGTGGAAGTCGTAGGAATCATCGGCACATCCATGCTATTAGTAACACAACACAAAATTTAAAGGGGGAAAAACATGTTGCCTAGTAACTTATCGGGATTGATGTTCACTTCATTGGCTGTTTTATTTGTATTTGGTCTAGTGATTGCATTGTTGTCCAGATATAAAAAATGTCCGTCTGACAAGATTCTTGTCAAATACGGTTTAGTTGGTTCAAATGAAGCGGGAATGAAGAGCGCCAAGAGTATTCATGGTGGAGCCACATTTATATGGCCAGTATTCCAAGCGTATGAATACCTTGATTTGACACCAATATCCATTGAAGTCAATCTTCAAAACGCACTTTCGAAACAGAATATCCGTATTGATGTGCCTTCAAGATTTACAGTCGGAATCAGTACTGAACCTGATATCGTTCAGAATGCTGCTGAGAGATTGTTGGGTCTTAAACTCGCTGAAATTCAAGAACTTGCCAAAGATATCATTTTTGGTCAATTGCGTCTTGTTGTAGCGACAATGGACATTGAGGAAATCAATACCGACAGAGATAAGTTTTTAATGGAAGTTTCACATAATGTGGAATCGGAACTTCAAAAGATTGGTCTAAGATTGATCAACGTCAACATAACAGATATCAGTGATGAATCCGGTTATATCGACGCACTTGGAAAAGAAGCTGCAGCCAAAGCGGTCAATGATGCGAAAATATCAGTGGCTCAAAAAACCAGAGACGGTTCCATCGGTGAAGCTCAGGCGGTTATGGATCAGAGAGTTAAAGTGGCTGATGCCAATGCAACAGCAGTTGAAGGTGAGAATCAATCTAAAATCAAGATTGCGGAATCCGATGCAATAAGACGTGAAATGGAAGCAGTTGCAAACAAACGAGCGGTAGCTGCAGAAAAAATCCAGCATGCCAAAGCACTCGAAGAATCCTATGTTGCAGAAAAAGCTGCTGAAATCGCCCGTGCTGAACTTGAGCAAGCAACAAAAGAAGCTGACCAGATTGTTCAATCCAAAATTGACAAGCAACGTATAGAAATTGCAGCCGAAGCTGAAGCGGAACGTATCAGACGTCACGCCAGAGGTGAGGCGGATGCGATTTACTTAAAACTTGAAGCAGAGGCACGCGGTATCAATGAAATGTTGATCAAACAAGCTGAAGGTTTCAAGGCGATTGTTGAAGCTGCTGGAACACCAGATGCTGCAATGAAACTCATGATTGTCGACAAATTACCTGAACTTGTTGAAAAGCAAGTGGAAGCCATCAAGAATATAAAAATTGATAAAATCACTGTATGGGACAGTTTGGGTAAGGATGATGGTAAAACCAGCACTGCCAAATTTGTTTCAGGCATGATGGGATCAGTTCCTCCACTTAATGAACTCTTCAATATGGCAGGTCTTGACATTCCAGGTTACTTAGGAAAGAATCAAGCGGCTGAAGTGGAAACGATAGATGACGCATTATAATATGTATATGTAAGGAAAGAACATGTCCACCGGTAAGTCCAGTGTGACATGTTCTTTTTAATGTTATCATTCTATCTGGCAAATCTGAGCAAGCGATCATAACTAATCTGCTGAGCGACTATCCTTGGAACACCCATGACTCTTGTTGGGATAAAGCCGCCATGATGATCCGAACCACATGTTATCAACATACCATTCCGTTTACAATAGTTACGGTAATAGGTTGTGTCGGATTCGAATCTAAAATATGGGCTGTAACATTCTATTCCTGAAAGTCCCAAATCCCTCAATTCGTCAAGTGTGCTGAAGGATAAGATTTGTCTTCGATTGTACGCTGGCGGGTGGGCAAGAACGACAGGATATCCAAGACTGTTTAATTTAGGTAAAATCTCTTCAAGTTTTGGAAATATCAGTTGGTCTTCCATCTTACCCACAATATCAAAAAAATCATTGAGTGAACGGGTGATATTTTTGATTGAAAGATAATTTTCTGACTTCCAACCTCCTGATTTCGGATTTCTCTCGTAAGCCAAATAATCTGTTGTATTTATTTCTGGCACAAATGTGCTGACGTGCTCAATCACTTTATGATTGTGTGATTCCCTGATTGTTTGATTGACAGATAAGATGTTTTGAAGTTTCGCATCGTCGGTTTTGATCCCATAAGTCAGCAGATGGAATTCTTGTCCATTGTACATAGCGGAAATTTCAACGCCAGGAATGAACGGGATACCTGCTTCGTTGGCGAGCAGAATCATCTCATCGATATTTTCTATGGAGTCATGATCAGTGATTGAAAAGAGAGCGATGTTCTTTTCTTTGATGGCTTCCAGTAATTCAGCTGGTGTCTGGGTACCATCTGATGCTGTGGTATGCATGTGTAAATCTATGATAGGTCTCATAACGTTCTCCTTACAGTAGTTTCAAAATATTATAACATATTTTCAAAAAAAGGTTTGACAGAGTATTGCTTCGTATGTATAATTAAACACAAGTTAATATGAAAATGCATTTGAGAAAAAGAAAATACATTGAATCTGGTTCAGCGATATGGGAAGTGGTGCGAGCTCATACAATTTGAAAATGTTGAGAACTTTTTCGAGCAGTTCACAAGAAATTAAGTAAGGTGAACCGGTTGTCCACCGTTATTTGGAATAGGTATCGACTTTATAGTCCGTACTGAGGAGAGAGCACAAATTTTGCTAAATTGGGTGGTACCGCGGAGGAAACTTCGTCCCAATGTAATGGATTTTGTGTGCTATGGAGTCCGCGAAAGGGACTTTTTTTATTGCTAAAAATGCATAAAAACCCAAAATAATGAATAAATAGGAGAGTGTGAAATGAAAAAAGGATTATTGATTTTAATGGCGGTTATTTTAATTTTAGGCACGATGAGCGGTTGTTCAGCCGCAATTGGTTCAACAGATGATGCAATGGCGAAGATAAAAGAAAATGGCGTTTTGGTTTTAGGCACTTCAGCGGATTACCCACCATATGAATTTCATGTTGAAGTGGATGGTGTGGATACTATAGTTGGATTTGATATTGAAATCGCAAAGAAAATTGCGGAAGAAATTGGTGTGGAACTGAAAATCATCGATATGAAATTTGAAGGATTGTTACCGGCTCTCACAGCTGGAAAAATTGATTTGATCATAGCGGGTATGACTCCGACCGATGAACGTAAGCAAAGTGTCGATTTTTCAAACGTGTACTACAAAGAAAATCAGGCTGTGATTGTTCGAACTGAAGATTTAGAAACACTAAACAGTATGGATGGATATAGTGGCAAGACCATTGGAGTTCAAAAATCAACTATCCAAGAAGAACTTGCGATTACAGAATTTGTAGATTCGTCAGTCAAGAGTCTTGATAAAATTCCAAATCTAATCTTAGAACTCAAAACAGGTAAAATCGATGCCATAGTATTGGTATCACCAGTAGCGAATTCCTACGTTAAAGCCAACAGCGATCTTGCAGTGACTGAAATCGAATTTGATTCTGAAGATGGCTCAGCAATAGCTGTCAAACAAAATACGGGAGAGTTTCTTGACACAATCAATATTGTACTTGAGGATTTGATGACATCGGGAACACTCGATCAATTCATCACTGAGGCAGTTGAATTAAGCGATTCTTTGAAATAGGGTGACGATATGAATTTCAGTTTTATAGAAAAGTATTATAAGTTCTTTTTAAATGGAACATATACCACTTTGATCTTATCTCTACTCACTGTAGTATTTGGCGTTCTTGGGGGATTAATTTTATCCCTCATGAAAACGTCAGGTAATAAGATTCTAAAGGGAATCGCCACTGCATATATAGAATTCATCAGAGGGACTCCATTGCTCATTCAACTTTATATCGTATATTATGGAGTTCAGGGTATACCGATGTTCACCGCGGGCATCATAGCCATGAGCATCAACAGCTCGGCATATATTGCTGAAATTATCAGAGCGGGAATCGGAGCTGTGGACAAAGGGCAGATGGAAGCGGCAAGATCGCTTGGGATGCCAATTGGTCTCACCTACAAGGAAATCATTATCCCGCAAGCACTGAAGAATATACTGCCAGCACTTGGCAATGAGTTTATTGTACTCATCAAGGAATCTGCGATTGTATCAGTAATCGGCATCCATGATCTGATGTACAACACAGATACAATCAGGGGCATCACCTATATTGCTTTCGAGCCATTGATTGTTGCGGCTTTTATATATTTTGTTCTGACATTTACGCTATCTAAAGGAATGGGCTCAATCGAAAGGAGGATGAAAGTCAGTGATTAAAGTCAATAATTTGATCAAGCGATTCGGAAAGCTTGAAGTGCTCAAAGGCATATCACACGAAATCAAACAAGGTGAAGTGGTGGTAATCATAGGCCCAAGCGGGTCGGGTAAAAGCACCTTCCTGAGATGTCTGAATATGCTCGAGCATCCTTGCAGTGGAGAAATCAACTTTGAAGGTGTCCTTTTGACTTCCGCAAAAACCAAAATAGATTTGCATCGTCAAAAAATCGGAATGGTTTTTCAAGGGTTCAATTTGTTCCCACATAAAACAGTTCTCGACAATATAATTCTCGGACCGATCAAACTCAAAAATATGCCTAAAGATGAAGCCATCAAACTTGGAGAGAAGCTTTTGAAGCGGGTTGGGCTGATGGACAAGAGGGATGCATATCCCAATCAATTGTCAGGAGGGCAAAAGCAGAGAATTGCGATTCTAAGAGCGCTCGCCATGAGCCCGGATGTCATGTTGTTTGATGAACCGACCTCAGCGCTTGATCCTGAAATGGTAGGGGAAGTGCTCGAAATGATGAAGGATTTGGCCAAAGAAGGTATGACGATGATCGTGGTTACTCACGAAATGGGATTTGCGAAAGAAGTGGCAGATCGCATATTGTTTATGGACGAAGGCAAAATTGTTGAGATCGGTGGACCTGAGCAGTTGTTTGGCTCACCTAAAGAAGAAAGGACAAAATTGTTTTTATCCAAGGTTTTGGCATGATGGAAAAGCGTGATATAATATTCAGAGAAGAAAAGGATTGGAGAATATTATGGAACTCAAGGTTTGGATTGATGCTGATGGATGCCCTGTAGTAAAGCAGACCATCAAGGTTTGTAAACAAAGGGGCATCCCGGTCATCGCCGTCAAGAATCATGCCGTACAACTGGAAGATGATTATGCAAAAGTCATCACTGTAGACATCAGTGGCGATGCCGTAGATTATTATATTGTCAACCACATGGTCAGTGGTGATTTGGTCATAACACAGGACAATGGACTCGCTGCTATGGTTTTGTCCAAAAAAGGGATTTGTATGAACCAAAACGGGAAAATCATCGATGATGACAATATTGATTTTTTTCTCGACAACAGGCACATCAGCCGTGTGATGCGCATGCAAAAAAAGAAATCCACAACTTTCAAAAAGAGAACCGAGCAAGACAACATTTCTTTTGAAGATGCACTTGTGACATTCTTAAATGAATTGGAAGGATCTGATCATGAATAAGGCTGTC
>JAGXHV010000027.1 GCA_024636005.1 Bacillota bacterium
ATCAAAGAGAAAACACCACTTTTTACAACTGCTACAGCATGTAGCAAAGCACTTACCGGAGTTGGTGCCACCATGGCCGCAGGTAGCCAAGAATGAAATGGCACAAGCGCTGCCTTAACACCAAATCCCAAAAACATAACAATGTAGCTGAGCAATAAAATACTATGATCTGTCGCTTCAAAATTAGTCAAAATCCCTCTTGGCGAAAAGTTCATTGTACCAGTTACAGAATAGAGCAGCATCATACCAAAGAGTATAAACGTTGCACCACTAAAGGAATAAATAATGTATTTTTTGCCACTGGAAAGCGCTTGCTCAGTACCGTTATACATAACAAGCGGCAATGTGGATAAAGTAAGAAGTTCATAATACACATATAACGTAAAAAGATTTCCGGAAAAAGCCACACCAAGGACAACAGCAAGCGTCAAAGTAAAAAACGAATAAAATTGTCTAAGCCTTGGTTTGTTCTTCATATATCCAAATGAATAAAAAGCGGTCAAAACCCACAAAAATGAAGCCAGTATGGTAAACAGCCTACTCAACTGATCGATTCTGACGTATAAATCAAGGAAGTTATTCACTTTTAAAAGGTGCAACTCTGTAAGCTGATTCGAGTAAATTGATAAACCAGCCAAAACTGCATTCAAAACGACAGTCACCGCGACCACTTTTGTAATCTGTGAGTCTTTAATCAACTTTCTATTGGATATCAAAAGTGCTCCAAGTATTGGAACGATTAAAGGTAATACCAAAAAAACTTTTTCCATCTTCCGTCTCCGATATCAATTGAATTCTTAATTGAAATATATACCACGATCTATAAAGTCGATAACTGTTCCCGACATGAATCCGACCAAAATCATAGCGATTGTCAGTATGATCAAAGGCATAAGCGTCTTGATCGGTTTGCTTTTCGAATTGAAAATTTTGCCATCCAAATTATCCTCACCAAAATAACCATTGATGATAATTGGGAAATAATATGATGCATTCAGCAAACTGCTGGCAAGCAAGATAGCCAACAAATAAATCCGTCCACTTTCAATCGCAGCCATTGATAAATTCCATTTGCTGATAAAGCCTGGCAAAACGGGAATTCCAATCATAGATAGCGCACTGATTGTAAATATGCCAAGCGTCACTGGCATCTCCTTCCCAATCCCTTTGAAATCATCAATCATTTTATGACCCGTCTGTTCAATAAAAGACCCAGCAGCCAAGAACAAACTTGATTTAGTCACACCATGTGCAATTATGTGATACACTGCCATGCCAAGACCCAATCGATTACCGAGTCCTATACCAAAGAAAATATAGCCCATTTGGGACACACTGGAATATGCAATCATTCTTTTTAGTTCCTTTTGGGATCGAGCAAGGAGTGAACCCACCAGCATCCCCAGTGATCCAAAAATAAGTAACAAATCCAACACATAAGTACCAGAGAGAATTTCAAAACCATAAACAAGGTAATATATTTTAATTAAAAATATGATAGGCGCTTTAATGACAAGTGCTGAAAGAATTGCACTTGAAGGAGTCGGCGCGGATGAATGCGCATCTGGCAACCAAATATGAAGGGGAAACATGGCACCTTTGATGCCTAGACCTATGGTAAACAAGATCAAACTGATTAGAATGCTGTTCTCATTCCCAATTACATTGGATGATAAGACCGATTGGATGTGACCCATGCTCAGATGACCTGACATGGAATACACGAGCGCGATGCCCATCAGAACTAGTCCTGAACCCAGTGTACTTAATATTAAATATTTTAATGTCGCTTTGATATTCTCTTTTTTATCCTTGATGACGATAATGCCACATGCGGCCAAAGTACTCACTTCAATAAATACAAATCCATTGAACAAATCATAAGTGTAGACTATTCCGAGTAAAGATGCGAGGAGCAGTGATATGAGCGTATAGAAAAACCCGATCCGCTTACTCGATATTTCCTTTTCAAGACCATAATATGAATACCATGCGATCATCATCATGACAAAAGCAAACAGAAGTCCTATGACAGCCTCAATCTCGCCTATTCTGAACACGATACCAAAAGGCGCTTTGAAATGACCGATTTCAAGGAGATATGCTCCATGTACAGCTACATATCTCAAATTTATGACGTTAAGGACAAACACGATGATATTCATCGTCAGATAGAAACCATAAACCTTTTTTTTGCTTTTCAATAACGGCATAATAAATGCACCGATCATCAGTCCCATTATCGTTACAAGTGGAATCAGTCTAGTGCTGCTTAAAATAAATTCACTCATCGCTTTCACCTCTTATCGCTCTGATTTCATCGAGTTCAATGGTACCGTAGAATGCGTGATATTTGATAGTGAGCGCTAACATGCATGCAGTCACACTTACAGCCACAACAATTCCGGTCAGCATCAATGCTGTAGGAATGGGATTGATGTAACCTGCTTCGCTCATTTTCCCCCCAACAATAATCGGTGCCTCCTTGCCGTCAATGTTTCCAATAGTGATAAACAAAAGAAAAATGGACGTCTCCATAATATTCATTCCAATGATTTTTTTGATCAAGTTGTTGTTGAGAAGAAGAATCATAAACCCGATACCGAATAAAATGATCGCTCCAACACCAATATAGTTAGTCCATAACATCGCCATGACCCGCATCTCCTTCTTCGAATAATGTCGCTATGAAATAAAAAGTTATGGCAACCACTGCACCAATCAAAATATTGAGAGGTAAGATAAAGCCTCCACTTAGAAGTGTCCCTGGAACTCCAGTGCCAATTATAGAATGTCCTCCGAAAAATGCCCCTACAAAAACAGAACCTTTGATCATGCCATAAAGTACAAGTGCACTGCTTATGATCTTCATTAAATAGTTCTTTTTAAATTTCTCATCTGTTTTCTCACTGCCATTTAAAAATCGATATATGATCATACTTGCGCCTAAAATACTTCCCCCAGCGAATCCGCCACCTGGAGAGATATGACCAAATAAAATCACATAGATTCCAAATACTTGAATGAAAGGCAACAACAAATTGATAATATTTATAACTATTCTACTCTTCATCTTCAGTTCCCCTTTCCTTCAACATAATTCTGACAAAAATGAAAGCCGTGAATATGACAGTGGCTTCTATAAAAGTGTCAAACGCCCTATAATCCAAAATGACCGCCGACACAATATTGGTCGCACCGGTATCTTTGATAGCGTCTTCTATATATTTGTCCATGACCTCGTTGTGCACAGTGGGATCATCTGAACCAATTGCCGGCATCTCTACTACCGCCATCAAAAGAAATCCGATGAATATCATTGTGATCACAACAGCTGATAGTTGCTTCATTTTTTAACCACCTTGATCTTTCTATAGGTCAATAAAAACAATATGGAAGTGATTCCTGTTCCGACCGCCACTTCAGTGATTGCCAAATCAGGTGCATTCAATTTTTGCCATAAAATGGACATCATCAATGTATACACCATGAAAATGATAATGGCACTGAGAATATTCTTGGTTTTAGCAGCAGCAATTGATCCCACAATCATGATGATCAACACTATGGCAATGAATATATCCATAATCATTCCTCCTCGAAATCTTTAGAGTAAATCGCTCTGGCGATCATATGAGTAGCAGTTGGATTTGCTGTCCATAAAAAACAGATGATTAAAATGAGTTTGAGTGTCACTGGGCTGAATCCCGATTGTAAAACCAGTCCTAAAATACATAATACCGCACCCAAAGTATCGGCTTTTGCAGCACCATGAGCTCTAGTCAACGCATCTGGAAATCTGAGGATACCAATAGTACCGACCAGAAAAAAGAACAATCCTGATGCAATTAGAAATTTAGATATCAGATCGATCATCGTTAACCCCTCCAGATATTTCTCTAGATACCACATAAGACCCAATAAAACTGATCAATGCATAAACAATCACGACATCAATGAAATACGTTTCCTTCAATATGAATGAAACCATGGCGATAATCACCATTGTCTTGGTGCCTATTACATTGATTCCAATGATTCGATCGCCTTTTGTAGGTCCTTTAATGACGCGAACCATACAAAGTAAAACTGTGATGCCAAGAAAAATGATAGCGCCTATAAGAAATCTATCCAATGTTTCCACCTTCTATCTTAAAAAGTAGTTTTTCCAGTACCATTGAGTTCACTCCGTCTGCGTATTCCTGATTCAAACAGTGGATCTTCAGCTTGTTCCCACAGATGTCCACCGACATAGTACCTGGAGTGAGTGTGATTACATTCGCAAGGATGGTCAATAGCCAGTGGTCGCTTATTCTACTCTCGTAGACAATGACTTTGGGATCAAGTTTCATATCCATGGACAATGCAATTTTTGCTACTTGAAGATTGGCTTTGACCACTTCAAAAAAGAGCATTGAAACAAAAATGGTCCAAATTGGGATTGATTTAAAATTAATGTTTCTTCCTAATTCACCATCAGGCTCATTAAGCTTATAAACTAGGAGGCCGACAAAACCAGCAAAAATAATATTGGTCATAGATATTTTCTCGCTTAGAATCAGGAAAAAAGTTGCTAATATCCCAACTTGTAATAAAGTTTTCTTCATAATTGCACCTCCAACATTAATATATGCAATTATCTAGCCATTTTTTTATATTATATCGAAACCAAATGTGTATTTTAATGCGAGCGTTGATATAGCTCGTGTGTAAAATCCATATTTTTTTAATTTTTATACTTAAATAGAATGAAACACCTACTGATTTAATGCAATTCTACTATAAAATCAGAAAGTGTTTCAATATGGTTCACAATTAAGCGTTTAACACAATAAAAATGTACCGAATCGAAACACATGTTTCAATAAGGTACATTTTGTTAGATTATATTATACTTTTCCATTTTTCTATATAGTGTGGTTCTTCCAATTTCGAGCATTTTTGCCGCTTGAACCACATTATGGCCCGAAGCTTTTAGAGCATTCATTATTGCTTCTTTCTCAATTAAATTAAGAGGTCTCACAAACAATTCTTCCTGATCACTTGCTGTGACCACGCCAACTTTTTCTTTGATATATTCAGGAATATGCTGGCTTGAAAGACGTTTTTTATCAGTATTGATGTTGGTGATCATCTGCATGACATTTTGAAGCTCTCTAACATTGCCTGGCCACGAGAATTGTTTCATCAACGTGTAAAAACTCTCATCGATTGATGCTTTCTTCTTTTCATTTTTTGTAAACTGGAGATAAAAATAATCCACGAGAACCCTTATATCTTCTTTGCGATCTCTAAGCGAAGGGGTATGAATCGGCATGACATTCAACCTGTAAAAAAGGTCGCTTCTGAAATTGCCCTTTCTAACTTCTTCCACCAAATCTTTGTGTGTCGCAGCAATAACTCTGACATCCACAGGGATCACTTCATTGCCACCAACTCTCACCACTTCCTTGGTTTCAAGCACACGAAGCAAATTCGCTTGGGTATCCAGTGGCATATCTCCAATTTCATCCAGAAACAGTGTTCCCCCGTCAGCAAGCTCGAACTTACCAGGATTGCCACCTTTTCTGGCACCTGTGAAGGCACCTTCCTCATATCCAAAAAGTTCACTGGCAACAAGGTCCCTTGGAATAGCTCCACAATTGATGAAAACAAATGAATATTTTTTTCTAGGGGATTCATTATGAATCCCTTGTGCGAACATTTCCTTTCCGGTTCCACTTTCACCGTGTAAAAGTATGGTTGCATCTGTTACAGCTACAGTCCTTGCCAACCTGACGGCATCTTTAATCAATTTACTCGATCCGAGAATGTCATCAAATGTATAAATCGCTTTAGAGCCAAAGAGTTTATTGACTTGTGAATAAACATTTTTGGTTTCTCTGAATGTAATCAAATATTCTCTGAGATTGTCGTCTTTGTAATGAATGGGTTTGAATGAAAACAGTATGGTTCTCTTCCTTCCCCCTACACTGAATTGCACTTCTTTTTCCTCAGTTGCGGAAATTTCATTTCGGATCATATTCATAATCGGTTTGCCCGTGATCTCATCAATCGTCTTTCCTATGAGTTCTGAATACTGCCTTTTGAATATCTTTTGTGCAAAAAGATTGACATCTGTAATGACACCATCATGCGAAATCGTCATGATGCCCTCAACAATGGTTTGCATGATTGCATCCAAATGGTTATTGACTCTCCTCAGTTCAACATTACTTTTGATAAGTTTGATTTCATGTTCAATGGCTAGAGCGGATGCGAGTATCATTCCTAAAGTGTGTGGATGAACTATGTCATTTTTTTCTGAGATGCTGAGCACCGCCAAAACATTGCCTTCATCGTCCTTAATTGGAGCCGCGGAAGTCGTGATGCCATGAAAAATCTTGATGTAGTGTTCTGGACCACTCACCTGATAAGGCATACCTTTTTTCAGAACTATGCCTATGGCGTTGGTGCCCACTTCTTCTTCCGAGACATTTATGCCTTCATAGCGGTCGCGTTCGGCGTATACGACCTCGTCACCCAGATAGGCTAGTACATAACCCTCTGCATCGGTAAACCGAACCTCCATACCGCTATCGCCTATATCACGATATATGGTTTCCATAAATGGAAATGCAATCTTAAGAAAGGGTTCAAACGCTTTCTTCCTTTTCTCAAGAGTTCTTTTGTCTATTTTTGTCCGTATGGATTCATCATATGGATCAATACCGTATGCGCTGCTTCTGATCCAAGAATCCGCAATGCCTTTGCGGATGAATGACGCGTCTATTTCACCCTTTGTGACGAATCTCTCCCAAATCTTATATAGTTTGCTGCTGCCCTGAATCGTTCTGATTGTTGGCAAAGATATTCCCCCTAATTTTTGATGACTTCACCGGCTTCATACCCGTTCAATTCTATTACAATGCTTTTCATGATAACCGCTTCAAGTGGTTTGTCATTTTTATCTTTAGCCACTTCAGCGATGCGGTCTACCACTTCTATGCCTTCAAAGACATAACCAAAACTGGCGTATTGTTCATCGAGTGATTTATAGTCCGTCTGGACTATAAAAAATTGCGATCCCGCCGTATCCATTTCACGTGTTCTTGCCATTGAGACCACACCTCTTGTATGCTTAAGTCCATTGGGGAAACCATTTGCTGTAAATTCTCCCTTAATGGTGTAGCCAGGTCCACCCATTCCCGTGCCAATCGGGTCGCCGCCTTGAATCATAAAGTCCTTAATCACGCGATGAAAATCAAGTCCATCATAAAAGCCTTCCTGGCTAAGTGCGATAAAATTGTTCACTGTGTTTGGTGCAATCTCAGGAAACAGAGCGATTTTTATCAATTCTCCTGTCTCAAGCTCTATCGTTGCAACTGGATAATCCGATGGATCCACTGTAACTGGATCGAATTCGACTACATTATCAGGTGTCTTTGCATTGCAACCACCCAGAATCATTACACTGCTCAATATGCATAGTATAATCAATAATTTACTAAAATGTCTCATGATAACCTCACTTATTTTATTTGTCCTCATTATATCAATAATATGAATAAAAAAAAAGCGTAAGGAATACCTACTTTCAGGTTTTCCTTACGCTCGACCGCCATTTGCGTACCAGGTACGCATATGGCGGTAATTATTTTCATCAAGGAGCGACAACGATGCTTTGATCTAATGTGACTGCTGTTTGTGCAAGCAGTCTTCCGTTGATTGAAGCACCTGTTCCTAGTGTGATATTGGTTTGAGTCAGTACGATGCCTTCAAAATGTGAACCAGTTCCAATTGAAACGGTTTGAGCTGACTGCCAAATGATGTTCTTGGCCTGTGCTCCACCTTTCAGGATGATTTTGACGCCATTGGCCTGAGTGATACCCTCGCCTATCTGGAAGATCCAAACAGCATCCGCATCGCCTTCAAGTGTAACGTCTGTATTCATAATGACTCCTGTTCCCCACTTGTATACGCCAGGAGTAAGTGTTTTTCCACTGATGTCTCCCGCATGAAGTTCAGTATAATCAGCAGCTCTTCCGGCAGCATCAGTATAAGCTGTTTCCATGTTGCTGATTGCAGTAGTCAAATTAGTTGGTGTCGGTGCAGAAAATGTCGCAGCATATACTTTTCCAGTGACTTGATCAGATGTCGAAAAAACGTTTGTAGCATCTGCTGTCAATGAAAAACCTGTGATTGCTGTTGCATCAATTGGGCTGACACCAATGTTTCCAGTGATTGATGAATTCGGAATTGTTGAAATTCCGGCTTTTGAAAGTATCACAAAATCGCCTGCCAAACCTAGTTCAACAGGAGCGATTGCTGGTGCTTCCACATCAACTGGTATTTCTGGAACAACAGGTACTGGTGGTACTACAGGAGTTCCTGGATCAACAATAACTGGGTCGACTATCACAGGAATAACGACAGCAGGTTCACCAGCAATTGATTCTGAATAATTGAAACTGTTCATAATTGCTATAATTGCTTCAGCTCTTGTAATCTGATTGTCAGGCTTGAAACTTCCATCCGGATAACCGATCATAATATTTTTTTCAGATACCGCAATAATTGCATCTCTACCCCAATCTGCTATCAGAGCAGCATCAGTGAAATCTGGAGTGTCCGATACAGCAGTAAGTTCATTCAATATGTTGAAAATAACTGCAGCTTCTTGTCTGGTAATGCTTGCATCTGGTTTAACTGTCTCATCTGAGTAACCAGTTATATAGCCTGCCGCAACTGCCGCATCAATAAATGCCGCATACCAAGCATCAGCTGTGATATCACTGAATGTGGAATCTGTAGTATCAATAAATTCATACTTGTTATTAATCATAGTAACAAACTCAGCTCTTGTAATGGCTTGATCAGGTCTAAATGTTCCATCTGGATATCCCGTTGCCATCCCAGTATCTAGTGCAGTCTGGATGTCCACTTTTGCCCAGTGTGAAGAATAATCAGTTGTGCCTTCGACAGCAAAAATCGGTGCAGCCGTCATAAATACAATTAGAAAACATAAACTGACGGTTAGTGCCTTTTTAATAAAACTTATCATATGTTACCTCTTTTCATTTTTAGTTCATAGTATCTTTTTGTCTACCGTTCAATTCGATCAATTTGACAATTCCCCATGCCAGTACTGCATAAGAAGCCATTGCAATCAATAATTGTGGTTCCAAAACGGATTGAGTCTCGATGCCATCTGTCACTGCCATTCTGAAAATACCTTCAAACGGTGCTAAAAATATATTAGTGAGTGAATAAATCACATTTACAAACATACTTTCCGGATTTGCTCCAAGCACTTTAAAGACAAGTCTGAATGCAAACAAGATCTCTAATGCTCCTAAAATGTAATAAGTGATCTTTCTCGCTTTTATGTTGCGTTGTGTTGCTACAGGTTTTCTTTCCATTTCTGTTGTCCTCCGATTTAATCGCACATGAATCTGATGCAGTATATATCCCATTCTGTGCCTTTACTCAGTATGTGCTTATAAAAGAGTTTTGTATACCTGCATGCAATTCGTTTATGCTAAATTAAGTTTTCAAGTTTGTCACCGAAAGAAATTTATAGCATTATAACTGTTCCCACAACACACTTGTCAAAACCTTAAAAATCGTCAAAGTCATTGAAATCACTTGCATTAAGTTTATATTACACCTGTGAAAATCAAAGAACCGCCATTTGCGTACCAGGTACGGAAATGGCGGTTGATCGTCCAGATTACTGCTTACGTTTTTTATAATCTTCATCAATGCTACTCTTCCAATCACTTGAAAGTGTCTTGCTAGAACGCAATTCACTGATGGCTTCACTCACAACTTTGTAGTTCAGCTCAATACCTTCCTTATCGTTGTGAAATTGTGCCGCTCGGTTACTGTCGATTCCAAATTTCTCAGCTTCTGAAGCGGCATCGATATTGGCACCCAGAAAAATGAACTCCCATCCATACTTTTTCTTTTGATTTTCTATCATGGCTTTGATTTTCTTGTAGGAATATTCTCTACTCGCATTCTCAAGCCCGTCCGTAGTGATAACGAATAGGATTTTTTCAGCCTTTTCGTCTTCTGAAGTATTCTTTTGAACATTAATGATCTTTTGAATCGATTTACCGATGGCATCAAGAAGAGCGGTGGTACCTCTAACAAAATACTCTTTTTCTGTGATTGGTCTGACACCTTTCAGATTGATACGATCATGCAAGAGTTCATATTCATCATCAAACAAGACAGTTGTAATGAAAGCCTCACCTTCAGTATCCATTTGTTTCCTAAGCATGGAATTGTAACCACCGATCGTATCACTTTCTAGTCCACTCATAGAACCGCTACGATCCAGTATAAATATCAGTTCCGCCAAATTCTTTTTCATAATATTATCCTCCTCTAAATTTTCTAAGTTAAGAATAACATTACGATCAGATGGATAGGTCGCATGAAAGGCGACATTGTCATTCCATTTTACACACCTAGCAAAGATTGATCAAACGCGAACAAAGCTTCGTTGATTTCATGGATGTTGAAGTTGCCTCCATTGATGAAGTATTCGATAATCAAATCAAATTTACTGCTCCTGGAAAGCGCGAATCCCGCCTTCTCAAGTAAATCCTTGGTTTCGTCAAGATTCAGTTCAAGGGCTATGGAAAAAGCAATTACAGTTGTTTTACTTGGTCTATAGTATTTGTCACTTCGTATTTTAGAAAAAAGCTTGCGATCCACATTGGCGCGCTTATAGGTTTCCACATCGGTTTTGCCCTTCAGATCAATCATACGAATCAGATGCTCGGAAAAAGTTTCCTGCAATTCTTCAAGGACATCGTCAAGACTCCGCATTGACCCAGAAGAACAACAAACTTCCATTTCATAATTAAGGTTTCTATCTAAAATCTGATGGTCTTCCACATAATTGTCATTTATAAATGCTTTGACGGAAGCAAACAATTTTCCAGATAGCACAAAAGCACTCTGATCATATACGACAAGGTAGATCATCATCTCATGGTCCATCAGAAATTCACTGATTGCAGATATTGCAACTTGTAAAGCTTGATCTTTTGGATATCCGAATACACCTGATGATATAAGAGGGAATGCTATACTCTCCAGATTATGTTTGTACGCCAAATCAAGAGCACTGCGATAACATGATTTGAGAAGTTTCGCCTCACCCTTCATACCACCTTCCCAAACAGGTCCAACCGTGTGAATCACATATTCAGCGGGCAGATTGTACCCTTTGGTCATTTTGGACTCGCCAGTCTTGCATCCTCCAAGAGTTTTACACTCCTCAAGTAACTTTGGTCCAGCAGCTTTATGTATTGCTCCATCGACACCACCGCCCCCTAGAAGTGAATGGTTGGCAGCGTTTACTATCGCAT
>JAGXHV010000143.1 GCA_024636005.1 Bacillota bacterium
CTAACTTAGTTCTTTTGGTTTCTTTCGAAACCCGTTATCACTTTTCTATCCGGTGATTGCTCACCAAATGAATTGCGTTTGGTTTTTTCATTTAAGCTGTTCAATTTTCAAGGTTCTATTTTTCTTTTTTGTTGCCACATCGGTTGCGACAACTTAATCATTGTATCATCCGCACTTTCGTTTGTCAACATCGATTTTGCTTTTTTCACAAAGTGTTTTGATCCACTTTGTTGCCACCTTAAGGCGACTTGATTATCTTACTACATACTCGGCTTTGAGTCAACAGTTTATTATCGTTTTTATTAAAAAAAATTGAAATCTGCTGACAAATTTATTGATACCCCTGAACGCGACCTTTAAACATGAGAAAATATAAAATCTCAAAAAAAAGCTGGAATCCTTACTGCTTAGAATGGTAGCAAAGATTCCAGAATATTTTGATTTACTATTTGATTGGTTTCATGGTAGGGAACAAAATGACATCTCTGATTGAAGTTGCATTGGTGATTAGCATAATTAAACGATCTACACCTATACCAAGTCCTCCCGTTGGAGGAAGTCCGACTTCAAGTGCATTGATAAAGTCCTCATCCATCATATGCGCTTCATCATCTCCAGCTTCCTTTTGTAACAACTGATCCTCAAATCGCTGTTTTTGATCAATCGGATCATTAAGCTCAGAAAATGCATTGGCAATCTCCCAGGTGTTGACAAAGGCTTCAAATCTATTGGTGATAGAAGGATTGTCTGGATTTCTCTTGGCAAGAGGTGATACTTCAACCGGGTGATGTAACACGAAAGTTGGTTGTATCAAATCAGACTCGCAAAACTCCTCAAAAGCAAGGTTAACAAGATGACCTCTGGACATTCTAGTCTCAACCTCTAAATGAAGTTGTTCCTTGGCAATTTTACGGGCTTCCTCATCGGTAGCGATTTCGTAGAAATTCACTCCGGTTTTCTTCTCAACGAGTTCATGCATTGAAAATCGGATCCAAGGTGGTTTAAAATCAATCACTGTGCCTTGATAGTTCACTTCAGTTGTCCCATGTACTTTTTCACAACAATAAGCAACAACATTTTCAGTGAGTTTCATCATATACTCATAATCTTCATACGCAGCATAAAGTTCAACCGCAGTATACTCAGGATTGTGCTTTATGGACATGCCCTCATTTCTGAACATCTTTCCCATTTCGTATACTTTATCGAATCCACCAACTATAAGTCTTTTCAGATAGAGTTCATTGGCGATTCTCATATACATGTCCATGTCCAAAGTGTTGTGATGAGTGATGAAGGGCTTCGCAGTGGCACCGCCGGCAATGGTACTGAGTACAGGTGTATCCACTTCAAGGAAACCTTCGCGATCAAAGTATTCTTTCATCGATTTGATTATAACTGAACGTTGAAGAAATTTTTCTTTTACTTCAGGATTTACGATTAAATCTACATATCTCTGGCGATATCTGATTTCCTGATCTTTTAAACCATGCCACTTTTCAGGTAATATTTGCAAAGACTTGGACATCAAAATCACTTCTTCAGCTCTAATAGAGATCTCATCCTTTTGAGTTTTGAAAACGATACCTTCAACTCCTACAATATCACCGATATCATAAGTTTTGAATATTTCGTACTGATCTTCACCAAGCGCGTCTTTTCTTACATAAGATTGAATACGGCCTTCACTATCTTGTATATCTATGAAAGATGCCTTTCCCATGTCCCTTTTGGCCATGATTCTTCCAGCAACCCTAACCTTCACTCCATCATGGGCATCAAAATCGTCATGAATCTGTTTCGAAAAATGCGTACGCTCGTATTTTTCTATTTTAAATGGATCTTGACCAATTTCTCTTAATTTCGATAGTTTGTCTCTACGAATCTGTAGCAATTCACTTAAATTCTCCATATGAAATTCCTCCCATTTTTTTGTTTATATTCAGTTTATTATATTATAGCGATGTACCAAAGTCAACTTAGCTGAACGCTTCAACAAGTATGCTTTTCAATATTTTCACGTCGCTGACACTATTCACTTCGTTTTTATAGTGGGCGGCTTTCGGTATACCTTTTAGATACCAAGCTGCATGCTTTCTCATCTCAAGAGTTGCTATATGCTCGCCTTTATAAGTGATTAGATTGTCGTAATGTTCAAGCACCGTCATTAGTCGTTCGGACCTGGTGGGATGATTAATAATGGGCTCGCCTTTCAGGTAGGCTGCAATCTCACCTAAAAGCCAAGGATTGCCTTGAATTCCTCTCCCAACCATGATCCCATCGCAATTGGTCTGTTCCTTCATA
Organism: Bacillota bacterium; assembly: GCA_024636005.1. Classification (GTDB taxonomy): domain Bacteria; phylum Bacillota; class Clostridia; order Peptostreptococcales; family Acidaminobacteraceae; genus Fusibacter_D. Next base: position 2,305 of record JAGXHV010000143.1, read on the forward strand.
TTTTTCGCATCTTCTACAGTAAAAACATCACCATTACCGATTACTGGTATTCTAACCGCGTCTTTTACAGCTTTGATGATTTGCCAGTCCGCTTTTCCTGTATAGAGTTGTTCACGCGTTCTTCCATGAATAGCAATGGCCTCCACACCTGACGCCTCAGCGATTTTTGCAATTTCAACCGCATTGACAGATTGATCATCCCAACCTTTTCTGATTTTCACAGTAACCGGTTTGGTAGAAATACGCACGGCCATTTTCAAAAGCTTTTCTGCTTTTTTTGGATCTTTCATCAACGCTGAGCCTTCGCCGTTATTGACAATTTTAGAAGCGGGACAACCCATGTTGATGTCAAGTATGTCATTGTTATGACCATTGAGTACATCTTGAATTGCTTCAAGTTTGTCAGGTTCCGCCGTGAAAATTTGCAACGAGATCGGGCGTTCTTCCTCAAGGATCTTCATTAATCTTTGTGTCTTTTGATCTTTATAATATAGTGCGTTGACACTGATCATTTCACTGACCATCAATCCTTCATGAAATTTCTTGCAAATCAATCGGAATGCCAAATCTGTCACTCCGGCCATCGGGGCAAGAACAACATCGTTTTTAAGTTCAATATTACCAATTCTCATAATGCCTCACTTACTTCAGTTCCTCTACTGGTTTGGGATGACGGTTCATATGATATATGAAGTTCAAGCCATCTAGAGTTAGAAATTTATCCACAATTTGAATTTCTTTTGATTCAGAAGCAATTAAAGTGGACAAACCACCTGTTGCAATTACTTTGATATCATTACCGCCTAGCTCTTGTTTCATTTTGCCCACTATATAATCCACGCTGCCCACATAGCCATAAATGATGCCTGCCTGAACACTTTGTGTGGTATTTTTGCAAATGACTCGATCCGGTTTTATAAGTTCTACACGAGTGAGTTTCGCAGCACGTTCATAGAGCGCATCTGCTGAAATTTTGATACCCGGAAGAATTGATCCACCGAGATATTCGCATTTTTCGCTCACTGCGCAAAAAGTGGTTGCTGTTCCAAAATCAATTATGATTAAAGGACCACCATATTTTTTAAATCCGGCCACCGCATTGACGATTCTATCCGCTCCTACTTGTCTTGGGTTATCATATTTGATATTCATGCCTGTTTTAATGCCAGGACCGATTACGATAGCCTCTTTATCAAAATATTTTTGCGCCATATGAAGCAATGAATACATAACATGAGGAACAACAGAAGAAATAATGATGTCCTGGACTTCATCAACTTCCAAATTCTCGTATTTAAAAAGCTGTGTTATGAAAATTCCAAGTTCATCTGCTGATTTAGAATGATCTGTAGCCATTCTCCAATTGGTCAACAACTGATTTTCTTTGTAAACCCCCATGACAACATTGGTGTTGCCAACATCAAAAGTTAATAACATAGTTCCTCCCGGTATCATTAAACGTATCCATTGATGCCTCTTACTGATACTTCCCCGAAAAATATAGCTTCATCAGCTCCATCTTCATTGGTCACAATCAGATTTCCAGCTTCATCTATGGTTTTGGCAAAAGCCATTCTAGTGCGGTCGTGAGTGGTGATGTTTACCTTTTCACCAATAGTGACTGATTTCTTTATATTATATTCCACAACAGAATCGTATAGCCCTTCATTAACGAATTGATTATAATACATTTCAAATATTTCTACAAATTTTTTAATAATATTTAATCGATTGACCGGTTTTCCATGATTTTCAATCACAATTGAGGTGGCCTTATCCGCAATCGAATCCTCAAATGCACTCTGGTTGACATTGATTCCTACTCCGACAACCAAATAATGTATATGTCCGAGTTCAGCACTCAGTTCCGCCAATATTCCACATACTTTTTTTCTGTTGATGACTATATCATTAGGCCATTTGATCCCCGTGACAAGTCCAGTTTCCTCTTCAATAGCTCTACTTGCGGCAGCTGCTGCAACAAGTGTCACTTTTGAGACCATGTCAGGAGATAGCGACGGTTTTAAAAGAAGACTCATCCATATTCCCGAATCCTTCTCAGAAAACCAAGAACGGCCCATTCGGCCTTTCCCTTTGACTTGTTCTCTTGCAACGATCAAAGCTTCATTGAACTGATTCGTCTGTGCTATTCTCTTGGCCTCCATATTTGTGGAGTCCACTTGATCAAGATAAACAACTTGCTTAATAAGACCTGAATTAAACGTAATTTGCTCTAGAGCAATCTGATCGACATCTGAAGATTTTCGCTTTAAATGGTAACCTTTATTAGTAACGGAAACAATTTGATAGCCTTCTTTTTTCAACGTTTGGATATGTTTCCAAATCGCTGTCCTTGACACTCCAAAAATCTGACTCAGATTTTCTCCGGAGATGTACCCGTCCTTTTGGTCAATCAACACTTTCAAAATCTTGTTCTTCATATGATTACCATCCTCGATAAATTCGATAACATTATAACATAATTATAAGAGACATAATTAAAGAAACCCTAAATCACTATAGAAAATGTGATTTAGGGTCTCATACGTTTTTAATTTTGATTATTAGAATTTACCAAACAGCGAGAGCAATACACCAGCCGATACTGCCGAACCGATAACGCCTGCAACGTTTGGTCCCATGGCATGCATGAGTAGGAAGTTGCTTGGATCAGCTTTTTGTCCGACAACTTGTGAAACTCTGGCCGCCATTGGTACAGCAGATACTCCTGCTGAACCAATCAATGGATTAACTTTATCTTTTACGAACACATTCATCAATTTAGCAAGCAATACGCCAGCTGCTGTACCGATGGCAAATGCCACAACACCTAGACCAACAATAGCAAGCGTCTCGACTTTGATGAAGGCTTCTGCAGATGCCGTAGCACCAACAGTAACTCCAAGAAAAATAGTAACGATATTCATCATTGCATTCTGAGCGGTGTCGGTCAATCTACCTACAACACCTGATTCCTTGAAAAGGTTACCAAGCATCAACATACCTACAAGAGCTCCAGCAGGTGGAACAATCAAAGAAACGATTAGAGTACCCAAAATCGGGAATACAATCTTTTCAAGTTTTGATACTGGTCGAAGTTGTTTCATTTTGATTTGACGCTCTTCTTTAGTAGTCAAAAGTTTCATAATTGGTGGTTGAATGACTGGAACAAGCGCCATGTAAGAATAGGCTGCAACTGCTATCGAACCCATAATATGTGGTGCGAGTTTTGATGATAAAAATATTGCAGTTGGTCCATCTGCACCACCGATGATACCGATAGATGCAGCTTCAGCAGGTGTAAACAATCCTGAAGCAATCGCACCAAAGAAAGTGACGAAAATACCAAACTGAGCAGCAGCGCCAAGCAAAAGTGACTTGGGATTTGCGATAAGCGGGCCAAAATCCGTCATGGCACCGACACCTAAAAAGATAAGTGGAGGAAATATTCCCAGTTTGTTACCTTGGTAAATATAGTAAAGTAGTCCGCCGACTTGGTCGAGATGACCATCAGCTGCATAGACCGGTGGAGTCATGAGTCCTGCAACCGGCAAGTTCGTGAGGAACATACCAAATGCTATCGGTACAAGCAATAGTGGTTCAAATCCTTTGCGAATCGCCAAGTAGAGGAGTAAAAATGATACACCAATCATAATCAACTGTGGACCTGTCATATGATAAAATCCAGTGGACATGTAAAAATCTTTAATTGTTTGAAGCATAGTGCATCTCCTTTCATAACCAGTAATGATCGGATTATCCGATGACTACTAGAACGTCCCCTGAATTTACTGATGCACCTTTATTTGTATTGATGGAAAGTACTTTGCCACCTGTTGGTGCCATGATTTCATTTTCCATTTTCATGGCTTCAAGGATCAATAACACATCACCTTGGCTCACTGTGTCGCCCACAGCTACTTTGATATCAAATATTGTTCCAGGCATAGGAGATACAACTTTTTCTCCACCCTCTGCCACTGGTGCACTTGGAGCTGGAGCTGCAGCTTTTGGTGCAGCAGCCGGTGCAGGTGCGCTAGATGCCGCAGGAGCCGCTGCTCTTGGAGCCGTTCTTTGAACTGGTGAAGCTACGCCGCCCACTTCTTCTACTTCAACTTCATATGCTTTTCCATTAACCGTTATATTAAACTTTTTCATTACACTCATCCTCCAATAATATTCGAATTAAAATCTAGAAGCCATGACTTCGCTTCTTCCGGTTTGACCCCATACAGGTGTGTTGTCCGAAACTCTGGTGATATTACTTACAACAATATTATGCATTGATGTATTGAGTGAAGCAGCAATCGCAGCTGTGATTACAGCAATGAGTTCAGATTGATCTTCTTCCTTAGGTGTTTCCACCACAGGCTTCTCAACCACAACAGGCTTAACTGTTTTTATTTCAGGTTTATTATTTGAATCCATTGCCATGATGATCTTTGACATCAAAGTTGTTAAACCCCAAATCAAAACCAGTGCAGTGAACGTTATGCCCATACCCAGTAGGATTACATACATTGTTGCTACAAGTTTGTCTCCCATTGGCATTTGAGCGAATGTTTCAGCATGTTTAAACTGTTCTAAAATTTCCATTTAGTCACCTCTTCCTAACTACAACGGTAGATTTCCGTGTTTTTTGGCAGGTCGTGTCTCACGTTTAGAAGAGAGCATATCAAATGCATCAATCAATCTTGGACGTGTTGCCGCAGGTTCAATGACATCATCGACAAAACCTCGTTCAGCCGCTTTATATGGTGTCGCGAATTCATCGGTGTACTCTTGAATTAATCTTGCACGTGTCTCAACAGGATCAACAGCGTCTTTGATTTCTCCTCTGAATACTATGTTTGCAGCGCCTTGAGGCCCCATAACAGCGATTTCTGCAGAAGGCCAAGCCAACACGAGATCTGCTCCAAGGTCTTTAGAGCACATTGCAAGATATGCGCCACCATATGCTTTTCTAACGATCAACGTCAATTTTGGTACAGTTGCTTCACTATACGCATAAAGCATTTTAGCTCCGTGACGTATAATGCCGCCGTATTCTTGCTCAGTTCCCGGAAGGAAACCAGGGACGTCTACGATATTTAATAAAGGAATATTGAATGCATCACATGTTCTTATGAAACGTGCCGACTTGTCAGAGGCGTTCACATCAAGGCAACCTGCCAAAAATTTTGGTTGGTTGGCGACGATTCCGATTGTCTTTCCATTGAGTCTGGCAAGACCTGTAATGATATTTTTTGCGTAATGTGGCAAGTACTCCATAAAATCTCCACCATCCACTAATGCGCGAATCACGTCGTGCATGTCGTATGGCTTGTTTGGATTATCTGGCATGATAGAATTGAGTGATTC
>JAGXHV010000028.1 GCA_024636005.1 Bacillota bacterium
CCTTTAAGGCACAGCAACAAAGGGATAAGGTTGACATCAATTAAAAATTGTAAGAAAGCCATTCTGGAAATCATCTCAGATTGGCTTCTTTTTTATGTAGGGATCTGTTATTAAGGGTCATTTAGGGGTAAAATTAATAAAAACGACTACTGAGAAGTAAACTAATAGGATGACATCGTTTGGAATGATAATCATTATTAAAAAAGTGTTAACAAATGGACTTTGCCATTGACTCCCAGTGTCGAGTATGATAATCTTTATCAATAAGAGAACATGTCGTTATAGGAACTTACTTATTGACAAGAGGTGATCAGATGGTACTCTCAAAAGCAAAAATCGGATTCAAAGGCAGCATTCTAAAAGTAGAAGGAAAAGATAAAATAAAAAAATTCTTATTTAGCTTGGGCTGTTTTGAAGGTGAAGAAATCACTTTGATTTCCATATTGGCTGGCAATTATGTCATCAATGTGAAAGATAGTCGATATGCTCTCGATGAAACCATGGCAAAGAACATCATCTTGGCAGAACAATAAAATATAATTGAAATGTCGTTTATGACGACATTTTTTTAGGTCTTTTCTAGAGAATGATTATCATTAGCACGTTCAGGGGGTAGAAATGAAAATTGCATTAGCCGGCAATCCCAATTCAGGAAAAACGACATTATTCAATGCTATTACGGGCAAAACTGAATATGTAGGCAATTGGGCGGGTGTAACTGTAGAAAAAAAAGAAGCGGAATTGAAGAAAAAATATATTGTTGGTAAAGAGTCCTTGCAAGTCATCGATTTACCTGGAGCATATTCCATAGCACCCTATACGGGTGATGAGGCGATTACAAGCGACTTCATACTTGATGAATCACCAGATGTGATCATTAATATCGTGGACGGTGCGAATCTCAGCAGAAGTTTATTTTTCACGACACAATTGCTGGAAATTGGAGTACCCATTGTGATAGCACTCAATAAGGGTGATATTATCGATAAACGTGGCGATAGGGTAGACCTTGCAGAACTTTCCAGACAACTCGGTTGTCCTGTTGTATCTACCACAGCAGTCGCTGAGGCAGGTTTGATGGAGCTTGTTAAGACCGCGGTGGCAATAGGAAGTGATAACCAAAAACCTTTATTTGATAAAACTAGGGAATCCACCACTGATATCGAGAGACAAAAAATTGTGGACATGATTGTTAAAAATTCTGTAATCAAAACAAGAGATGCTTCTAAAGTGAACATTTCAGATAAGATTGACCGAATTGTAGCCCATAAAATATGGGGATTGCCAATATTCTTTATAATCATGTGGGCTGTATATGCCTTATCCATTGAAGGCATAGGCGGTATATTATCCGAATATTTCAATGAAACTCTTTTCGGAGAAATCATTCCGAGTGCAATGGGCGCTTTCTTTGAACAAATCGATGTGAATCCGGTTTTACAATCCCTGATTGTTGAAGGAGCACTCGGTGGTGTAGGTGCCGTTGTAGGTTTTCTTCCATTGATCATGGTCTTGTTTTTTCTCCTGGCATTGCTTGAAGACAGTGGTTATATGTCTAGAGTTGCCGTTTTGATGGATCGGTATTTTAAGAAAATCGGTCTCTCTGGAAAATCCATCATTCCCATGATTGTTGGGTCAGGGTGTTCTATTCCAGGGGTTATGGCCACGCGAACAATTGAAGATGTGAATGAAAAGCGTATGACCACAATATTGACTCCTTTTGTGCCGTGTGGTGCAAAGCTTCCTATCATAGCTCTTTTTTCAGTTGTGTTTTTCCCGGAAGCCAGTTGGGTTGGACCAAGCGTCTATATACTTGCGATTGGCGTAATTATTGTCAGTGGAAAATTACTCAAAAGACTTTTTGTATGGGATAGTACATCCCATTTTATTTTGGAACTTCCTGAATATAAAATTCCAAGCCTAAAACACGCATTTGTTCAAATGATTGACAAAGCGAAAGGTTTTCTCTACAAGGCGACCACAATCATACTTGTAATGAATACACTTGTTTGGTTCATGCAAGCCTATTCATGGAATCTTCAGGCTGTTGATGATCAGAGCCTGAGTATACTCGCAACTGTTGGAGCAGGAATAGCACCGTTCTTAATTCCTCTTGGATTTGTCGGATGGCAACTTGGAGCGGCTGCGATAACTGGTTTCGTTGCCAAAGAGAATGTTGTTGCCACATTTGCGATCTTACTTGTCGCAGCATCTGAAGATGCCCTTCATATGCCCGGCGGTGTTCTAACACAATTTTTCACACCTGTGACAGCCTATGCATATCTCGCATTCAACTTATTCACCCCGCCATGTTTTGCTGCTGTCGGAGCAATGAACAGTGAGATGGGATCCGGAAAGTGGTTGTTGAAAGGAATTGGATTTCAACTTGGTGTCGGTTTTACAGTTGCAATGTTGATTTCACAAATAGGAACGCTGGTATTTTATGGAGAATTTGCCACTGGGTTCGTATCTGCAGTAGTAATTGCTATTCTTTTGACTGTTTTTCTCATATATTCCATAAAAAAAGCAGATAGCAAAAGACGGATTATGAAACTGGCTGAAAAGGAGATGTAAATCATGGGAACATTTATAGTTGGCGCTATTTTCGCTGTAATACTATTTTTTGCAGCTAAAAAAGGATTATCTGATTTAAAAAAAGGAAAATGTGCTGGTTGCAATAGTTGTGACTCAAAAAAAACCACTAGTGATACCTGCCAAATCAAATTTTAGCACAAAAAAAGAGAGCGACGAGTCGCTCTCTTTGATATTTAGGCTTAGTCTTTTATTTTTTCCTCAGCTTTTATAATCGCATCAACTGCTTTTTCACTGGCTTCTTCGATTAAATCTGAAGCGCCTTTTTCAGCTTCTTCGATTTTATCGATGGCTTGATCTGCCAAAGAGTCTTTATTCTTACCCAGTGGCAATTTGTCTTTTAAATTTTTTCCGAAGTCAACTGTGTCTTCAATTGCCTCGGTAGTTTTGACCACCACATACTCAGCACCCTCTTTGACTTTATCGGCACCGGTCTCAATGGTTTTTGATACATCTTTTCTAAGTTCTTTTCCCGATTTAGGGGCATTAAATAATGCTGTAATTGTTCCGATAGCACTACCAACCATAAAAGCGAATCCTGCTTTTTTTACGGCGTCAACTTTCATTTGCTTGAGTTCTTCTTCTCTTTTGATTTTAAATTTGTTAAATAACATAGGCTTCTCCTTATAATATAATGTATTTGTAAATAAAATACCCAAAAGAATCGGGTAGAAACGTAAAACCTCAATTTTGCACACAAAAAAACTTTTCTCGGGAACTGGCTACCATACCAATTACAAATCCTTTTCACACATCAATGACTCTATGGACACGAGCATAGGATAATTGGGTTAGGCCCTTATAGTTTTGCGTCTTGTGATTTCTCACAATTTGCTTTTCAACCGAAAAGTTTTTTGGTAGCTGGCTATCTTGCAAATACTCTATTACCAACATATAAGTTGGTCTCAAAATCTTATATAAATTGAGAGAGTATTCGTTTAGACCCTATAGCTTTGCGCCGCAAAGTTTTCTTTGCTTTGCTATTAATATTGTACCCCTCACCCCAAATTTTAAACATTTTTTTACTTGTGATATTTCTCTCATCTGATAGAATCATAGTATAACGATGATCTCAAAAATAGGAGAAATTATGAAGAAACTGACCATAGGATTGTTCAATGATTCTTTTCCGCCAACCGTGGATGGTGTTGCAAACTCTGTGCTCAATTACGCCAAAGTCATCAATGAAAGGTTCGGTAAGTCCATAGTAGCAACACCTAAATATCCAAAAGTGTCCGATTACTATCCTTTCAAGGTCATACGTTATCCAAGTGCATTTGTGGGGAAACGGATAGGATACAGGATGGGATACCCCTTTAATCCAAAATTGATCACCAAGCTGGTCAAAGAGGAGTTTGATTTGATTCATGTACATAGCCCATTTGTATCAATGGTTCTAGCGCGTGTAGTCAGAAAATACGCCAAGGTTCCGATTGTATTCACATACCATACAAAATTTGATATCGATATCCAAAAGCGATTGGCGACCAAGACGCTTAGAAAAGCTTCTGTAAAATTCATCTTATCCAATATCAATGCAAGTGATGAGGTCTGGGTGGTATCCAATGGAGCCGGAGAGAATTTGAAAAATCTTGGATACGAAGGCGAATATAGGGTAATGTCCAATGGGACGGATTTTGTAAAGGGAAAATCAACAATTCAAGAAATCGAAAATTTCTCAATAAATCACAACTTGTCCGATGATGAACTGATAATGCTTTTTGTCGGACGAATGATGTGGTACAAGAATATTAAACTGATTGTGGATGCACTGGGTGTTGCCAAAAGCAAAGGAGCAAGATTCAAGATGTTTTTTGTGGGCGAAGGTGCTGATCGCACTGAAATCATGGACTATGTCAAAGCGATGGGGCTTGATGAGTATTGCATATTCACAGGACTAATTATGGATCGTGAGCAGCTGCGCGTATTCTACAGTAGGGCTGAGCTGTTTCTTTTCCCTTCAACGTATGATACCAACGGTATTGTTGTCAGGGAAGCAGCCGCGTGCGAATGTCCAGCACTTCTTATCGAGAACAGTTGTGCCGCAGAAGGCATTGAAAATGGCTTGACGGGATTGATTGTAACAGAGGATGCAGTAGCGATTGGTGCTGTTATCCATGAAACATCGCTTGATCTTTCAGGAATTAAAAAAATTGGCATCAACGCTTCTGAACATGTTTATTTTTCATGGACAGATGCTGTAGAAAAGGCTTATGCCAGATATGTAGAAATATTAAAAAAATAATAGGTGCGCTCATGAGCGCACCTATTATTTTTTTCGCGTAGTTACAATATTTTGTGAAACGAAATATTGGGCGTAGGTATGGTTCTCGTGAAGCGAAACTATACTAGCCTCAAAGGAAACTTATTAGCGCCTCAGTTGACATTTCGATATGACAAAAGAGGAAATTATGAGCGTCACAGTTCATTTCGAACATAGACACATAGGCTCCTGTGTTTGCAGGCAAACACCACGTCGCCCAATATTTCGTTTCACAAAATATTGTACCTACGCGAAATATATAGGGAGGTGCTAAGTTAGCGCCTCCCTATATATTTTTGTTGACAACGCGAATGAAAATCGTTATCATATTACATGTAAATGAATATCGTTTTCATTAAAAAACAACTAAATGGAGGATTTGATGCGTAAGATTTGGATATTATTCCTGACTTTGATTTTGGCAGTAGCTTTGGTTACCGGTTGTACTGCTGAGGAAACAGTAACAGAAACAGAAATGGTAGAAAATGAAATTGTAAATATTTATACGGATCGTCATTATGATTCGGATGATGCATTATATGAATTGTTCACTGAAGAGACAGGCATCAAAGTGAATGTTGTAAAGGGCAATTCTGATGAACTGATTGAAAGATTGAAAAATGAGGGAGAAGATACTGAGGCCGATCTAATTGTTCTCGCTGATGTAGGCAGATTACAGCGCTCAAAGGATTTGGATCTTCTACAAAGTGCGAATAGTACAATTATTGATGAAAATGTGCCTGAGAATTTAAGAGATGATGAAAACCACTGGGTGTCGCTCACCAAACGCGCAAGAGTACTTGTATACTCGAAAGATAGAGTAGATTCCAGCGAACTTTCATCCTATCAGGCTTTAGCCGATGAAAAATGGAATGGAAAAATTTTGGTGAGAACTTCTGATAATATTTACAATCAATCCCTTGTCAGCTCATTCATAGAACTTTATGGCCAAGAAGCCACTGAGGAATGGATCAGCGGTCTTGTGGCCAATTTTGCCAGAGAGCCAAAAGGCAATGATAGAGATCAAGCAAAAGCCATTGCTGCAGGCGAAGGTGATATAGCAATCATGAATACCTATTATTTAGGATTGATGCTCAATTCCTCGGATCCCGAAGAAGTGAAAGTCGCTGAATCAGTTGGCATCTTCTTCCCTAATCAGGATGTTGATGGTACGCATGTCAATGTGTCTGGTGCAGGTGTGGTGAAATATGCGGACCATGTGGACAATGCGATTAAACTTATTGAATTTCTAACATCTGAAACAGCACAGAAATCTTATTCTGAAGCAAACTATGAGTATCCTGTGAATCCTATGGTTGAACCATCGGAGTTGTTGAAGTCTTGGGGCACTTTCAAGGAACAGCCAATCAAGATGTCATCTATAGGTAAGAATATTGAGGATGTCCTAAAAATAATGATACAAAATGGGTGGAAATAACATATGACTGAATTAAGCGGACGCAGGAAAAATCACAATATATTACCACTCATCACATTAGCACTTTTCTTGTTGCCGATATTCACGATCATATTTTCAATGGATGCCTCTGGTTCAGAAAATTGGATTTTTTTCAAGAATCATCTGTTACCTGAAAGTTTTTATAATACAATATATTTGACGCTCATGGCCTCTGCACTCGCGGGGCTATTGGGCTTTTTAAGCGCTTATCTCGTCAACTTTTTTGAATATCCGCTCAGTAGGTTTTTTAAATGGTCATTCGTTCTTCCAATGGCCGTCCCTCCCTACATTGCAGGTTATGTATATGCGGGATTACTGGGTTATACCGGCAATATTCAGATTTTGGCGCGCCAGATTCTGGGCTATTCCATACCCTATCAGTATCTGGAGATCATGAACCTAAACGGGGCTGTATTGATTTACGGATTCATGCTTTATCCCTATGTTTATCTCATTGTGAGGTCTTATCTGAATGGCAGTGCAACACAATGGGTGGAATCTTCAAGAGTACTCGGACTAGGAATGGGCGAAACATTGAGACGGGTGATTCTTCCACTATCGAGACCATCAATTGTCATGGGCACTGGTATGGTCATGATGGAAGTCATCAGCGACTATGGACTAGTGAAGTATTTTGGAATTCGTACTCTTGGTACCGACATTTTTAGTTTGTGGTTCGGAAGTGGAGATCTTTCGGCGGCAACAAGAGTTTCTCTGATCTTACTCGTTCTTGTGATTGCATTGCTTTTACTTGATACGATTCTTAAAGGCAAAAAGAAGTATCATCTCAACGTCTCCAAAAGTAATCCAATCAGGAAAATGAAACTTGAGGGTATGGCGAAATGGTCAGCATTTGCTTTTTCACTGGTTGTGATGTTGATTGGATTCATAATCCCAGTTGCACAGTTGGTCGAATGGGGGATAAAAAGTATTGAACGTGTTAATTTATCAGCCTTAAGTCAGATGATTATGAACACCTTTAAAGCTTCAATCATTTCACTGGTCATTATTGTTTTAGTCACATTTTTTCTCGCTAGATACTCTGCTCGAGAGAAAGGAGTTGTTGCTCGAATTGTAGACCAAGGTGTTAAAGTGGGGTATTCGATTCCTGGAGCAGTAATTGGTGTAGGGGTCATGATCTTGTTTATTGGACTGGATCGCAGTTTGGCGCCACTGTACCAATGGCTTTCACTGAATAAAAGTTTGGTGATTTCTTCAAGTCTGTTTGTTCTCTATTTCGCCTATGCTTCACGGTTCCTATTGCTTGGTTATAACAGTTTTTACTCGGGATTCATGAAACACGGTTCGGGTTATTTTGATTCCGCACGAACTCTAGGAATGAGCAGGTTTAAAGCGTCATTCAAGGTGGATGTGCCGATGCAGAGGATGGCATTTGTTTCCGCGTCGATCTTGATAGTCATCGATATCATGAAGGAACTTCCTTTGACACTTATGCTCAGACCTTTCAACTATGAAACTCTGGCAACCAAAACCTTTGAATATGCCAACGATGAGAGACTTCAGGAAGCCGCAGTCCCGGCACTGATTATTCTGTCCATTAGTGTTGTGGGTATTTTGGTGCTTTCTAGTATTCAAAAAAGGAGAAAATGATGTATTTAAATTTAAAGGACATTCGATTTTCATACGACAACGGTCAGAATGTTGTTTTGAACAATTTTTCTGTGAGTATTGATGAAGGGGAGATTGTCTCAGTAGTCGGAAACAGTGGTTCTGGAAAAAGCACACTCCTAAGAATCATCTCAGGACTGGAGGACAGATCCACTGGGCAAGTTGAACTCGATGGTGACGTGCTTCAATCTTCAAAAGTGTTTGTTCAACCAGAAAAAAGAAAAATTGGATTTGTTTTTCAGGATTACGCTTTGTATCCTTTTTTGAATGTGAGACAAAACATTGAATTTGGAATTAAGAAGTTGCCTCCAAAAGAAAGAAAGCGCCGCATTGAAGAGACGCTTTCACTTGTTAAAATCAATGAACTTGAAAAAAGATTTCCTCACGAATTGAGTGGAGGACAAATGCAAAGGGTCGCACTTGCACGAGCACTAGCTCCAAAACCAAGAGTCCTTCTGATGGATGAGCCATTCAGCAACCTAGATACCGAACTCGTCGGTGAACTAAGATTGGAGCTGAGGTCACTACTTAAGAAGGAAGGTATGACTGTGATACTCGTGACTCACAATCAGGATGATGCGGGCTTTATGGCAGATCGAATTATACAGATGACTTAGAGTCTCGAAATATCAGCTGAGGCGCTAATAAGTTTCCTTTGGAAACTTAACTACGCGATTTTTTGCTTTGCAAAAAAAATTTTTTTCAATGCTTCTCCTCCACTTCTATACCGATCCAATTAAAAGTCTTGACGTCAAAATACCCTCGGTCGGTGATTTTAAGTTCAGGTATGACTGGGAGTGCAAGGAAGCTGAGCGTCATAAACGGCTCAACTTTTGGTGAAATCTGAAGCTTTTCATAAGCAATTTTTCGAAGCAGTCTGAGTTTCTCAGAGACGGTTTCCATGGATTCAGACGACATCAGTCCAGCGATTGGAAGTTCGAGTGACGCTTCTATTTTACCGTTTTGAGCGATGGTGATACCACCTTGGATTCGCTTGATTTCATTCACAGCAACAGACATATCCAGGTCATTGTCACCAATGACGATGATGTTATGCGAGTCGTGTGCGATGGTTGTGGCTATGGCGCCATTTTTTAAATTGAAGTTTTCCACAAGGCCAAGGCCAATGTTCTTGGTTTTTCCATGTCTTTCTATGACAGCAATCTTCACTACATCCAGATGTCTGTTCGCAGTGAATTGATTTTTGTCATTGAGAGAGACTCTACGCACCACTCGTTCTGTCACGATGGAACCTGGATTCATTCGAATAACGTTCACGATATCGGTCTTGAGTTTCAGCTCAAATTGTTCCGGTCTGATGGTATCGATTTTGACAGTGTCAAGTACTCTTGAAGGATCGATTTTTTTTGTCTCAAATAATGCTTTCTTATTTTCAGCAACCAATTTGCCTTTTTTATAGACCCTGGATATGTCAAATGTAGCAAGATCATCAAAAATGATGAGATCCGCATCATATCCAGGAGCGATTGCTCCTATGTCCCTGAGATTGTAACATCTGGCTGGGTTGATGGTCGCAAGTTGAAGTGCAGTGATGGGGTCCATGCCTAGATTGATGGCTCTTCTGACATTGTAATCGATATGCCCTTCGTTGAGTATATCTTCAGGATGTTTATCATCCGTACAGAACATGCAGAGATGTTTGGTATGTGCATTGACCCCTTTGATGAGCACATCAAGATTTCTGGCTGCTGAGCCTTCCCTGATGGCTATGTACATTCCCAGACCTATCCGCTCTTCCATCTCTTCCACAGTGGTACATTCATGTTCAGTTCTAATGCCGTTGATGACATAAGCGTTCAGATCTTTACCAGTAATTTCGGGTCCATGCCCATCGATGATCATTCTATTAGCCATATCAAGTTTTTCGAGCATGTCATCATCTCCCGCTATGACTGCAGGATAATTCATAACTTCTCCAAGACCGAGAACCATATTGTGATCTGCAAGAGTAGAGAGTGCCTCACGGTCAAGTATTGCCCCTGAATTTTCAAAAGGGGTTGCGGGTACACATGAGGGCAACATGAAAAATCCGTTCAATTCGGTTTCCTCTGAGGCCTCAATCATGTATTTTATACCGTCAAGACCACAGACGTTTGCTATTTCATGTGGATCTGCGACTACGGTAGTCGTTCCTCTAGGCACAATAATCCTTGCCATCTGATCGGGTGCGACCAGTGTGGACTCCATATGCATGTGTGCATCAATTAGTCCCGGTGCGACATACATACCTTTAAGATCGATTTCCTCTAGACCTTCGTAATCACCGATACCGATAATCTTACCGCTGTCTATGGCGATGCTTTTTTCTATGATTTTTCCATTGAAGACGTTGATGACCTTTCCATTTTTAAGAACCAGTGCTACAGGCGCATCTCCTTTTGCAAGAGAAGCCCTATGCTTCATCCGTTCCATACGATCGCTCAGTTTCATTTGGCCTCCTTAAAATACTCAGCAATAAAATCCTCATCCATACATTTATCTCCATTGTCGTTTTCAAGGCAAGTAATCAACTTTTTAAGTGCATACATGCGATCATCCAGCTCTGAGATCAAGTCTGCACACTCCTTCAGTTCAGTTTGGATTTTAGAGGGGGATTTGTCCCTGAATTTATAATAGAGTTTGTGCTCCACACTCGCCCAAAAATCCATCGCAATGGTTCTGAGTTGAATCTCGACTCTGGTACGAACCACACCATTACTGAGGTAGACGGGCACTTCAATATGGACATGCAGACTTTTGTAGCCGTTTTCCTTCGGATGTTCAATATAATCTTTGACTTCAACTACTTTTAGGTCGGATTGTCCCCTGATCATTTCATAAACATCGTATATGTCCTTTGTGAAGGCACAAATGATTCTTATACCTGCGATATCGAATAATTGACTTCGGGCATTTTCTATGGTGGGTTCAAGACCAAGGCGTGATAATTTTTCCTGAATTTTATTGGGATGTTTGACTCTGTAGGTAATATGTTCTATCGGGTTATAATCGTGGATATTCTGGAATTCCTCATCCAGGTTGTTCAGACGCGTCCTGATTTCATCGACCGCAAATTTATGGATTAATAGCAGTTCGCGCCATGGTTGCAAATCCTCTGGCAGTAAGCTTTCAAACATAATTATATGATCTCCTTTTGACTATTATAGTATGAATACCCAAATCATGCGATAATATTGTAAAATTTGTTTTGCATACCTATTAAGTATTCGATAGAATGATATATATATGGGGGTATCATATGGCCAAATTGATTGATTTAACAGAAGTGAATAAAATCATGGGTGAAATCATTGTCACGATAGACAAAAGTAAAAATCAATTGATTGAAATCGTTGAAACCGCACGTGATGAATATGAGATGCTCAGCCAAGAGCTGAATACACTGAAGAACAAAGTGGATGAAGTCATCTCTGAAGTGGATCGGTTGATGCTCAAAGACAAGCTGGTCAGGAGACATCTCGCCGATGTTTCAAAAGACTTTAAGACATTCAAAGAAGCGGATATCAAAAAGGCATATGAGAACGCCACAGATGTCAAAGTTGACTTGATGTCCGCAGAAAAAGAGGAACAGCTTTTAAAACAGAGGCGATCCATTATTGAAGTGTCCCTCAAAAGATCGCTGAAAAACATTCATAATGCGGAACAAGTTGTGCACCAGGTGACTGTCGCTGCAACGTACCTAAAAGGAGAGATACTATCGGCACTTGGAGACGCTGGACTAGATCCAATGTCCGTAGGGGTAAAGATTCTCGAAGCACAGGAAAATGAGCGGCTTAGAATATCTAGAGACATCCATGATGGACCGGCCCAGTTCATAGCAAGCATCGTCATGAAAGCTGATTTTTGCGAAATGCTCATGCAATCCGATGTGGATAAAGGACTTGATGAACTTAAAGAACTCAAGGACCTTTCAAGAAAGGCACTCAAGGAAGTCAGAGCTATTATTCATGATTTGAGACCGATGTCACTTGAGGATTTGGGGCTTTCTGCAACTGTTGAATCCTATGTTTTTGAGTATGGTAGAGAAAATAATATTGCTGTACAATTCAAGACCGGAAAAGTAATCAATGAGATAGAACCGATCATAAAAGTTGCCATATACAGATTGGTACAGGAGCTTTTGAACAATATAAAAAAACATGCCAATTGTAAGAACGTTATTATTTCCATTGAATATGGTACCAAATATATGCGACTCACAGTCATGGATGATGGCATCGGTTTCGATGTGGAAGAAACACTTGCAAAACTAAGAAAGAAGCAGATATCCTATGGATTATTGGGTATATATGAAAGAGTAGAACAATTCAAGGGTGAAATCAAGTTCCACTCCAAATCAGGAGATGGAACCACCGTCACTATAAAACTTCCAGTCACACGAGAGGTCACAGAGCATGATGAATGATTCGAGTGTAAAACCAATCAAGGTACTTATAGCAGATGACCATGCATTAATCAGGCAAGGTCTTAAATCCTTACTGAGTCTTGAATCACGAATCACTGTTATTTGCGAGGCGGAAGAAGGACATTCAATTGTGCCACTTTTGAACGCCTATAAGCCAGACATTCTTCTTATGGACATCAACATGCCAGGGATGACAGGGATTGAGGTGCTCAAATTGATTAAAAAAAATGCGATTAATACCCGTGTTGTGTTTTTAACGGTTGAAAATGACCAAAAAACTTTATTGGAAGCGATTGAAATAGGGGCTGACGGGTATATTTTAAAAGGATCCCCTCCAGTGGAACTGATTGAAGCCATTATAAGTGTATCAGAAGGTGAAAAATACATCGATAAATCTTTGGTTTCCGTTTTGTTCAACAAGGTGGTCAATATTAATACAAAAGGATCCCATTTCGATATGCTCTCAGAACGGGAAATTGAAGTTCTTTACTTCATATCGAAAGGATTCAGCAATAGGGAAATTGGAGAAGAACTCTTCCTTTCCGAAAAGACAATCAAGAACAATGCCACCAGAATCTTTAAAAAAATAGGAGTAGGTGATCGCGTCCAAGCGACCATATATGCCATAGAAAATGAAATATCCAAACACTATTCAGCTTGATTTAGGAAATGGGGACCAAAGTCCCTGTAAGGAAGTGACCTTCATCCCCATACATAGGGTCTTGCGATTCTATGAAATGTTAAGTTCTCGTAGTAAAATAAGAACATCAAACAGGGAACGGCGTAACAATGTGTTACCCGATAATAGGAGGATATGGATATGATGACAATGATGAATATGATAAGTATGGTAAAGAATTTTGCAAAAGGTTTTGTGAAGAAAGAAGAAGGACAGGGTATGGTGGAGTACGGACTGATTATTGCACTGATTGCCATTGTTGTAATTGCGGCACTCATTCTTGTTGGTGATGAACTGTTTGTTATATTTAATAGTATTGCAGATTCATTAAAACCAACACCGTGATAATTTCAAATTAATCGAGGCTTTGAGCCCGTTAAGCAGCTCTAATCTTCCCAAAGGTTAGAGCTTTTTTTCATCAATATGGCAAGGAGGATGTTATGATCAAATTGTTTAAGAAAGACGATGGCCAAGCAATGGTCGAACTGGCGCTCATTCTTCCCGTGCTATTGTTGATCATCATGGGCATATTCGAGTTTGGGTTTATGTTTAATAATTATCTCACACTTAATAATGTTTCAAGGGAAGCTGCTCGTTATGCCAGTCTTGGAGGAACAGATGCAGAGGCTGTGATTCGAGCGACTCAAATCGCACCAAATTTGGATTCTAATCAACTGACCATTGTCATCACTCCTACTGAAGCGAACCGAGGAAGAGGTGATTCGGTGGAAGTGGTGGTGACTTATCAATATTCTTTACTGACTCCATTTTTGGACGGCATCATAGGGAACGGCATACCGCTGGAGGCTAAAACGGTCATGCGTGTGGAATGAAAGAGGTGAACTTATGTTTAAAAAACTTTTTATAGATTCGGAAAAAGGCAATGTTTCTATATTGATGGCACTTATGATGGTGGCCATACTTGGATTTAGCGGTCTTACCATAGACATCGGTGTTGCCTATGTGGAGAGGACTAAGCTTTCCAACGCACTTGATTCCGCAGTACTCGCCGCTGCTCAAGATTTGACTGATGGTAGCATGACCGCTAGAGCAACAGCCGAAAGCTATCTCCTCCAAAACAATGTGCCACTTGATGAAGTGATTATTGAAGTGGGAGCTGACCTTAAGTCCATTGAGATCAGAGGCAATAGAACTGTTGAGCATTATTTCATGAAAGTCCTTGGTATAGACCGTTCTAACGTGGGAGCAACATCAAAAGCCGTCATTGCACCGATCAAAAGTGTCAAAGGTGGCATTAGGCCATTTGCGGTGGAAGATTTTGACTATAATTATGGGGACTTGATCACACTTAAGCAAGCGGCCGGTGACAGCTACAACGGTAATTTTGGTGTTGTGGCGCTTGGGGGAACGGGTAATAGTGTTTATGAGTACAATGCATTTTATGGGTATGACGGAGAACTCAAATTAGGAGATGAAATTGCAACAGAACCTGGTAATATGGCCGGTGTATCCAATCAACTCAAGGCTTACATCAATAGCATTTATGAAAGCTTTGAAAATCATTCGAAAAAATCCGATCGATTGTGGACAATTCCTTTGGTAGACACGCTTGAGGTTGGAGGTCGTGGGTATATTACTGTTACCGGATTCGCTCAAGTTTTTGTGGAAAATGTCTACAACCAATCCGGAAAAATCAATATTAACGCAAGATTTGTAAAAATTGTAGTGAATGGCGCCATAGATTTTGAAGCAGAAGATCATGGCGTGTATGGTGTGAAATTAGTGAACTGAGGAGAAAGCCATGAAAAAATCATCTAAAGGATTGTTTGTACTCGCATTTTTATTGGCACTGGTTGGTGCTGGGACACTTTATATTTATCTGAATCAGCTGGAAAAGCCACAAGAGGTAACACTGGAAACCACGAGTGTTTTGGTAGCAAACGTCAATATTCCATCTAGGACACTGATTACTGATGAAATGGTCAAAGTTGTTGATATGCCCAATGAAGGTGTAATTGAAGGGTCATTCCTTACCGCTGAAGACGTGGTTGGAAAGTATACAAGAACTGAAATCTTTGAAAATCAACAAATCAATCCAAATGCACTTATCGAAGATATCTCAGAAGTACTGAGTTTAAAGATTTCAGGAAGCAACAGAGCGGTCTCTCTGAGTGTGACTGGTTCCACAGGTGTTAGTAAGTTGATTGAACCCGGGGATAGAGTAGATGTAATTGTTTTCTTGCCTCAGATTCAAGAGCAAGGCAGAATC
>JAGXHV010000144.1 GCA_024636005.1 Bacillota bacterium
GAATGCAAAAATTATAAAAGATATCATTATGGAGCTCAAAAATAGTGGCAAAACTATTTTTTTGACCACTCATCACATGGATGTTGCAGAGCAACTTTGTGACCGGGTAGCATTTATCAACGAAGGTTCAATTTCAGTAATCGATCAACCTAAAAATTTAATGGTTCAATATGGTAAGCCAATGGTTACTGTAGAATTTGAAAAACTTGGAGTAGTTCAATCTGAAAAATTCCCACTTGATCACTTGAAAGACAACCCGATTTTTGAAGATATTATAAGTAATTATAGGATACTAACCATTCATTCACAAGAAGCGACACTGGAAGAAGTCTTTATTTTACTGAATGGGAGAGCTCTCATATGAATGATCGTCAGTCACTCATAAGAATAAGAAAAGCCTTGTTTTCTGATATGGTGTTTCAATTTAAACAGGGATTTTATTTCATATATCTATTGATTTCATTTATCTATTTATTGATATTGGGTCAATTGCCTCCTGAATTTGCCGATATCGCTTTACCGATTATCGTTTTTTCTGATCCTTCAGTTTTGGGACTTTTCTTTATTGGTGGTATACTGATGCTCGAAAAAGATCAAGGGATCATACAAACACTATCCGTGACACCTCTCAAAACAAATGAGTATTTGATCTCAAAGTTGATTTCATTATGCTTTATTTCCATATTGGCTGTTTTATTGATCACAGTTTTATCCGATGTTGGTAGTGTGAATTATATGGTTTTAATTGTAGGTGTCACTTTGACATCGGCCTTTTTTACGTTGATAGGAATCATGATCACTACAAAATCAAGACATTTGAATGCATTCTTTGTAAAAATGATACCTTGGATGATTATACTTGTTCTACCATGTGTTTTATTGGTTTTTTTCCCAAACGAATGGGTTCTAAGTACTTACCCGTCTATAGCAAGCTTAAAATTGGTGTATGGAGCTTACCATGGCATTTCATATACTGAAGCTTTTGTTTCTGTAACTGTCTTAATCATTTCCAATCTATTGCTCTTTAAAAAGGCGATAATTATGTTTGAAAAACATATGATTTATGGAGGATTATGATGAATTTTCTTCGTATTATGGTTAGTGACCTGAAAATGATTATGAGAGATCCGATTATGGCACTGCTGTTTTTTGTCCCTCTGATGATTGGAATCATATTTAAACTGTTGATTCATTTTTTATTGCCATTCGCTCTTGAATTTGTTGATTTTTCATTACCGCTTGAGCCTTATTTGTTATCGATGACACTACTTATGACTCCATATATGCTTGGAGTGGTAATGGGCTTTATGATGCTTGATGATAAAGATGGTAATATCATTGATCTGGTTCTCGTTACGCCTTATGGTAGAAGAGGGTACCTCCTAAATAGGATCCTTTTTATATCAATATTCACTTTTTTATACTCATGGATCAATTATCTGATTTTGAACTTGGTTGATTTGAACATTTTGAGTTTGCTATATATCTCTATCCTATTGTCAGTTTTTGCCGCTTCCATTGGTCTTTTGTTTTTCAGAATAGCAAGCGATAAAATTATCGGATTGACTTACGCTAAAATTTTAAATTTAGTGATTATTTTTGTATTTGCTGATTTCATTAAAGCGGAGTGGTTTTTATATGTCGCAGTACTATTCCCAACGTTCTGGATTACTAAATTGATTACAGATCCCGATGTGGTCGCAAACAATATTTTTTCAGGAATTGTGGTACTTGTCTGGTTCTTTATTTTGTACATCAATGGAATAGGATATAAGAAAAGGGGTAGTTATGGAAATCATTAATGTTGCAATTATAGGGTATGGTTTATCAGGAAGAGTTTTTCATAGCACCATCATCAGGTCTGTTGAAGGATTCAATATTTCCAAAGTAGTGACAACAGATCCAGTTAAGGAGGCACTAGCAAAAAAAGATATAAAAAATGTAGTTGTGGTTCAATCGATGGAAGACGTCATACATGATCCCGAAATTCATTTGGTTGTAATTTCCACTCCAAACACGAGTCATGTCAAAATTGCTGAATTGGCCATTAAGAACAAGAAACATGTGATTGTCGAAAAACCGTTTACGGTCACATCTTCAGAAGCTGAGTACTTGATAAGATTGGCAAGAGACTTTGACGTTGTTTTATCTGTATATCATAACCGTAGATTTGATGGGGATTATAAGACTATACTTAAAATCATTGATTCCGGGACACTTGGAAGATTGGTCGAACTCGAATCTCATTTTGACCGATTTAGTAATAAACTGAAACCAGAATCTTGGAGAGAGTTCAATCTACCTGGTTCTGGAGTTTTATATGACCTTGGATCGCATCTTATAGACCAAGTGGTACATAAATTTGGAATGCCAATAGAGGTATACGCGGATGTAGCAGCTCAGAGGTTCGGACAAGTCGATGATCAGTTTGAATTGATTCTTTATTATGAAGGTCTCAAAGTGACACTTAAGTCAGGAAGTCTTGTCAAAGAACCATTGCCAAGATTTATTCTTCAAGGAACAAAAGGGGCTTTTGTCAAATTTGGACTCGATGTCCAAGAGGATGACTTGAAAGATGCTCATTTACCATCTGATGATCCATTTGACGATGAGTGGGGCAGTGAACCCGAAGCGTTTTGGGGGAAACTCAATACTGTTGACGAATGTAAGCGGATCGAAACTTTAAGAGGTGATTATCGAACTTACTATAGAAACATTTATGGAGCCATTCAATTTGGAGAACCATTATTGGTCGAACCGAATGATGGGCTCAATGTCATAAAAATAATCGAGGCTGCTATTGAAAGCAATAGACTGAAAAAAAGAATTGTAGTGTAAATGGACAAAGAGGATTCAATTTATTGGATCACTCTTTTTTAATTGTCTATTCTTTAAGGGAAATGGGTAATATTAATATGAGAACATGAGTAGAAAGGAGAACTTGTATGAAATCAAGAAATAATGCAATGAAAAAATCGACATATTTTACAATAACTTTTTTGATCGGAATGGTTCTGCTTGGACTGATCTACTTGAAATGGAATACTTACATGCCCTCAGAAGAGGCGATTGATGCACTTGGAGAGGACAATGTACATTTTGAACGCAATATGATTTTATTTGAACCGGTGGGTGAGTCTATTGGAAATTTGGTCTTTTATCAGGGCGGCTTTGTAGAAACTGCGAGCTATTCTGTTATTGCTCAGATTTTTGCTCAAAATGGGTATCGAGTATTTTTGCCTGAAATGCCATTGAATCTAGCTATCCTCAATTCAGATGCCTATTCAGAAATCAGGGAGAAATATCCTGATGATGGGAAGTGGTATATTATGGGGCATTCACTTGGTGGGACCAGTGCTATTATACATATATCAAAGTCAACCCCAGATCTTGATGCACTAGTTCTTTTAGCTTCATATGGCACAGAGAGTGCAGATGTTTCTGACCTTAAGCTCAATGTTATGTCAATTGTTGCAGATCATGACGAGATTCTAAGTTGGGATCAATTTGAACTAGGCAAGAAATTTCTTCCATCAGAAACTAATTTTGAAACAATTATAGGCGGCAATCATTCCGGATTTGGCTACTATGGAGCTCAAAGAGGAGATGGGGAGGCGACAATCCCCAGAGAAGAGCAACATAATCAAGTATTTACCATTTTCAATGAATGGATAATTGCAAATTAAAGGACACTGAAAGGAACCTGATATGCTGATCAAGTCATTTGGATTTGCCATTAAAGGCATAAAATTAGCCATTAAGGAAGAACGCAACTTCAGAATCATGTTGATTACATTTTTTGTGGTTGTTTGTTTCGGACTTTATTTTAGGCTTGAAAAAATGGACTGGATGATGATAATTTTGACCAGTGGAATTGTGCTCGTTACTGAATTGTTCAACACGACTATTGAAAATATGATGGATATGATCTCCCCTGACTATAATGTCATGACTGAACGCATTAAGGATTTATCTGCGGGAGCTGTTTTGGTCACCTCCATATTCAGTGTAATTGTTGGACTCATCGTGTTTGTGCCATATATTAAAAAATGAATTGTTATATTGCTCACAACTTGGGTATCATCTAATAGGTACCTATAATTGAAAGGAGAATTAAAATGAAAGTACTAGCAAGAGATCAAAAACTAAAAGAAGTAAGAAACCAGGATATGATAGCGGGTGTTTTATATGGAAAAGGAATTGATCCAGTCAAAGTAATGGTCGAGAGAAAAGAATTCTTCCACAATTTCCAAGAACATGGACAGGTATCGGTATTCCCTTGTGAATTCAATGGAGAAACTCATAAGGTGTATATCAAAGATTTGCAAAGAGATGTAATGTTGCCTGAGAAAATTTTGAATTTCGATTTGCTTAAAGTGTCTGCAAAAGACAAAATACATGCAAAACTACCGATTCATCTTCTCAATAAAGAATTGCTTGAAAGCAAAGGTTTCATCGTACAACAGAACGTTCAAGAAATTGACGCTCAATATTCTGTTGAAGAAACTCCAGAAGCCATCGAATTTGACGTTTCGAATTTGGAGGTTGGTGACATAATAAAATTGGATGAGATCAGTATCCCTGATTTTATTGATGTACACACTGATTTGAATTTGGTTGTATTGTCTATTGTACATCAAAAAGTAAAAGAAGAAGTTGAAGAGACTGAAGAAGTTAGAGAACCTATCTTGATTGGTTCAGAAGAAGAAGAAGAAGCATAACAATTAAAATGAAAGTGCCAAGTAGTCCTTGGTGCTTTTTTTGTTTTAAAATATATTATCATGGTATAATAGTTATATATGGGGGGTGTGAATATGAACATTATTGAAATCAATCAACTTACTAAATTTTACGGAGAAATTAAAGGCATTGAAAATGTAAGCTTCAACGTAAAAGAAGGTGAAATATTTGGGTTTATTGGTCCTAATGGCGCGGGCAAATCGACAACCATCCGCACTTTGTTGGGATTAATATTTCCAACTTAAGGGTCAGCAAAACTTTTTGGGAAGGATTGCATTGAGTTTGGCAGCGAAATTCGCAGTGAAATCGGGTATTTGCCTTCAGAAGTATTCTATTATGAAAAAATGAAAGTA
>JAGXHV010000145.1 GCA_024636005.1 Bacillota bacterium
GCCAGTTGTTTTTTGCCATCGATGACATATTCCGGGGTGAATCCCTCAGGAGCCGTGCCAATAGCGACAATTTTGTCATCCTCGATAGCTATATCACCGTATAATATGCCTTCAGCCTGATCGACCATTCTCAAAATGGCCGTATCCTGTATTAAAATTCTCATATATTTTGGATCTCCTTTTCTATCATTGATCTGATTCTTTCAGCTAGACCATGGGTATCTTTATTCATCTCGGCTGTGATTTTAATGGGATCACAGATGATCATCTTGATATCCGATGGATGAATGATGAACGATCCTTTTTGCATTAGACCGATGGAATTGTGAATGGCAACAGGGACTATCAGTGCACCTGATTTTGTCGCCAGTTTGAGACTGCCTGCTTTAAATTCACCAATAGTGCCATCTTCACTCCTGGTGCCTTCGGGAAATATGATCATGGAGTGTCCCGATTTGAGTGTGGCGACACCTTCTGAAATGGCTTTTACCTGCTGTCTGATGTTCTCCCTGTCGATTAAGACGCATCTGATATGCCTCATCCAGCTTCTGATCATCGGCATTTTGAGTATTTCAACTTTGGCAATAAAGCCTTTTGGCTTCGGTGTGAAAGCAATCATGAGCGGGATGTCAAAATTGCTCTGATGATTGGCTACATATACAACAGCGCCATTTTTGGGGATCTTCTCACTTCCCGTCACTGTAACACGTGCCCCCGCAAGAGAGAGAAGATGCTCCGCCCAGTAACGTGCCTTTCGATCCGCATATGCTGCGCGTTCATCAATATTTTCTATTCGATTTGCAAACCATAAAAAAGGCATATATACAATAAGTATAAGCCAGAAATATGCAAACCAGATGATTGTCCTGATCATATCTCCTCCATAAACACGGTTTTGCCCCCATTCATGTGACTAATCACACACAATGAGGGCTTTTATTTCATTATACTAGTTTTCTAGTCGTTTTGGCTAGTGGAAGTTCAATATAAAAACAAGTTCCAACGCCCGGTTCACTTTCCACTTTTATTTCCCCACCATGCTTTTCAACTATGATGCTGTGAGAAATACTCAGTCCCAGTCCAGTACCTTGTCCCACAGGTTTCGTGGTGAAGAACGGGTCAAATACTTTATGGATGTACTGTGGTTCTATTCCTTTACCTGTATCTCTAACGGATATCAAAACAGCAGAAGAGCTCGGTTCGGTAGTGATGGTGATGGTGCCGATGGAGTCACTCTTTTCTTTGATGGCCTGGGACGCATTGACTATCAAATTCACAAAAACCTGTTCAATCTCACCCTTATTGCCATAAATCAGTGGACAAATCTCATAGTTTTTTTCCACCTCAGCACTGTATTTGACCTCATTGTTGACGATCATAAGTACTTCGTCAATCAGATTATTGATGTCGAAATATTCCACCATGTCATCATCCGAGGTTCTTGCGAAATTCCGCATGCTATTTACGATTTTGGCGATTCGGTCGAGACCCTTTTGTGACTCGTCAATCAGGTCAGGAAGATCCTCCAGTATGAAATCTATGTCCTTTGTTTTCCAGTCTTCCACAAATTCCGGGTAATTCTTCACTTTCATAAAAAGTTCAGAAATGGGTATGCTGTATTCTTTGATGTTGCTGAAATTGCTCATGACAAATGCGAGCGGATTGTTGATTTCATGTGCGATTCCCGCCGCAAGTTCGCCTATTGAGACCAATTTTTCCTTTTGAACCATATAGACTTGGGCTTCCATGAGATTCCTATTCGCCTCATTGAGTTCGATGTTTTGAGCCTCAAGTCGCTCTGTGGCTCTCTTCAGTTTGTTCTTATAGGTGATTTCACGAAGCGTCGACCTGATCCTTGCAACAAAATCCATCTCTTCAAAGGGTTTTTTGATGTAATCCACCGCTCCTAAATCGAAACATGAATTCAATATTTTGGAGTCACTGATGGTCGTCAACATGATGACTTCAGGTTTATAAGAAATATTCATGGAATTGAGTTTCTCAAGCATTTCAATTCCCGTCATTTTGGGCATAACAATATCCAAAAGGACAAGATCTATTCCATCCTGATTTATCATTTCCAGGGCAACCCAGCCGTCATTCGCATACTCTATCTCACATGGTATGTCGTATTTGATCAGTGTGTCTCTCGCTATAAATTGATTGACTTTGCTATCTTCCACTATAAGAATCTTCATGCATTCCCTCTATTTTTCCTCATTCAAAACTTTGATATAAGCTTCCATGTATTTTGGAAGATCTTTTGGCCAGCGGCTTGAAACCAAATTGTCATCTACAATCACAGCTTCATTGAACCAAATGGCGCCCGCGTTGGTCATATCGTCTTTGATTCCTGGGGTCGATGTGACATTCCTACCCTTCAAAATTCCCGCGGAAATGGTCACCCATCCCGCATGGCAAATTTGCCCGATAGGTTTTCCCTCATCGTTGAATTTTCTGACGATATCCTTGACGAGTTCATATCGTCTTAGTTTGTCTGGTGCCCATCCACCCGGGATCACAAGACCAGAGTATTCGGATACATCCACATCCTCATAACTCAGATTGGATTCATAAGGCACACCATATTTTCCGTGGTACTCCAGATTCGCTTCCCTACCAGCCAGATCCACTTGGTATCCCGCTTCCTGAAGTCTATAGTATGGATACAAAAGTTCCAAGTCTTCCGCATGGTCCTCTACAATAATCAATATTTTTTTCATGACTTACCTCCATTTCATCGATATGGTATTTGATACCCAAGTGATGAAAAGTCAATCAGAGCGCTGATTCGATGAAGGCTAATTTTGAAAATCCGTTCTTTTTCTGGTGAGAGACCGCTTTTTCCACAAAGGTTCTGTGGTGTTCAATCACTTTTGAGAATGATTGAATGTAAGCCACAACAGTTTCGTCGGTCAGTTCGCCTCTAAAGCCCGCTATTCCAATCAACTGAACCTTTATGATCGCAAAGCGTGTGAATAGCATCATATAGGCATCCCAAACCTGATCGGCTTCTGTGAAGGGAAAGAGATTCTTCACCATGAGATTGACGAAATAGTTGTCCAGTATGTGCCTCTTCTCAGAAAAATAACTGGAATAAATCGTCTCACCAAGTTCGAAATCACCTCTTGAAGCCTCCTCAGCGAACATCGTATAAGTCTCCGAATCCACCGGCAACAGCAACTGTACCATATTATCCGAATAATCTTTGAGTGTGCGGCTTGTGAATATTCCAGGATCAAATTCTTTGTTCCTGAACTTCAAAAGCACCTCCGGAGTCTGATGGGTCTGCCTTTGATTATGAAGTTTTTGAAGTCTGTCCACCCACTCTGCCAGGTCATGCATTCTTTTCTCTATCGGTGAATATGAATGCATCATCGTATCGAGGCAAATCGTTCTCACCTCACTGAAGTAGGCGACCAAAGTCTTTTGATACTGTTTCGACTTCTGATCGACATCAAAAGTGATGATTGGAAATTTACCAGGCTTCTCAACCTCATGCATTTTCATGGCGTCTGGATTCAGAAGAATCAACCTGGCTGCTTCTGGACAGGAAGGGGAAAGCGTCAATTCATACATGCCATTCACTTTATTCACTGTTCTAGGATAATAAGTGCACACATTGGACAGATACTTTTCACCCAGATGTTTTTGAATGATGCACAGTTTGTCAGCATTCAAAAAAGGGCATTTTTTATCTTGTGTCAGTTCCACTTTCGCGAAGTCGACATTTGGATCAGTTATCCAGTCGTTTTCGTAAATGTACTTATCAAATTGTTTTTTCATTCTTAAGTCACTTACATTTTTGTAGCTTTCGTAAGTCTTTTGGTCGATGTCCACATCCCATCCGATGCAACAACTGTCTTCACAATCGCCTCCGATGCATTTAAAATGCACCAGATAATCTGGCTCAATTATTTTACTCATATTTTTACTCCTAAATTTTAACGTTTGTGCATATTTTTTAAAAAGGAGGGTATATCCAATTTAAGACAATAATTCCTCTCTTTAACCTTCAATATGACTCGATGGCACTCACTCGCATCGAGGTTTTTTTTGCGATTATATCTTTATATTGTAAGCTTTACCGCTTCAATTTACAACCAAAAAGGAAGGTACCGATTTGGGACAGGTCCAAATCGGTACCTTTTTATTTGAAATTTGTGTTGACACACGCGCATAGATTGCGTACAATCTAATTGTAATCAATTAAAATACGGAGGCATTCTCATATGAACATTTACGATTTTACAGCTACTGACATCGACGGCAATATCATTTCACTGGAGGACTACCGTGATCAGGTCATGGTCATCGTCAACACCGCCAGCAAATGTGGTTTCACTCCTCAATTTGAAGATCTTCAAAAACTCAATGATCGCTATAAAGACAAGGGCGTAAAAATTCTCGGTTTCCCTTGCAACCAATTTATGGAGCAGGAACCCGGAGACAGCGTTGAAACCAAAACATTTTGCGAATTTAATTACGGCGTTGAATTTCAACTTTTCGAAAAAATCGATGTGAATGGCAAATTCGCTCACCCTATTTTCAAATATCTCACTCAAAACGCTCCATTCCAAGGTTTTGACATGTCACAAACCACCAACAAAATTCTCGATGCCATGATCAAGGAAAAATTTCCTTCGTTTTCAGCAGGCGATGCGGTCCGATGGAATTTCACAAAATTCCTGATTGACAGAGAAGGTAACATCGTCAAACGTTTCGAGCCCGCTGTTGAGCCAATGGATATGGTTTCCGATATAGAAGCTTGCTTGTAATTCAAAGAATTCAAAAGGGGACAGGTCTGAATTGGTGAATACAAATGGGGACAGGTCCAAAATGGTAAAAACAAAAGGGGACAGGTCCAAATTGGTACCTAGCAAGCTAGATACCAATTCAGACCCGTCCCCATTTACCAATTCAGACCCGTCCCCTTTTATCCGTTTATCTACTCTTCCCAGTTGTGATACACGTTTTGCACGTCGTCACAGTCCTCGAGCAGATCAATCATCTTTTGCATGAATTTGAGGTCTTCCTCATCGGTGAGTTTTGACATGGTCTGA
>JAGXHV010000146.1 GCA_024636005.1 Bacillota bacterium
AAAAGTGTTTCTCATAACTTCTCCTCTTACAGTGACCACGTGGTCATCGTTTAAATTCATTATATCTTCTTACACATAAAATTACAACAATAAAAATAACCCACCTAGATCAGTGATCCAAGCAGGTTATTTTCTATTTATTCAGCACTTCAGATAAATGGATTATTCCGGAGGATATAGACCATTTAAAAACTCTATAGATTGCACAATCAACTCTTTAAGCACCTCAACATCCACATCATCAAGTTTATTGATATATACACAAGCAGCCCCAGATTTGTGCTTACCAAATTTACTTAAAAGCTTATCCCGGTCCTCATCACCTGTGGCAAAATATAGACTGAATTTGCTTTTTCTTGGAGAGAATCCCACGAGTGGCGCATCCCCTTCATGGCCAGTTTTATAAACATAATGGTACTGTCCAAATCCAATGATGCTGTCTCCCCACATTTTGGGTTCATAACCAGAAGTCTCTATGAAGATGTCCAGCAGTTTGTAGGCATCAATTTTCTTTTTGGGATGATCCACTTTTTCGATAAATTCAATCACATTTGAATCAGTTGGTTTTGTTTTAGCTTCGTACATGTTGCCTCCTACTGGAATCGGTTAAATTTGAACTATGCTTATTGCCACATTCCCTTTCTTATGCCCAGTGTCGACATGTTTATGAGCATTTACGATTTCGTCCAAAGTGTATATCCTGTCAATAACTGGTCTTAATTTGTTCTTTTCAATCAAATCTTTAAGAAACAGCATATCATTTTCTGTGAATTTAGAAAGGCGACTGTTGTTCAGGAAAACACCATTTTCCGTTAATATTTTTTTACAATGTGAATATTTGGATTTCATAACTGCATCATAAACAATATCATATTTGTTTGTTGAATCTGTGAAATCCTCCTTTGTGTAGTCTATGACATGATCTGCACCTAAGGATTTTACTAACTCAAAATTACTTTGACTACAAACTCCTGTGACCTCTGCTCCATAGTATTTGGCAAGTTGAATCGCATATGTGCCAAGACTACCGGAAGCACCATTGATCAGGATTTTCTGATCTTTCTTGATATCTGCTTTCTGCAAGTTTTTCAATGCCGTTAGCCCTCCTGATGGAACAACTGCAGCTTCTTCAAATGATAGATTATCAGGCTTAAGTGTAATCAGTCCTTTTTTTTCATGAGTACCTTCTGCACTTTTTTCAGGTAAGCATATGTATTCCGCATTTCCTCCTAACCTAAACCCTGTAAATGCAAAGACCTCGTCTCCTACCTTGAATGATTTTACATCACTACCAATGGATTCGATTATACCGGATATTTCCAGTCCAAGGATCAAATCCTTTCTAGGTTTAAACAAGCCATAAACAAGCCTCACTAAAAATGGGTCAACTTTTCTAATCCGAGTATCACCAATATGAACAGATGTTGCAAATATTTTTATTAGAAGCTCATCTTTTTTAGGGATTGGTTTATCTATGTCTCGAATTTGAAGTCCTTCAGGTGATCCGTATTTTGTGCAAATAACTGCTTTCATATCGATCCTCCGGTCTAAAATATTACAGTAGATATTGAACATCACTATTTAAAGATACCCAATATTCAAACTCGAGAATCATGCATAAATAAGATAGACCAAGAGAACTGCAAGTATGTTCCACAAACCATGTGCCACAATAGAAATGGATTACATTTTTTGTGCGACAATCAAATACTCATGTGTACTTTTACGCATAGCCTTGATGTCAATAATCTTAAACCCATATTTTTCAATGAGTTCAGCCAAGTCTTGATATGTGTATCTTTTAATCTTCGGTATTATGCCAACAGCTCCTGAAAGACCAAGCAAAGATCCAATCAATCCAAAGTCTTTCATACAAGGCGTCACTGAGATAAAGTAACCTTGATCTCCAAGAAGTTCACTAATCTGGTTCAGTTCATTTTCTATGTTTTCAAACAGATGCAAAAGATAAAATGCACTCACCAGGTCATAAGACTTTTCCTTAACCGAGTTTTGATTCAGTGTTCCACAAATGTACTTTACATTAGAGAGGTTCTTACTTGCTGCTTTCTCTTTTGCAACGTCTATCATTTTTTCTGAGTAATCAACACCAACAATCTGCTGAACCAACATGGACAATTTGTCATGGAGCGCACCTGTGCCACATCCGATATCAAGTACATGAGATTCTGCTTTTAGATAGGGCTTTATTTCTTCAAATATTCTCTCATAGACCAATCGATCTTTTTCCTCAACCTTATCGTATTTTGACGCTGTCTTATTCCAAAAGCTTCTATTATCTTTCAATTGCCATCACTCCTTCATATTCTTCTGATTCATGTAGTTTTCAAAACTCTCTTCACCATATTCAGTCCACCATTTTTCATACAGCACTTCTTCTGGTGCACTTTCAACTCTTTTTATTTCCATAGTGTCACTTTTCTTTTGATCATTGTCACTGCCAATACTACCAAACAGTATCTTTGAGAGTACTAAAATCCCCAGTGATTGAAGATAAGACAATTTCGTAAGTCCAAATATCTCAGGCATCAGCCAATTCCAAAGCAAGTTAACGATTAGCCCTATTCCAAATACAACCAATATAAAAATAAATCCGTAACCAACAACTTTAAAGCTTTTTTTCTCAAACTTGTTTGAAATGCTATTCATGATCATTACCTCCTATATATTCTTCCAAAGCCTCTTGAAGTTTCTTCTTGGCTCTACTATTTCTTGATAAAAGCGTTCCTAATTTTTCGCCGCTTTCTTCTACAAGTTCTTTATAGCTTCTTTCTTTAACCATAATTTCAACGAAAACATATCTCAATTTCGGATCAAGTGATAAAATGGCCATTTCAAGCATGTCGCTCATTTCTTGATTCATAATGTCGACTTCAACAGATCCGGTTTGCTTCTCATCAGATAGATCATCCCATAGTTCAATGCGCCCCTGCTTCTTAAAATGATCCTTTGCAGTGTTTTGAAGTGCAGAGTATGTATAAGAAGTCAGATTCTTGATATTCACAAAATCATTGCCTCTGCCGACGATATTTATGAATGTCTGTTGGATGACATCTTCTACATCATATTCATTGAGACTATTGAATTTCCTTCTGAGGAACCTTCTGAAGAAAATTGAGTTGTTCTCAAAATGTTTTGCAACAATATCTATAATCAATGACATCACCTCAGTCAGCATCGTTTAAAATTGATTGTCTTCAAGTACTTTTTACCCAATCGCATGTTCCGGGAATCCTCTAAAGATAAGAAGTATAGCAACAATCAATTCACAAAACGCGATGGGTGCATTCAGTATGAAGTAAATTGGATTCACTATTGTTATGACATTCAACATTAATAGGATCGTTGTCACGAGAGTAAATGCTGAACCAATGATCCCCCATATCGACAACCATCTTGGAATAAGTTTAATTTTATATAAACTAAAGTAGAGAATCAAACCGCCAATACTCCATGGCAATATCATTGCTATATGATTCAGAATGTCTCTGCCTCGTCTTAGCAATTCCGCTATGATGTCAAAATACTCTAAGTTGGCTTGACCTGCAGCTACAAATGTTTGACTCAACCATAATAAAAGAAGAAGAGAGCCTATCCCAGCAAAGAGAAATCCTGCTCCAATTATCCTAAACCCGAAATATCCAACCCCAAGCCTTTTACTGTGCTTATAAATGATTGGATAAAACAGTACGGTAATCAATACATAGACTACTGCCATTGCTGCTTGAAAAAATATCGCAATTAAAACCTGCATTTCGATCTCTGACAGCTTTACAAGATAACCTGGCTTTTCTAACGCTGGAACAGAACTAAATATTCCAAATACAAAATTTAATATGAAGAGTATTCCAAGAAAGATCGCAGTTCTTCTGTTTGTTTTCATAATCATTCACTCCTTTTCGTTTCTAGTAAGACGATTCAAAAATCAAAATATTGCATATTATGTAAAAAAACCTATAAAAATTTTTTATAGGTTTTCGTCTTTACTAAAACTGTAGACCGATGATTTCTGATAGACTTTCTAGAAAAGTTTCCATTTGAGCACTATTTATGAATGCCACTATACCATATTGTTTTTCTGGAATAAACATCGCATATGCCTGAAAATCATGATTGTTACCGGTATGAAAGTGCATAGTATAATCAGGTGTTATTTTTTGAGTAAAACCCAATCCCCAGCCAGTTTGTCCTGTTTCCTGCTTCAATGGGTTATCATCACTAAACTTAATTTGCTCTTTAAGCATCTCATCAAAAGTAGTTTGTGATAGACCTTCTCTTTTCAATATTGCGATAACGAACTGAGCATATTCAGAGGCTTCGCTGTGCACGCTTGAAAATGCATTAAAAGTCTCGCCGCTCCATCGGCCTGGACCGGGTTTGTTTTGGGTTGGTTCACCATTTTCGTCATGACCAAAAACCTTATGAGCTCCAAGGTAATCGTCCCAAACAAAAGTTGTACGTTCCATTTGCAAAGGTTTTGTAACGGTCTCCTGAAACAGTGTGTTTAACTCAGCTTTCCAACCTACACCTTTTTCCATTCCAATAACAGCCGCTAAATATTGGTAGGCTTCTCCTGAATACATAAAATCGGTCCCAGGTTTAAAAGCAAGTTTTATCATCTCGTCATATGCGTGGTTTGGGAATCCTGTTTGATGTGAGAGAACCATACGTGCGGTTATGAGTTTATAGTCTTCTTGTGATTCTGGGTCAATTCCCGGATGAGGTAAATACTCATAAAGTGGTTGATCCAAATCCAGGGTTCCTTCTTCAACCATTTTTAATGCGAAATAGGCGAAAATTGGTTTTGAAAGCGAAGCCCCTTCAAATATACTCTGTCGATCAACAGGCTCCTTTGTATTCATGTTGGCCACTCCCAATGCTTCATGATACACTACCTCGTTATTATTGATAATGGCAATGGATGCTCCAGGAATTTTCTCATTGTCCATGATCTTTAAAATCTCATCTGTGAGTGTTGAACTGTCAAGTGTTCTACCATCAACTGTTGTAATGTTCAATTCTTCAGCATTTGTTTTAGAGACTTTAGATACAACAATACTTCCATTATAGGTTCTGAGCTGAATAAGTTGTTCTCCATTTCCGAAAATTATATTGTTACTATCATCTCCTAGAATGTCAATCTTACCATTGGCAGTGTCTACATCAAATGTGACATTTGTTGGTTCATTAATCGTTTGAATTTCTATAGTTCCATTTTTGGATTCCAAACGCATTGCATGATCCAGATTGTCCGCTTTTAATGAAATCATTCCATTTTCTGAATCTCCAGTAAGTTCACCCTCAATGTTCCAAAGTATCAATTTCCCATTTGTTGAATGGATATTTACTTCATCAGAAGCAATATCACCAATTTCAACATTTCCGTTTACAGTACTTGCAACCAACTCATTTACTTTAATCTGACTGGCTTGAACATTTCCATTATCCAGATCCATTTTGATGGCTTCATACTGTTTTTCTGGGATATAAACCATGACTTGAAGATTAGATTCAAACAATCCAAGATTAAATAATTTTTTTCCTTCATCGTGATTTAATTTTATTGAGACCTTGTTGCCTATGACATTTACTGACAGATTGTCTTTTGTTGTCGTTGTCCCTGTCAGCCTTACTTTCATTTTTGATTCACTTGTTGAAATAAGATTCAAATCTGCATTGGTTAAGATGATCTCCATTTCAGAGATGTTGCTTTCTTCGATAATTTTTTCTTCTGAAACCAATTGAGGCTTGTCTAACAAGTTGAATGTCAGTAGACTTCCAACAGTCCCTACTAGGATTAGAATAAAAGCTATGATTGTAATTTTTTTAATATTTTTCATTTTTCGTCACACCTTTCACTAGCTTAACATTGAATTTCAAGTAACGTACAAACCCTTTTGCAAGAGCTTGAGTTGCAAAGTACATACCTATTGTCATCAGTATTCCAACCCCAGATAGGGCAACAGAAACTAAGAACTCGAACCATTCGAATGTACCAGTATAGAATAAAGAAGAGATCAAAACCAGTAATGGGGATACTATAAAACCAATTCCCACAACCCAAACTGCCAAAGCTACAAAGGCAATTGCAAGAATTGGACCTAATACAACCACCAGATTGAAAAAACCCAAACCAAATGCCGCCCAAACTGCGCGCATAACATTGCCCAAAGTCGAAGAATCTTCTGCTTTATCCAAATGATACATGGTCAATATTTCTTTAGAAATTTGACGTGGTGTCCCGAGAGATGTCGCAATTGTTTCTTCGCTTTCACCTGCTCCTATCCCAAATGTGAAGTGATCTTCATAATCTTTCAAGATTTCTTTTCGTTCCTCAAGTGATATTCCTTTCAACAAGGAATTCAACTGATCTAAAAATTGTTTTTTATTCATGGTCATCACCTTCCTGATCATCAATCAAATAGTTTACTGCCTGTGTGAATTCTTTCCATTCTTCTAGCATCTCTTTAAGGTTAGTTCTCCCTTCATCAGTGAGCTTATAGTATTTTCTTGATGGTCCCTCAGAGGACTCCTGCAAGTAAGTTGTAACATACATTTCCTTGCTCAACCGTCTAAGTAGTGGATAAATTGTTCCTTCTGAAATTTCGATTTGATCAGAGACTTTTCGAACCAATTCATATCCGTAATAGTCCTTCTTATCCAAAAGAACCAGAACACAAAGCTCTAATGCGCCTTTCTTAAATTGTATATTCAATTTGTAAGATCACCTCCATAATGTGTTTTGTCGTCACTACTATTCATTGAACAGTACTTGTTAATAACACTATACCATAAGCTACTATACATTGCAAGGTACTGTACTAAATTAAATTATCTAAATCAAAAAAACCTCGCAAGTATTTCTACCTGCAAGGTCTTATCATTATTTAAATGTACTAATATTTGATTTTAGAAACCATACTTGAGAATCGTTCAATGATCTGATTCATATCTTCATTGATTTTCGTAATCTTTTGGGCGTCTATGCTCAGTGTCTCATTCATATCTTTTATCTTTGCAACACCTTTGGAGCCACTTTCAGCAGACTCTGCAAGATTGTTGATGGTGTTAAGAATTGCATCCATTGAAGCATTAAGTTCTTCTGATGCCGCACTGAGATCCATCATGATGCCATTGAATGTATCAGCATCTTTTGTGTACTGGGTACTCGTGGTCTTCAGCTTCTTATAATCTACGAGGACTTGAGTATCGATAAAGTTCAGCAGTTCATCGCCAGATTCAGCAAGTCTGGAAACACTATCATTGACGATCTCTACTATTTCCCGGATACTGTCTGCAGTCTGTGAGGATTGAGCCGCAAGTGCACCAATTTCATCTGCAACTACTGAGAAACCGCGACCCGCTTCACCTGCACGTGCCGCTTCAATAGATGCGTTCAAAGCCAATAGATTGGTTTTTGCAGTTATTGCCAATATTGTTTTAGCTAAAACATTGATTTCTTGAACACTTTTGGAATCGTTGATTGCTATTGTCAACTTTTCTTTGGCTTCATGGTACAACTTATTAGCTTTATCGCTCGATGCGGTGGCGTCTTCTTCAAGCTTAATAGCTCTATCAGCTACATCACGAGTTGTCATTGCACCTTCAGTAGCTCTTGTTGCAATGCTCTCTACTGCGTCTCTAATCTCTTCTACGCGTTCTGACATTTCCGTTGTAGACCTGGTGGTGTGTTGTATGATTTCGTTAATGTCGTTGGATACTTCGGTTGTTTCAGTCGCATTATCCGATAATGTGTGCGTTAAGTGGTTAAGTGATTCTGAATTGCTGTTTAGCGTAGTATTAATTATACTGATTTCGCCAACAATCTCCCTTAGATTATCCACTGACCTATTGAAAGAGCTTGCGATTTTCCCAAGTTCATCATTTGAATCCACTTCAATTCGATTGCGATAATCATGATCTGAATACTCTTCTGATTTCTGTATGATTTCTTTTAGTGTCAATTTGATGGTTCTTTGAACAAAATAGATCATTGCTAATACGATCAAGATTAAAACCGTCATCACAGTGAGACTTACATTTCTTACACTGTTCTTCAGAGCATTTAAATCGTCAATCCAAATGCCTGTGCCAACGATATACCCCCAAGGTTTGAACCCTTGAACATACGATAGTTTTGGCTCTGGTTTTTCGCCTTCTTTTTTAGGCCACATGTACCTTACAAAACCACTACCACCATTCTTACCTGTGGATGCAAATTCAGAGAAAAGTTTTACTCCATCTGGATCCTGCATCTGTGATTGATCCGTATTGTTTAAAGAGGGATTTGTGGCATGCATGATGACAACGGCATTTTCATCATTGACCCAAAAGTAATCATTTGTGTTGTATCTTGCTGATTCAATTAGGCGAAGAGCCTCTTCTTTTGCCTCAGACTCGGTCAATTCGCCATTTTCAAATCGTGAATAGTAATGCTCTAATGTCTTGATTTGAGATTCTACTAAATTCTGAAGTTTGAGTTCAACTTGACGCTCTACGTTTTGATTTTGCATTGGTAACAAATAAAACAAAA
The DNA here is from genome assembly GCA_024636005.1 of Bacillota bacterium. Lineage (GTDB taxonomy): Bacteria > Bacillota > Clostridia > Peptostreptococcales > Acidaminobacteraceae > Fusibacter_D. The sequence continues at coordinate 8,552 of JAGXHV010000146.1, forward strand.
TAAAAACTGAAAAAACAAAAATCACTCCAATGGAAATGATTCTGATGCGCCCCACAATACTTATGTTTTTCATAATCTGTCTCCTTTGATTAAGTTAACATAATTATACCCATATGCAGTGGATTCAAGCGGGCAAAAAAAACCGATTTGGATCATTGATCCAAATCGGACTTGAATTTTAAGTTTAATATTAATCAATCACTACTCTTTTTTGTACCTATAAATGGCGGCTACACCTGTCTCACAAGGCATATCATCTTTTGCCAAAACAAGTACTGCTCCCCCATTTGATAAAACCAATTCGGCCAAATCATCCAAAACATCATCATAATCCGGGCTATTGATGTCACCGTAATTGACCTCTCCTATTTTAGAGTCTATTTTTCCTGGTACTATTTTCGCTTCTTCGATTAGTAGAGTTTCAACTATACTTTCAAAGGCAGCCTTTACAACTTTTTCTAAATCAGATGAGCCTAAAGAATTTGCTTCAGCGTTCTTAAACGATTCAGTCATTTCTTGAATTTTCACTGAGTTGATGGACTCAATAACCTCTTGTGCCTCCTTCTGAATCTCTTTTAAATCCAGAGAATCAATGGATTGATCGATTCCCTCTTTGATCAAATATGGATTGTTGCTTATACTTTCAAACTCTGAATGATGTTCCTTGAGCCCTACTAAAATAAGTGGTAGTTTCAAAGTCTTTGAATAATTATCAAAAACATATGAATCCACATATCTAAAATACTTCTCAGTGTCTTTGTCAATCTCCTGTTGTACATCACCATGACCATGATACATCGCTGGGCCACCAGTACCTCCATATGAAGCGTATGATAAATGTGGATCGGTTGATTGAAATCCTAAAACTTCATTCGAAGTCCTTGGTGTATCCTTATCAATCTCGATTTCTTCAACGCTGTATCTATTGCCTTTATAAAGAAAGAAGTTCTCACGAGTTAAGCCCAGCAAATGATAATTCTCGGTTGACTGAAAAACCTTTATAAGCGGTTTTATGTGGAAGCTATTGGCTACTACTGCAAATTTATTAACAGGAGCGGCAAATTTATAAACGATACATTTGTCTGAATTTGCGAAGATTGCCATACCATCGCTAGTGTGATTCCAGAATTCCTTATCTTCTTCTAGTTCATACAATGGTTTCATAATGGTTTCAATTAAATCAAAATTTGGAATCTCTTCCAACGATTTCTCAATAACTTTAAGTAGGTTTTTGAATACGATCGGATCTTTTTTATTCTCTGAGTAAGACCTATGAGTAGGTTGATAAAGAGAAATCAATGGTCCATCCTTTTCAAAAATCATATCCTCTGGAAAACGATTAACAATTTCGTATAACATAATTAATACCTTCCTTTCTCAATCATTTGTACCCTATCCAATTCTGTGGCATAAAGTAATGTTTAATGACGTTTCATTAACCTTTATACCCCAAGTTGGGACCAGTTAAATGCTACTCGGAAAAATAATAATTTGACACTCATTTATTCAAACATCAAAATTTTGGTTCATCTTTTTTAGAAGGCGTAAGAATTCACTTTTTTCTTCTTGGGTAAAGTTATTGTAAGCTGTCCTTTGAACATCAAAAGATATTTCTTCAAATTTTTTTTCAATGTCTTTTCCCATTTCAGTCAAACACACAAAAGTGCTTCTCCGATCATTTTCACTTTTGATTTTGATTACATAACCAAGTTTTTCAAGTTTATCGACAATTACTGTAATGGTTGACTTTTCCTTACCTAGCAGTGTCCCGATTTGTTTCATGCTCAGCATTCCATTGTGATCGTATAATACAGTGAGAATGTTTCCATAGGATGGTACAAGATTGTAAAGCTCTTTTTCATAAAGCTTTTTCTCGATGAATTTGACCATTTTCTTTTTTGTTTTGCTAATAAAATATACGATATATTTATCATTCATAACTGACCTCATTTCCAATTTCTATCCCTATTATAATACATACAATGCAAAATTGACAGGGTAATGGTTTGACATCGAACCTTTTTTGTAATAAAATTAGTTCGATATAGAACTGTTTAAATAAGGAGGAGTTATGAAACCTAAAGTATACAACGCCATGGAAATATCAGAAAAAGACGCTTCAATTTTTCAGAGAAAAATCGTTACTAAAAACATTGCTGATCTACCAGAAGGTGATCTATTGATCAAGGTCAGCTATTCATCACTGAACTATAAAGATGCTCTATCTTCTTCTGGCAACAGAGGTGTAACAAAAAACTATCCTCATACCCCTGGAATTGATGCCGCTGGAATTGTTGAAGAAAGCAACTCAAATCTATTTAAGGTTGGCGATGGAGTTATAGTTACAGGACACGATCTCGGGATGAATACCGCTGGTGGTTTTGGCGAGTACATTCGTGTTCCTGCGGACTGGGTAGTACCAATCCCAGAATCCTTATCTCTTAAAGAAAGCATGATCTATGGTACAGCAGGATTTACAGCTGCTTTATCAGTCAATAAACTTATAAACTCAGGTATCAATCCAGAAGATGGTGAGGTTCTTGTAACCGGTGCAACGGGTGGTGTTGGCAGTACAGCCATTTCCATCTTGAGTAAACTTGGCTACGAGGTGATTGGTGCAACAGGCAAACTGGATGAAAAAGAATTCTTACAGTCTATTGGAGCCAAAGATATCATAGACCGAAAAGAACTAGATGATGCCTCAGGTCGAGCCATGCTTAAGGGCAGATGGGCTGGTGTGATTGATACTGTCGGTGGCAATACTCTTACCACAGCAATCAAAAGCACAAAGTATGGTGGCAGTGTGACTTGTTGTGGCAATGTCCGCTCTCCAGAGTTCTCAAGCTCCATATTCCCATTTATACTTCGTGGAGTCAGCTTGCTTGGAATTGACTCTGTCCAGTGTCCCATGAAACTTAGAAAAGAGATTTGGTCCAATTTGGCGACTGAATGGAAATTTGATCATTTAGATCAAAACGTGCACGAAGTTACTTTAGAACAACTAAGCGAACAAATTGATATGATGCTTGAAGGTAAACATGTGGGTAGAACCATTATCAAACACGGGTAGAAAAAAATCACGCTTTCCATACAACTGGGAGGCGTGATTTTTCGAATACACATCGTTAATGTTTTAACATATAATCAATCTTCTTCTCTTGGTTTTGAGTAGTGCAATGTTTCAAAATCGTAACACAAAGCGTCTTTTCCGTAACATTATTAATCTTGTTCAACTCCACTAAGCCACTAAAATCCATGATTTCGAATCAGTGTTGCGATTTTGTAACAAACTCTCGTTCATTGTGTCAAATTCTTCTAACATGAACACTTAGCAATCCATTGTTCCATGCTTATTATTGTGATAAGATTAACAAGTTGCGAAAACTCAATTTTGGAGGTCATTTATGGAAATCAAAGTTTGTATTGGAAGTGCATGTCACTTAAAAGGATCTTATGAAGTCGTTAAAACATTTAAGAATTATGTTTCAGACCATGGTCTTGAAAAAATTATAGATTTAAAGTCTTCATTTTGCTTGGGGAAATGCTCCGAAGCAGTATCTGTGCAAGTCAATGATGAAAAGATATGCTCGGTTTGCCCCGATAGTGCAAGTCAGTTTATCGAAGAACTGCATAGGTCGGTGGTCAAATGAAATTCATTGAATTCGACATCAAAAAATGTGATGAATGTTATAAATGCCTTCGCGTGTGCCCCACCAAAGCCATAGCCTTTACTAAACACAATCGCTCTATCATAGATGACCAATGCATAAAGTGTGGTCTGTGCCATATGCAGTGTCCAACCGGCGCACTTACTATTCACCTGGATATCAACACCGTGCAGTCAAAGGTCAGGTCTGGAAAGAAAGTCATCGCTTCTCTCGCACCATCTTATGCGGCTGCATTTGAGCTTGATAATCCACTTAAAATGACAACAGCATTAAGACAACTTGGCTTCCATGTCATTGAAGAAACCGCACGCGGGGCTGAAATCGTATCGAAAGAGTATGAGAAAGTCATCTCTGACGGTTCAATGCCAAACTTGATCACCAGTTGCTGTCCATCGAGCAACACGCTTATCGAGCATTATTACCCAGGAGCAGTCTGTCAAGTAATCCCGGTGGTATCGCCAATGATTGCACATGGCTACGATATTAGATCACGTTACCCTGACGATATATATGTTGTTTTTATCGGACCTTGTCTTTCCAAAAAAGCTGAAGCTGTTGGGTACAAGGACAGCATTGATGCTGTGATTACATTTAGAGAACTTGAAAAGTGGTTGTCTGATGAAAATATCGATTTGGATTCGCTTGAGCCCTCGGAATTTGACACCTCTGCCACCAAACGAGGCAAAGCCTATCCGCTGGGAGGCAGTCTCTGGAAAAAGGATTTGAAAAACAGGGTCAATCCCAAGTACAAATACATTCATGTGGATGGCATTGAAGCCTGTACAGAGTTTCTGACTTCTGTGTCAAATGGTGAAATAACTGGCTTTTGTGCAGAACTGAATATCTGCCCAAAGAGTTGCATCAACGGTCCGAACATGCCCGAAAAAGCACCCACATTATACAGAAGACTCAGCCTCCTAAACAAATATGTCGACGAAAGCCAATTGTCTCAAAATGATGTTGTTGAAATTGAACCGACCAGTATAACATCAAAGCAGCTTCATCATGCTTTTCAATCAAAAGTAAACATTTTGAGCTCAATCAATGACGATGAAATATATAGTGTGCTCCTTGAAATGGGAAAATACACACCTCAGGACCAATTGAACTGTGGAG
>JAGXHV010000029.1 GCA_024636005.1 Bacillota bacterium
GCTTTGAAGCATATGCATCACAACCATAATTGAAAGCCGTCTTGACGATCTCGGTTTCGCCAAGCGCCGTTGTCATAATAATTTTCGCCTTCTCACTAGGATCGAGTTTTCTTTGTGTCTCTAGATCGCGAATGGCTTTAAGCACTTTCACACCATCTATTTTAGGCATCATGATATCCAAACAGATCAAGTCATAGGGGTTTTCCTCTTTTAGTGCCAGCAGATAGGCGTCAATTGCCTCGAGACCATCCACCACCAAATCACAGTCTCCATACTGCTTCAAAACCTTGCTTAAAAACTTTCTGCTGACCATATCATCTTCTACAACCAGTATTCTTTTCATTTGAACCTCCTTATTTTACATCAGTAAGCATGCTGACAATGTAATCGATCTGATCGAGTAATCCCAACACATTATCGTACTTTTCCTTTCGGATTTCCAGTTCCATCTTGAATGTCAGAATCTTTAGTTCCTCAGCACGGAGTTCTTCAAATTTCTTTTTAAGCTGATGCGCCATTACTTCCACTAGAGTGAAATTATCCTGTGACATTGCCTGCCGGATTCTCTCAATAGTGATTGTCAATTCTATTAGATTTTCATTATTCATCACAATTGTATTTTTTGCTTTCTCGTCAACGATCGTTTGCAAATTGATATGCTGATGATCCGCATCAAACATGAGAGGTTTATTTAAATGTTTATCAATACTTTTCATCAATTGAATTATATCGATTGGCTTAGAGATGTAATCGTCCATTCCACTCGCTCTAAAGATTTCTTCATCTCCTTGTAGTGCAAAGGCTGTCAAAGCGATAATGGGAGTCCTTTGGTTGAGATTATAATTTTTACGAATCCGTCTAGTGACTTCAATCCCATCTATCATTGGCATCTGGATGTCCATGAGGATCAAATCATAGACTTCTTGATTACATTTGCGAATGGCTTCAAAACCGTTACCGGCAATTTGAATTTTGATCTTCGCATTTTCAAGCATCTTGGTCATAACAATCTGATTGACTTTATCATCTTCGACTAGAAGTACTTTTTTGCCTTCGAAAGACTCATTTTGTTCTTCATTTTCATGTTTGATCAAGTCGTATCTCTCACCGATTTTCATTGGGATGGAAAAATGAAAGCTGGTACCCTCATTTTCTCTACTGTACACATTAATGGACCCCCCCATCATTTCCGTCAACTGTTTGGAGATCACAAGTCCAAGACCTGTTCCTCCGTATTGCCGGGTGTAAGATCCATCAATCTGAGAAAAACTCTTAAACAGAAGAGATTGCTTGGATAGTGGAATACCGATTCCTGTATCAGAAACTACGAAGTTCAAAAGCACACTATCAGAATCGTCAGGAATACTGGTTTCGTAAACATCAATCTTGACATATCCCCTATCTGTGAATTTTATAGCATTGTTGATTAGGTTGTTTAGCACTTGCTTAATTCGGTTACTGTCTCCAATGAAATGTGTCGTTTTCACTGACTCGTAATTCAGAACAAATTCCAGTGCCTTCTTTCCGGCGTGAGGCTGATGAAGCTTATAGGTTGTATCCATAAGATCCATTAAATCAAATGGGTTATTATCAATCCTGAATTTTCCAGCTTCAATTTTCGAGAAATCCAAAACATCATTAATGATTCCAATCAATGAATCCACACATTCTTTTGCTATGTTGAGATTTTCGTTTTGTTCGTGATTCAACGGATCCATCATCGTCAAATCAATCATTCCAACAATACCATTAAGTGGTGTCCGTATTTCATGACTCATATTTGCAAGAAAATCTCTCTTTGCACGATTGGCTTCTTCAGATCTTTCCTTTTCAAGCTGAAGCTCGATTTCAGCCTTCTTCTTAAAATCGATATCTGTGATCAAAAGTGCAACGTAGTCGTCTTCAGGACTGTAAATCGATAGTTCTACCCATTTGTCCAAACTGGAAATGTAATATTCTCCGATTTGACAATTGGTCTCGGTCCTAATGACTTTGTTGCATAAGCCAATCAGTTTTTCCTTATCCAAGTCACTGAGGAAATTCAATTCCGAAATATGATTTGGAATGGGTTCAAGATAATTTAAATTGAATAAATTGTATGTCGCTTTATTGAATTCCACAACTTCAGCATCTGTGATTTCACCGAATGAATTGTGCAAGAGTTTGATATAGCAAATGCCATTTTCCAAATTCTTGAATAGAGATTCATATTTGTTCTGACTTTGATGATAAAGCATTTCCATCGTTCTGGAAGCTTCAAGTTCTTTTTCACGTTCAATACGACCGGTGACATCCTCAAGAGTAATCATGAATCCTGACAGATCACTCAAACGAACTGGCATAACCCCAAAATTGATCCACTTGGTTGCTTTCTTATTTTCATGTATATAAGTCAATTGTGACAAAACATCAGATACTGCCTTGCCTTCGTTTATAACTTCAGCAATATTCTTTCTGAAATTGCAAAACATGCAATTGAGTGCATTTCCGCACCCAAAATCAAAACTCCAGGTACATTCCATACCGCTTCCGAACACCATCCCTATCACACTTTTCTCTCCCATTCCAAAAGCATCATAAAAATATCGGTTCGTCTTTTGAATCACAAGTTTTTCATCGACAAACAGCATCCCCAGGGGAATCAAATCAAACATTTTTTGAAGATTCTCTTTTTCTTTGATAATCTGTTTCTCAGCTTGGACAAATTGAGTGACATCTCTAAGTACAATGGCATAACCACTTTTTGAAATGTTGGTGGACTGTATGGAAGTGATTTGTGCAGAAACGAATCTCATTTCATTGCTTTTGTTCACAATATATGAATTCCGAGGCAAATGTGTTCTGAGAAGCTTTGAATGATTATCAGGACTGAATATGCTAACACTATTTTCATCTGTTTCAGAATATATTTTAATGATGTCATTCAGACATGCCCCTGTTATTTGCTCCAAAGACATTTCCAGCAATTCACACCCTTTTGGGTTCGCAAATTCAACCAGTCCGCAATCGTCAGTGATAATAATGGGTTCTCCTATGCCATATAGCATGGAAATTACCCAATCCTTATCCAAGGCATCCAATACCATTTTTTCTCTTTCCACTTTACTTCTCCTTGTGAATAAACTTTATATGACAATACTTTGTTTTCGAATTTTAATGACGCCTGTTTGCAAATCCATTTCAATGGTTCTGCTTTTAACACCGCCAGTTTCAGTTTTGTCAAATTTCAGAGCGTAATCTTTGAGAATCGCTTCCACGACCAAAAGATTTTTCTCTCCGATTCTAAATTGATCCTTGGGATTGATGGAATCCGCACCACCGAACATACGAATATCCAGTTCATTCAAATTGCACCCATACTTAGATTTTAATTCATTGATCATCAGTGGTAAACCTACATCAGCATAATAACCTCTTTTTTTTATGTCAATAATGGCTTCTTTTGCTTTTGGAAGCGCAATGTGAATCATTCCACCGATATTTTTGTCCTTCAAATAAAATGTGACCGCTACGCAAGACCCAAGCGCATGGGTAATCAATCGATCACCCCGACGCCTTGAAATCATATATTCTCCGATACCGATGTTATAGTCCATCCTCTACCTCAAAACCGCACAGATTGCATTTGAGATCTGTTGAAGCGGATATTGTCTTTCTACAGCTCCGACTTCGAAAGCTGCTTTCGGCATTCCGTAAACCACACTTGAAGCCCCATCTTGACCTAATGTTCTCGCCCCTTTACGCTTCATGTTAAGCAGTCCTTTTGCCCCATCATAGCCCATGCCCGTCAAAATAACTCCCACCGAATGCTCACCACATTCCTTGGCAACAGACTCGAACAAAACATCAACCGACGGGCAATGGCCATTGACCCTATCGCCTTGAAACACTTCCACTTTGAACCTTTCTCCAACACGAACAATCCTCATGTGTTGATCTCCAGGAGCTATAATCACTTTGCCTTTTTCGAGGTAATCGCCCGTTTTACCTTCGACAACATTGAAATGAGTCTGTGCGTTCAATCTTTCTGCGAACATTTTCGAAAAGAGCGGTGGTATATGCTGAACGATTACTATTCCTGGGACTTGAAATGGTAACGTCTTGAGAATTTGGTAAATCGCTTCCGTGCCTCCCGTTGATGCGCCAATAGCAATCACTTTTTTCTTGTTTGAAAAGTCGCCAATATGCTCTTCCTTGACATAGGTTCCAACTTTATGGGTTATATTGGCTTTCGAAGCCACCTTGATTTTTTCAATCAAGTCAAGGATGAATATTTCAACCCCTTTTGGGGATTGGATATTGGGCTTGCTTACAAAATCAACCGCTCCCGCATTCATGGCATCAAATACCGCATCGCCAATCGAGCTGACAACAATAATTGGAACAGCATGTTGAGGCAACAGTTGTTTTATGAATTCAATGCCATTCATCTTCGGCATTTCAACATCACAAATGATGACATCCGGTTCATAGCGCTCAATTTTATCAATCGCATCATATGGGTTTTCAGACTTTGCAACCACCTTTATTTCAGGGTCAATGGAAAGGCCTCTCCCGAGCAATTCCCTAAAAACCAGACTGTCATCCAAAATCAATACTTTTATTGTCTTCATGTTCAGTTCTCCGATAGTGCTTAGATTTTTCTATAGACTGCAGGCCTAATATACTTGAAGCGTGTGGTTTCTCTATTTAAGGATTCGGAATGTCCAATAAAAAGATAACCCCCTACTTCCAATAGGTCATACAATTTATTAACCAGAGTTTCTTTCGTCGGAACATCGAAGTAAATCATGACATTTCTACAAAATATGACATGGAATTTCTTCTTGAAGGGAAAGACCTCATCCATCAAATTCAGTCTTCTATAAATCACTTCCGATTTAAGGCTGTCTTTGAATACCATGTTGTTGGCATCCAATTTACTCAGATACTTGAGTTTCCACTGATTGGACAAAGGGTCAATACGTTCCGAAGAGTAAACCCCTTTTTTTGCTGTCTCCAGCGCGGACTGTGATAAATCAGTAGCAAGAATTTTGGTGTCCCAATTCATCTTTTCATTTTCAAAGTAATCCGACAGAATCATTGCCAACGTATAGGGTTCCTCACCTGTTGAACTTGCGGCACACCAGACTCTGAGATCGTTATCTTTGATTCTCGGCTTAATTTGAGGCAACACCTGATCCTTGAAGTACATGAAATGATCCGGTTCTCTCATGAAAAAAGTATGGTTGGTTGTAATTTTATCCACAAAAACCGCCAATGCCAAACCTGTTTTATCATTTATGAGATACTCATGGTATTCTGTGAAATTTTTAAGTCCAAGTTCACTGATGACTTTATGCAACCTGCCTGTCAGTAAGGTTTGTTTTTCCTTTTTTAGGTGTATTCCATAATTTTTCTGTATAAACTCCGAAAGCAATTTGAATTCTTTGTCTGTAATGGCAATCATAAAATCACTATCCTTCTAGGGAAGGCCAAACCCTCCCTATTTATTCCAATTTCAATTAATATTTTCCAAACTCATTTTCACTTAAAACGATTTTTTTTGAGGATTTCTTCTCTTGTCTTTGATCCCCTGAACCATAAGACTTGTTCTCTTTCATCATATCCAGCATTTTAAGCACTTCAGGATTCAGATCATTCATACCTTGTCCATAATTCATTTGAGTGTTTTGCTTCAATTTGAATCTAGCAACTTGATTTTTAAGCATTTCTGCTTGGCTTGAAAGTTCTTCACTTGCCGCAGCTGTCTCTTCAGAAGTTGCAGATGTCGTTTGAACCACGTCAGCAATCTGTCCAATGCCTTGATTGATTTGTTCTACGCCTTGTGCTTGCTCATTTGAGGCCACAGCAATATCTCCCACAAGGTTAGATACTTTTTCAATGCTTTTAACGATTTCCACCAAAGCAGATGCGGTTTCGTTGGCAATCTTAGTGCCACCTTCAACTTTTTTGATAGATCCTTCAATTAGTGCTGTAGTTTCTTTGGCAGCATTTGCGGATCTTGCAGCAAGGTTTCTCACTTCTTCAGCGACCACTGCAAAGCCTTTGCCATGTTGCCCTGCTCTTGCCGCTTCAACAGCCGCATTCAGTGCGAGTATGTTGGTTTGGAAAGCAATTTCATCGATTACTTTGATGATTTTGGAAATATTGTTGGATGAATCGTTGATTTCGTCCATGGATTTGAGCATCAATTGCATTTGGTCGTTCCCCTGAACTGCGTTATGTCTCGTGCTTTCAGCCAAGTTGTTGGCTTGAGTAGCATTTTCAGCGTTCAGTTTGGTCTGTGAAGAGATTTCTTCCACAGATGCAGTGAGTTCTTCTATTGAGCTTGCCTGTTCAGTGGCGCCTTGTGACAGAGCCATACTTGTGTCCGATACCTGTCTCGATCCTGAAGCGACTTGCTCCGAGGCGGCATTGATGTTGGTCATGACTTCGTTTATATTGTTGGCCATTCTACTGAAAGCTTCTGCAAGTTGGCCCACTTCATCTTTGCTGTTCACATCGATATGAACGTCAAGGTTTCCATCTGCCATCTCTTTTGAGGCATCCACCATCTTCTTGATTGGTTTTCTGATAGAAGAGGAGATGAAATATCCAAGCAAAAGTGAAACAATCATCACAATGACTAATATAATTATTGATGTTGTCGTAGATGTGTTGGCAAGTCGAGTATTGTCAGCAGCTGTCTTAGTCGCTTCTTCTACTTTGACTGCCATGATCCGTCTATAGTCGGCCTCAATTAGAGTCCTCAAAGCATCGGCTTCACCTGTCATCAATCCATGTGCAGATTCAATTTGGTCTCTCTCAACAAAATCGATTATTCTTGAAACCACTGCATCGTACTTGACTTTATTGACTTTGATATTGGCTACTAGTGTTTTGGCTTCATCTGTAAAAAGAGTTGTTTCAAAGCTATCCAGATTGGTTGAAAACTCTTTGTTCCTCTCAATTATTCTGGCCTCATACTCTGCAACGACTTCAGCAGAGTCTGATAAAAGGACGTCTTTGACATTACCACGCATTCTCTGGAAAGATTCAGCAATAAGTACCATTTCTCCCAAAGGGACTGTCATTTTCTCATAAAGGAAAGTATCCGCAGCATCAACAGTCTTTATGTTCACGATGCCAAGAACCCCAATTGCTGCTGCAAGCAAAGCAACTATTAAATATCCGAGAATCATTTTTGTTCCTATTTTCATATTCAAATACCATTTCATAAAAGTACCCTCCCCTATTCTCCAACTTTTGTTATCATATCGTATTCATGATGAGTCAACAATTTGTCGCAATCCAGTAACAATTTAACATCAGTACCTACTTTTCCAATACTTTTGATGTATTGGTTGGTCACACCTGAACTCAGCATCGGTTGATCCACAATATCCTCGTCTACGATATTGGTGACCTCTGAGACCTGATCCACGATCAACCCCACTGAATTTTCCCTGATATCGACTACTATGATGCATGTGCGTTCGTTATAGTTCACAAAATCTTTTTTGAATCTCAGGCGCATGTCCATGACCGGAATGATTCTTCCTCTGAGATTTACAATACCCCTAATGAATACCGGGAGTTCCGGCACTTCTGTAATCGGAAGTATTCCAATGATTTCCGTCACATACTCGATCCCTATTCCATAGGATTCGTTGCCAAGCACAAATGTCAAATATTTTCCCTTTTGCGTATCCTCTTCGATGAACTCTTCTTCAATATTTTTTGCCATCTTTTGCTCCCTTCACCTTTATCTGATTCTCAAACCTGCCAAACTGCTTATATCAAGGATCAAGCTGATATTGCCATCTCCAAGTAGTGTACATCCCGCAATACCAACTATCTTTTTAAAATTGTGAATGTATTGAGGTAAAGATTTCACGACGACTTGCTGCTGACCCAATAGTTCATCCGCAAAGAGACAGATGACCTTCTCGTCTTGCTCGACCATGATCATAATGCCTTCATCAAAACCAGTGACTGCACCTTTGACATCATAGCGTTCATGAAGTCTCATAATTGGGTAACAGTTACCTCTCACCATCACCATCTCATTGTTGTCCGGATCCATGATGCAATCTTTCCCGCTAGGTCTGAATGATTCTTTTATAGTCGTGATTGGAATAGTGTATCTGGATTGCCCCACCTTGATGTTCATGCCTTCAATGATGGCTAGTGTCAAAGGAATTTTCAGGGTAATGGTCGTCCCCACTCCTTCTTCACTCTCCACTATGACTACTCCACCTACGGCTTCCAGATTTTTTGCCACAACGTCCATTCCGACGCCTCGACCCGAAAATTCTGTTACATCCGCTTTTGTGGAGAATCCTGGTACGAGAATCAAATTGAAGATTTCACGTTCCGACATGTCTTCTTCAGGTTTGAACAACAACCCATTCTCTCTAGCTTTTTTGAGAATGTTTGCTTTGCTCAGCCCTTTGCCATCATCTTTTATAATGATCAAGACGTCACTTCCTGCATTCTTGGCGCTTAAACTGATTTTTCCTGTAAGTTCCTTGCCACTGTTGAGTCTTTCATTTTCATTTTCAATCCCATGATCAAGTGCATTTCTGATGAGATGCATAAGGGGGTCTGAAATATGCTCGATAATATTTTTGTCAACTTCTGTTTCTTCACCACTCAGCTCCAGAACGACATTTTTTTGAAGCTTCTTGGACATATCCCGTACAATTCGATGCATCTTGATGAAAGTTGTGGATAGTGGCACCATGCGTATGGACATCACCATATCCTGAAGTTCACCTGTAATTTTATGCAACAATCTGGAAGCTTTAAGAAATGATTCCGATTCAATAGAGGCGACTATGGGGTTCTGGGTTACCATGGCCTCTGAAATGACCAGTTCACCAACCATATTCATGAGACCATCCAATTTGTCCACATGAACACTGATCATGGATTGCGGAGCGCTTGACACTTGTTCTTTGGTCTCTATCTCGTTAAGTGGTGATTTGATCACTGGCCCGTCCAGGTTTATGGAGGGTTCAATCGCTCTTGCAGATTGCTCAAAATCGGATTCCTCAGCTACTTTCAGTTCCAGTTTATTTAGAAAAACAGTTTTGTTGAGGAGTTCATCAATTTCTTCATAAGTCGAACCCGTTTTCATATAAATGTGAAAACCGTTCTCCCTGATCCAATCGGAAGTTTGCTCATTTTCTGCAATATCAGGTGGCTCATATGTGATCTCATCCATAAATTCCGTCAAGCCGAAAATCACAGTGTAAGCACGTATGTTCTCCATTTCACAACCCGGATCAAAATGGAGGATTGCCTTAAATAAATTTGAGTTTTTATCTCTGTGTTTTTTTTCTTGGGGAATATAGTATTGCTGTTTTTTGGTGCTCTCCGGTTTTTTGATCTCCCCACTGACTTCATTGATTTCCTTGATGTAAATCAAATAGTCTTTGAAGAGTTCGATGATTGCGTCAGGATTTCCATCCGGAAAATCAAAATTCTTAATTTTATTCACTTCAACTTTTATAAAGTCCACTGCGCTCAGAACCAGATCGGAGAGACTCGAATGGTTGACAGTCGCTCGTTTCTTCTCACGGATAAAATAGAAGACCTCTTCCATTTGATGCGATATGTTTGTAATGTTGTTGAAGAGCATCATAGCAGAAGAACCTTTGATTGTATGCATGAACCTAAAAATCTCATTGACGGAGTCTTCACTAAAGCTTCCACTTTTTTCACTGCTGAGTACAACCTGTTCAAGTTGATCTAAAATTTGTGTGGTCTCAAATATATAGATCTCCAACATGGGTTCATTTTCGAACTTTGTCGCCATTTTCTCACCTCCTAGTCCAATTTTTCCTTTTCTTCCCCTATCACTATTGCCAATCCCCGTCTAAACCTTTCAAGGAGTGAAAACGCATAGGATTCCATTCGCCATCTTCTGATGATGCCATTGACTCCCCCCATAATGAGATCTGCATAGGACTCAGATGAAAAAGATTGGCTTAATTCTCCATTCTTCTGAGCTTGCTCCACCAAATTCACCATGCAATAGTAACGTTTATTTGAAATTTCAATGACCTTTTCCGATAAATTCTCGGTAAACCTCATATCGTCAAGTCCTTGTGTGATTGCTGTGATTTCAGGATAATTCTCATAATATTTTATGAAGGATTCCATGAAAAAATTGATGGCTTCAAGCCCTTCCAACTTTTTCATTTCAATAGACTTGATGATATCATCATCGTACTGGGCATAAAAATCCAAAACCGCTATGAGCAAAGTCAATTTGTTTTCAAAGTGTTTGAAAATTGTACTCTCGGCAATGTCTTGTTTTTGGGCGATCATTTTTGTTGATAGGCTCTGGACACCCATTTCGTTAATGACCTCTATGGCCGTAAATATAATTTTCTCTCGTCTATGAATCAAATCTTTCATTTGGAATCTCCTTTCGCAGAAGGTGAGTAACTACTCACTCACCTAACGTTGTAATTCTATAATAAACTTTTCTGACATTATGTCAACTCTTTTTTAGGAAAATTAGGGACTTTAGACCTAGAATGTGCAATAATTAATTAATAGATCAAATACTTATTCTCAGAAAGGATTAAGCTCATGGGAAACAAACTCTCAACATCAGACGATTTGACAGTAAAACCATTGGTTATAAAAAGCAAAACAATGAGTCGAAATCCTAATATTCTTATAATCGAAGATGATCCAGTGAACCAAAAAATAATCAGCATATGGCTCAGCAAACACAATTATGCCAGCGACATCGCTTCCAATGGCCGAGAAGGACTAGAAAAATTTCTAAAAAAAGAATATGATCTCATTCTTATGGATTGCCAGATGCCTGAAATTGATGGCTACGAAACCACACGAAAGATCAGGCAATTGGAGGACGCTTCCAAAAGCAGAACTAAAATCATCGCGATGACAGCATATGCCATGAAAGGCGATCGGGAAAAATGCCTGGAATCCGGAATGGACGATTACATTACCAAACCTATTGATTTCAAATTATTGACTGAGAAATGTAATGCATTATTTATGTAAAGTAAAATCAAATGGGGACAGGTCAAAAGAGGTACTTCCATTTTTGGAAGTACCTCTTTTGACCTGTCCCCATTTACATAATAAAAAGCGGGGAATTCACTCCCCGCTTCATTTCATTCTATTCAATTATAAATATGGCTCAATCAGTCCAAAATCGCCATCTTTTCTTTTGTAAACAACATTGATGTCATCTGTTTCCCCATTTAGGAATACAAAGAAATCATGTCCAATGAGTTCCATTTGTAAAACTGCCTCCTCAGGCATCATTGGTTTGATTCCGAATCTTTTGGTTTTTACGATACTGGACTCAACATAATTTTCAGTTGCTTCTGGAATCGCATCAAAACGGATAGACTCTTGATCATGGAATCTTCTTTCAATCTTAGTTTTATGTTTCTTCATTTGTCTCGAAATTTTATCCATTGAATCATCAATTGCTGCATACATGTCGTCAGCACGGCTTTCAGCTCTAAATGTTGCATCATTTTTAAGTGGAATGGTAATCTCTACTATATGATCATTTTTTTGAGTACTGAATGTAGCATGTGCCTCGACGTCACTCTTAAAATACTTATCAAATTTACTGAGTTTTTTCTCGACTTGCTCTTTAATTGCGTCGGTTATTACCAGGTTTCTACCAGTCACGATTACTTTCATAAACTCAACCCCTTTATTCTTTGATAATAAGTATATACCCAGCCATGTTGGGCATAAGCTATTAAATTTGGATTATTTAAGATTATTTTTACCGTAAGCTTTGTGAATATCTGACAACGTTTTCTCTTTGATCTGCTCCCCTTTGAGCTTGTCTTTTATTAAAAGGAAATGTGCCATTTCAGCATTCACTTTCGATTGTAGCTCATCTACGACGACGATGCTCGACTGTGCTTTTTTGAGTGGAGCAAGATCCTCTACCGGCAGTTCACCTAATGATTTCACTTCGTTCTCGCTTAAAAATTTCTGAAGGAGAGATAAGAAGAGGACATCTTTACTAAAGAGTTGCTTTTGAAGTCCATCAATCGCTTCCAGACTTGGTCTGACAAATGTGGCCGATACACTCTCATCGAGGTTTTCAAGCAATACGACCAACTGCTCCATCAACTGAACCTTTTGTTCCAGCAAAGTGTTCATTTCAAGTATTAGATCACTTCTTTTCATAAATCCTCCCGAAACATAAAAAGTTGAGCCAATTTATAGGCTCAACTCTATTATACTACAATTTGATGTCAACATTCTGACCTTTATGTGGTGTTACAGATTGTTCCATCATTTTTACGAGCGCATCCATGGACTGAGCGTCTTGCGACATCGCTTTTTGCAAATTTGCCATCCCCAGTGCTTGCTTGATACTGGTCAGGCCTTGCATTTGAAATGGAGATATTTTTAAATCCATATAGTCTCCCTTCTTTGTAC
>JAGXHV010000030.1 GCA_024636005.1 Bacillota bacterium
TGGAAACCTTCTATAAGTATTGGTGTTGCTGAAGTAAACACCAATGTCAAAACATCAAGCGAATTATTGATAAGTGCAGATTCAGCTATGTATGAAGTTAAGAAGCGGGGGCGTGGAGGAGCGCAATTGGTTTTGTGATGAATATTGTTGAAGAATAGAGAAAAACAAATGCAACCACTAAAATTTCTGGTCATATAATTTGATCGAAATCAATAGGAATGGTTGCATTTTTTTTTGTTAGACACATTGACGTCGCAATGCTTGTGAGTATTTTCGATAAATAAAGGGTATATAAGTATTAAAGTTGAATTAACAAGGAGGAAATTTTATTATGAAAATCTACAAAAAATTTGCAGCGATGATTCTTACATCCACGGTTGTGATGTTTGTTTTTATGTATTTAAACACATATAGTTTAGATCACGTGTTCTTTAGTGAAACAAGATTCTATATGACTCTAATGATGGGAGCTACAATGGCAGTTGTCATGTTGGGATATATGCTTCATATGCTAAAAAACCGCCGTTTGAATATTGGTATTTTAGTAGGAAGTATAATTGTTTTCAGTAGTTCACTTTATCTGGTCCGTAGTCAAACAACAGTTGAAGATGTTTCATATATGAAAGCGATGATTCCACATCATTCCATTGCAATCTTGACAAGTGAACGAGCCAACTTCTCAGATCCTCGTGTTCAAGAACTTGCAGACGAGATTATTGCAGCACAACGCAGGGAAATTGATGAAATGAAGGCATTGATTGAAGATCTTGAAAATGAAGAGTAGAGTGAAAGTCCATTTGATTTCGAAAGGATATATATACAGAACAAATTCTACATGTTATCATCTTGTAGGAGGAATAATCAAATGGACAAATTTTTATTTTCAATAGTTATAATTTTCGTTGGACTTATAGTTGGTTATTTAATACAGATTTTTATATTTGATAAACCTATAATCAAAAATAATTTAAACAAGAAGAAACTTATTCGAACTTTTCAGAAAATTGCTCTTCTTGTCCTTAATCCAATTGCACTAATAGGTGCACTTTGGCAAGTGAATTTAAATGCGATTGAACTTGTTGCCATGCCATTTTTTGGAATGAGCGCGATTGCATTAGGTGGTATATTGGTTTACATATTTACAAAGATTAAGAAAGTACCTAGAAAATCAGCTGGATCACTAGTGATTTCAGGCGCTTTTACTAATATTGGAAATATCGGTGGATTGATCTGTTTTATATACTTAGGAGAAATCGGCTATGCCTTAGTACCTTTGTATAAACTTTTTGAAGAGCTTATTTATTATGGTGTTGGTTTTCCTATTGCCAAATCATATGGTGACGATCGCACTAAAAATGAAAATGTCATAAAGCGAGTATTTGGTGATATTTTCATCGTAGTAGCGTTATTAAGTGTTGCAACAGGTTTATCTCTAAGTGCAAGTGGGTTAGATAGACCATTCTTTTATAGCAGTTTAAATCAATTCATCATTCCAATTTCAACGCTTCTATTATTGATGAGCATTGGTATGAATTTTAAATTTTCGAGTATAAAAAAGAATCTTTCTTTGAGTTTAGTTGTGGTATTTGTTAAAGGATTGATTGCACCAATTATAGTTACAAGTGCTGCATTTATGTTGGGAATGCACCACTATAACGATGGTCTAGCTCTTAAAGTGATTTTAATACTATCGAGCATGCCATCGGGATTTCTGTCACTGGTACCACCGGCTTTGTATAATTTGGATATAGATCTTGCGAATACCACCTGGTTGATGACAACCTTAAGTTTGTTATGGATTGTCCCTTTACTAGGATTCGTTTTACCATTGATTTAGTTTGAAATAAACTCTCTGAAAAGGGAGTTTTTATTTTGTTCAAAAAGTATACAATATACATTTGTTGGAGGTGGTTGACAAATTGTTACCGAAAGTCCATAATTTATACATAGGACATCCTACGTAGGACGTAGTACGTTGGATGAAATTTCAAAGGAGAATAACTTATGGAAAATAGAGTGAGGAACTTGGAGGAAAAATCCATTGAACTTCGTAAAACAATTTTGACCATGATTCACAAAGCAGGATCGGGACATCCTGGTGGTTCGCTTTCAGCAGCCGATTATGTGACTGCACTATATTTTGATGAAATGAATATTAATCCCAAAGACCCAAAAATGATAGAAAGAGATCGTTTTATACTTTCAAAAGGACATGCATGCCCGGTCCTTTATTCTGTACTTGCATTAAAAGAATACTTTGAATATGAAACAATTTTTACATTAAGAGAAATGGGTTCAATATTGCAAGGTCATCCTGATATGAACAAAGTACCTGGAGTGGATATGACATCTGGTTCATTAGGTCAAGGTCTATCATGCGGTGTTGGCATGGCGATAGGGCTTAAATACGACAATAATCCAGCTAGAGTATTTGTAGCACTAGGAGATGGCGAATTACAAGAGGGTCAAGTGTGGGAAGCCGCTGAAACAAGTGCAAAATACAAACTCGATAATTTGATAGCAATCGTTGATAATAATGGCATCCAAAATGACGGTTTTACGAAAGATATTATGCCACTTGGAGATATTGAGGGAAAATGGAAAGCATTTGGATGGCATGTAATTAACTGTGATGGACACAATATGGCTGACATTTTGAGGGCCTTTGATGAAATGAAGCAGGTTAAAGGACAACCTATTTGTATTATTGCCAATACGATTAAAGGAAAAGGAGTATCATTTATGGCAAACGTTCCGGCGTGGCATGGTGTTGCTCCAAACAACGAAGAATATCAAATGGCGATAGATGAATTGAAAGGTGGTTTATAACATGAGTGGAGAATCAACAAGACAAGCTTTTGGAGATGTCATTATTGACATTGCTGCTGAAAACGAAAAAGTTTTTGTTATAGACTGCGATATTGGAAAATCAATGAAAACGGTTGGATTTATGCAAAAGTATCCAGAAAGACATATCAATGTCGGAATTGCAGAACAAAACGCTGCTGGAGTCGCCGCAGGGCTTGCAACACTTGGAAAAATTCCAATCGTAAGCACATATGCGGTGTTTGGAAGTATGAGAATGCTAGAGCAAATTAGAACGTCGGTTTGTTATGCAGAACTTAATGTAAAAGTATTTTGCAGTCATGGAGGATTGACTCCGGCAAGTGATGGACCAACTCATCAAGCTATTGAAGATTTTGGAATTTATCGAACCATACCGAATATGACTGTAATCATGCCAGCTGACTATGAATCATGTAGAGCGTTGATCAAAGAAGCTATCAATATGGATGGACCAGTCTATATGAGATTTACGAGAGATGCAATGCCGTTTTATTATTCGAGTTCTGAAAAGTTTGAAATAGGAAAAGGCAAAGTTCTACAAGAGGGAACTGATATTTCAATTATAGCAAATGGCGATATGGTTCATGAAGCATTGAAAGCAGTAGCATTGCTTGAGAATGAAGGCATTTCGGTAGAATTGATTGATATGCATACTATTAAACCATTGGATTCAGAATTGGTTATAAAAACTTTAGCAAAGACAAAGAGAATTATTACTGTAGAGGATCACAATGTGATCAACGGACTCGGGAGTGCTGTAGCGGATATTGTCTCAGAACAACCTGAAGGTATTATGAGAAAAATTGGCCTCAACGATCGGTTTGGAGAAAGTGGTCCTTACCATGACTTGTTAAAGAAATTTGATATGGACTATAGCGCGATTGTTAGAATGGCAAAAGAACTTGTAAAAAGAAACTAGGAGGCATGACTAAAATGAAAAAAGTATATTTAATTCACACAATCAATCAGTTTATGGAAATGATTTACACACCATTTGCAGTACCTTTTTTAGAAGCGAATCCAGATATTGAGATCTTTAACATCGCTGATGACAGTTTATTGCCTGATACTTTAAAAGAAGGAAAATTGAACGAAAAGGTTGCAAGACGTATTTTAAGTTATGCACAAGCTGCTGAATCAAATGGTGCAGACTGCGTAATGGTCACTTGTACTTCTGTTAATGAAGCAGCAAAATATGCACGTAAATTTGTTAATATTCCAATTTTCAATATTGATGAGCCCGTTGCAAAATTAGCTGTGAAAGAAGGTAGAAAAATTGGAATTTTAGCGACTTTACCGACAAGTCCGATAGCAACTTTAAGGCTTCTGGAAGAAGAAGCTGAAGCACAAGGAAAGACTATAGAGACTGTCATCAAAGTTGTTGATGGGGCATTTGATATTTTATGCAATGGAGATAGAGCAAAACATGATCAACTTGTGAGTGAAGCACTTAAAGAGTTGGCTAAAGAAGTGGATGTGGTCACCTTCGCTCAGATTTCAATGAGTAGAGTTGAACATGATGATCCGGGTATTCCAGTATTTAAGATTGGAAAATCTGGATTCGAAGAAGTTAAACATGTGTTACAATTAAAGGGATAATGCTTTAATTGAACATGAGTTTATAGATGTGGTTTGTCCGCAACGAATAATAATTTTTGGAGGGGTAAAGATTATGAAAAAGTTTGTTTCTATGATGCTCATATTCGCAATGTTAATGATGATGTCATTTGCAGTTGTAGGATGTGCAAAAGAAGAAGCTCCAGCAGTCGTTTCAACAGAACAACCAACTGAAGAAGCAGCACCAACAACAGAAGTTGTAGAAGTGAGTACAACTTTTCCTGAAAGACCAATCAACAACATTGTACCTTTTGGTGCAGGTGGTGGAACCGATTCTTGGAATCGAGCTTTATCAGCAGCTATGGAAGGACCATTAGGGGTTAAAATTTTAGTGAACAATATGACAGGTGGTGGTCCAGGTGGTACTGGTCAAGCATATGTTTGGGAAGCTGAGCATGATGGCTATACAATGCTTGGAACATCAGAAACACCATTACTCGTTCCGGTTATGACAGGAATGGAGCAAACTACCAAAGATTTCGAATATTTTATCGCAGGCGGATCACCAGGTTTATTGCTTGCAAATAAGAATGCTGGAATCGAAAATATGGATGACTTGATCGAAATGGCTAATGCTAAGCCAACAGAATTAAAAGTTGCATCAACAGCAGGTGGACTATGGTTTATACTTGCCAATTTATTTGACGCCTATGGCGATGTGCCTCTTGGCAATGTAACTTATGATGGTTCAAGACCAGCGATTACAGCATGTGTTTCTGGAGAAACTGCCCTAGTTGCAGCGTCTGCGGGTGAAGTTGCTGACTTTATTAAATCAGGTGATTTAATTCCACTGGTTGCAATTCAACCAACAGATTACGACATGGAAGGCTTTGGTGTGATTCCAAGCGTTTTAGGCACTGTACCTTCACTTGAAAAGTATCTGCCATTGAATCAGTGGATTGGTTTTATGCTACCTTCAGATACTGATCCAGCTATAATTGCAAAATTCAAGGAAGCTTTTGATGTCGCCATGGCAAGTCAAGAAATTAAAGAGTTTGCATCAAGCCAATATGCCGTCATCTACAATCTTACTGGTGAAGAAGCAAAAAGTATTGCAGCAAAATCACAAAGTACTATGAGTTGGATTCTTCAAGATATGGGCTTAACAGAATATAGTCCAGAAGATTTTGGGATTCCTAAACCATAAATCGCTAATCCTCCGGGAACAAGAAGAAACGATACTGTTTCTTCTTGTTCCCCCTTATAATAAATCTTAATACATGTCACAGGGAGAATATCTATGGAAAAGAAGTTTATGAGACGTGCTGATTTGATAACAAGTATCATATTGATGATTGGTTCAATAGGAATGTTTGCTATGTCTATTAGGCTTGTTTTAAGAACACTTGAAAAAAACAGAGATTGGTATCAATCTGCAGGACTGTTTCCTGTGATCGTATCTGTATTTCTTTTTTTATGTGCAATTTCACTTTATAGAACAGCTAAAAGAGATGGTGCAAATTTTAAATTTATTACCCTTGAAAACACAAAGAATTTCATATTATCTTCAGAATTTAAGATTGCGTCTACCATAATCGGTCTGATTGCGGTATATATTTTTGGCTTATTACCAATAAAATGGCTTAAGTATGAATATTCAACTTTCATTTTTTTATCAGGATTCATGTTTATTTTTAATAAAAAAGATGTAAAAAGTATTGTTAAGACGATTATTATCAGTGTGATTGCGACAGTTATGTTAACATACGGATTTGGTCAGTTAGCAATGATACCATTACCATAGAAAGGGGCAAATCATGGAAAATTTGGTCAATTTTATTAATGCATTTATTGATTTGTTGAGTATTAATGTGATCTTGCTGATGTTGGCATCAACTGCCTTGGGGGTAATCATTGGCGCATTGCCTGGCCTAACAGCTACAATGGGGATTGCATTATTGACAGGTCTTACGTATAATGTTCCACTGGAATATACTTTTACAATTCTGATGGGAGTATATGTTGGCGGTATCTACGGTGGGAGTATATCTGCAATCTTGCTTAATATTCCTGGCACTGCGTCTGCCGCGGCGACAGCACTTGATGGTCATCAACTCGCTCTGCAAGGCAAAGCTGAAACTGCAATCAAAGTAACTAGATTTGCATCAATAATCGGTACGTTAATAGGTGTTTTGGCTCTTGCACTTTTAGCGCCACCACTTACAAATATAGCATTGCAATTTCAATCTACTGAGTTCTTTGTTCTAGCGTTATTTGGTGTTCTGATTTGTGGATCAATCGCTGCAGAGGATTTAAGCATCAAGGGGTGGATTGGTGGTCTTATTGGTTTATCTTTGGCCTTTATTAAAATTGATAGTATAGAGGGTGTTTCGAGATTCACTTTTGGAAATCCCAATTTACTTTCAGGAATATCTGTAATTCCAGCAATGATAGGATTTTATGCAATCCCAGAAGTGATTAAAGCATTTACGAATAATGATCCTCTAGAGGTAACAGAAGCAAAAGACACATCAAATGAAAAAATAAATGTTTTCACTACAGTAATGAAAAAGTTCAGATTGATAGTTCAGTCGGCATTAATTGGAATAGGTCTTGGTGCTCTTCCCGGTGTAGGAGAGGACGTAGCCGCTTGGGTTGCTTATGACACTGCTAAAAAAACAAGTAAGGAACCTGAGAAATTTGGCAAAGGCTCATATGAAGGTGCTATTGCTCCAGAAGTCGGAAATAATGCAGCCATTGGTGGTGCGACGATTCCGCTATTGACTTTAGGCGTTCCAGGCAGTCCACCTGCTGCAGTATTGCTTGGTGCATTGACATTACACGGTATCAGGCCGGGACCTATGATCAATATTGAGTCGCCTGGTTTTATCAGTCAAATCGCAGCTTTAATTTTACTTGCTGTTTTTGCACTTTGGATAGTGGGAGTTATCTTGGCAAAACCGATGTCAAAAATTTTGAAAGTTCCTAAGATTTATTTAATGCCAATAGTTGCAGCTTTATCTGTTATCGGTGCTTATGCGATTGGACTTTCAATGTTCGATTTAACCATGGTTTTCATATTTGGTGTACTAGGATTCTTCTTGTCAAAAATGGCATATTCACCTGCACCAATTGTACTTGGACTAATCCTCGGTGGCATGATTGATGATTCATTTAGAAGATCATTAATTGCTCACAACGGAAGTTTCTCATCTTTTTTTACTAGACCGATTGCACTACTATTCTTAGTATTAATCGTGTTCACTATTGCAAAACAATTATTTGACAATAGAAAACAATCAAAAAGTAAAGTATAATTAAGATTGAACGAAATATTGAAGATAGAGAGGCGAAGTCCATGGCACCGTTACAATTTGATAAGATTGATACTCAATCCGTCGTAGGAAATGTTGTTAACCAGATTTCCTCATTGATTATTAAAAAAGAATATACTGCTGGTGATAAAATTCCGACAGAAACAGAACTAGCAGAGAAGCTAGGGGTCGGTCGCAATTCTATTAGAGAAGCAATTAAAATTTTAAGCGCCGTTGGCGTTTTAGAAATCCATAGAGGCAAAGGTACTTTTATTGCATCTAAGGTTAGTCCAAGTTTCTTTGATCCTATGATTTTTTCATTGATTATTGAACCCAAATCTGCGAGTGATATATATGAGTTTAGAGTAATGTTTGAAAGTATGATTATCTTTTCGGCAATTGATAAGATCACAACAGAACAGCTTGCAGTGTTAAAGAGCTTGCTTCAGAATACACGATTTATGTGGGAAACCCACAAGAAAGATGATGTAGAATATTATACTCAGCAAGATTTACTATTTCATCAAACCTTGCTTGAAATGACAGCGAATCCACTTATTCAACGAATGGGAATGACCATTATGCAGTTTATTCCGGAATATGTGGGAAAGTCAATCAGTCAAAAAAATGGAATTGAAAGAAGTATTAAAAACCATGAACGCATTGTTAATGCGCTTGAGAAGAAAGATAAGGATAGCATCATTAATATAATTGAAGACACTCTTAGTGAGTGGAAAGACAATTGGTCAGAATAAAATTAATTGAATAGTGATGGAGGCGATTATGCAAATCATTGTCATACCAGATTCGTTTAAAGGCACATTCACGTCAATAGAAGTGATCAAGCATATTCGCGAAGGTTTTATGAAACACTTTGACGCCATCGAATTTATAGAAATACCAATTGCTGATGGTGGTGAAGGTACTGTTGATGCTTTAGTACATGCACTAAAGGGTGACCGATTCAGTTGTGAAGTTCACGATCCACTAAAGCGAAGAACAACTGCGAATTATGGAATATGTGGCAAGACTGCAATCATTGAAATGGCAGAAGCTTCAGGGATCACTAAAATTAGTATGAGTGAAAGAAATCCACTTTTGACTTCAACATATGGCGTTGGAGAGTTGATTTTAAAAGCTCTGGAACATGATGTAGAAGAACTGATTGTTGGTATAGGTGGTAGTGCCACAAATGATGGTGGAACGGGCATGTTAATGGCATTGGGTGTTAAATTTTTCGATGAATTTGGTGAAATACTGGATGAAGGTGGTCAAATCTTAAATCGAATTACTCGAATGGACTGTACATCGTTAAATCCGCTTGTCTTAAAAACACCAATCACTGTTATGTGTGATGTTACAAA
>JAGXHV010000147.1 GCA_024636005.1 Bacillota bacterium
TAACACCAGGTATTGATCTACGACTTGGTCATTATTCGCGAGAAGAATTGCTTGGTTATCTGGATCATTACTTTGCGATTTGCTTGAACGAGAAATTTCTTAAGCGTTATATCGCCAGAAACATTCGAAATGAGATGTTCTGGCATATCAGACTGATTCCATTGGTACTTAAAAACTTGATTATTCCAATCGTCTACAATTACTATGGTGAGAGCAGTTATTCGAGTAGCATCTCCAATCTTGGACCTATTAAAATCACTGAACCCTATGGAGAGATTATCGAGCGCCTCGCTGTACTACCACCGCCAAGCGAAGGCAACATCATCAAGGGAGTTGTGGCCAATTATGGCAACCTGACCACCATCACATTCGGTAGTCTCACAGACAATCACATCATAGAGAAGAAATTTTTTGAAAAACTCAGAAAAGAAGGTCTGAAAATTAAAATAGAAACCAACTATTCTAAGTAAGGAGGTCACTATGGCTTACTGCAGTCAATGCGGGGTGGAGCTCGAAGAAATCGCAACGGAATGTCCACTTTGTAATTATAAGGTTCCAGAGGATTTGGTCAAATCCGATACACAAAACCAGGCTTTTCCCGACGCCATAAACGCCTATGAACGCCAAAGTTATGTCACTAGAAATAAAATACTGTACACCTATTCCATGATCGTCCTAGCAGGAGCACTCATAGCACTAACTTTGAATTTCATCACAAATTCTTCAACCGATTTGTTCAAATATATAATGGTGTGTTTGATTACATCTGTCATTATCCTGTTCTTATTGCTTGGATACATTAAAAAAATTGAACGGATCATTGTCGGTCTGGGTATAACAGCTCTCGTCATGTGCTTAGTACTGGATGGTATCGATGGCAAATTGCTTTGGTCGGTATATTACGCCCTTCCAATGATTTTTTATTCCACTTTAGTCGCTTTCTTTGTGTCCAAACGATATTCGAAGAGTGCGTATACGAATCACTTTATTTTCATACCAGTTTACTTTTGTATTGCACTCGCCATGATATTACCGGTAATCGAACTTGTTATCGCGTTTAACATCAGACATCGTTTTTATATGAGTTGGTCGATCATTTCGACGATCGCTCTATTGGCTTTTTCAGGCATAGTCGCAGGACTATATTATAAAATGCCCGCTTATATCAAAGAGCGCTTGCTCCGATTGTTTCATGTATGAATCCAATTTGATTCCATCACCCTTTGAATATAGACACTGGTCTTATTATACCACATGTCGATTCAAAGGGTGTTTTATTGTGAAAATCGTTCCTTCACCCACCGAGGATTGAACCTCAATTTCCGCACCGAGTCTAGCCAAATTCTCCTTGACCACATATAATCCAAGTCCCTGACCACTGGAATTGTGGGCATTATCACCTCTATAGTATGCTTCAAACAATTTGTGAAGATCCCTTTCTGAAATACCACATCCCGTGTCTGAGATTCTAATCAATGCCTCATCACCAATCGCTGAATATTCAAGCATGACTGCACCGCCTGATTCAGTGAATTTGTAGGCATTTGTGAGCAGATTGTACATTACCTGGCTCATCAACAATTCATCTGTTGTGACCATGAGTTTCCCGCTGCCCTTAACATCAATTGCTATATTCTTGTTCTTGAACTGCAGACCAATTCCTTTGATTACTTTATCCAGTATATGTGATAAATCAGTCGTTTCAAGATTGACGACCAGATCTCTACCACCCATTTCGAGCATATTGTTCATATCAGAAAGGATGGACGTAATATGATCGATTTGGTTGTGACAAATTTCATAATTGTCATGTGTCTTTTCAACGATTCCATCCTCAAATCCTTCAATGTGGTTCTTTAGTATGGTCATCGGGGTTCTTACTTGATGCACAATTTCATCCATGACCTGTTTTCTTCCAAGTTGCTTAAGTTTCAGTCGTCTTTCAAGTTCTAAAAGTCTTTCTTGGATGGTTCTTATTTCAGCAATTTTGGAGATCTTCACATCGACAGTTTCATTCAGATCGATATTCTGAGCCTGACTTGCGGTATGGATCAGAGCTTTTGAAGTTTTTTTGCTGACTAACAGCCCTAAAAGTATTGCAAGTGCAACTACCACACCTATTGCGATAAGACTATTGCGCCATAGATTCAACTTAAACAGCCTTCCTGTTACAGTATTCTCAAGTGATGAATATCTGACCACTTCGAGATACCCCACTGTTTGACCCTCATCTTCAATTTTAATGATATCTGTTTCTTCGCCATCACTACCCATCATGTAGTCCATCATCCTACTTCCCATCATCCGATTTGAAGGAAGCATTTGATCGTTGTTTACGTCCATGACGCTGACAAGGAGGTTCCCTTTCGAGTCAAACAATTGAATTGTCGTGATCGGTTCCTGCAAATGCGTCTCAAAATCCAGCCTAAGTTGTCTGACGGAATAATTGTCGCTACCAAGTGCTTTCCTTGAATCGGATTCAATTTGCTCAAGATGAGTATTGTAACTCTCTGTGAGATAACTTGTAAATGATTGGTCTGTAAGCGTTCCAAGTATCACTGTATTGATCATCACTGCCAAAACAGCCATGAGAACCAACACGAGTAGCCATTGTCTTCTTATTGTCATTCGCTCTCACCACCAAATCTATATCCCGCTCCGTACTTGGTGACCAACAAGTCGGGATTCTTAGGATCATTTTCAATCTTTTGCCTCAATCTCTTGATATAACTGTCCACACTTCTGTCATAGCCTTCATAGGCTTCGCCATATGCCTGCTCAATGATTTGCTCACGTGTGAGCACTTGTCCGATATGTTTGAGAAAGGTTAATAGAAGCTTGTACTCAGCCGTGGTCAGATCTATAGCCTCACTGTCTTTATATGCCTTCATTGCCTTTAGATCCAGCCTGATGTTCTTATAAACGAGCAATTGTGGTTCTCCAGTTGTAGGATTAGCACGTTTTAATACGGCATGAATTCTACGCATCAATTCTCTCGCACTGAAAGGCTTTATGACATAATCGTCCGCACCAAGATCAAAACCTCTGATTTTATCGCTTTCATCCAGCCTAGCCGTCAACATGATCACTGGAACATTTGAAATTCGTCTTATGTTTTCGAGCACTTCAAAACCATCTATTCCAGGCATCATGACATCGAGAACTACCAAATCATATGAGCTTTGCCCAAATAATTCAAGTGCTTCAATGCCATTTGAGGCAACATCACACCCATAGCCTTCATTTTCAATATATTTTGAAACCACATCACTTATGGATTTCTGGTCTTCAACCACTAAAATTGTTTTCATATGAGTTACCTCCGTATGATATGATTTTATCATATTTTTATGACTCAAATATGACTAAAAATGTTATACTATTATCGTATTCGGCACTACGGATTTTCATTCACAGCACTGAGACTAAGTAGCACCTGTGCGGGCAAGTAAAAGAACCACATGGACACTCTTGTGAATTCATAAAACAAGTTTGAAATTCCATAGTTTGGCAATATATTGAAGAACAACACATTGATGTCACAAATCAAAAAAAGGACAAAACCAATTTTAAAAAGTGTATGTGACTGCCAAATTTTGGTGTGGACAATGATCAGGTACCCTAAATTTATCAAGAACAGCACACCATACAAAAGTACAGCTGTTATTATCACAGTGTCCTCCTGGATCAACAGTGATATCCCCACAACCATCACAGTTGCACCAATATAAGTCCAATGTCGGTTCTTATTCTGACCAAACAGTGCGATCCTGTAAGCATAAAGCGCTTGTACAACAAGAAATACGAATACTCCAACCGACAACTGATCTGTGAACAGTAAAATGGCATCTGAAAGGAAAGTCACAGCAATCACACCAATCATCAATAAGTGATCAAAACCTGATGACTTGCGATTGAATGTCAATAGCAAATACATAAAGCATACAAACACTGAAAATAATTTGATGCCGTTTGACCAATCAGCAGTCAAGTAATTTCCAATATCACTGGATACAATCAATATATATATAATGCCTTGAATCATCAAAAAAATTTTCACAGCACACCTCATTTTCTTTTTGTCCTTATACCCAATATTCAGCGAAGTTTTCAAAACGTAATAAGAGGAGGCTTTATGAAACTCGATATCAAAAAAACATTTATTCTAGGTTTGGGATTTTTTGCAGTTAGTCTGGTTTGGCCGCTTTACAACATTTATGTTCCTATTTTTCTCAGAGATTTCCTTGACAGCCAATTTCAAATCAATGCGATCATGACACTGGACAATGTACTGGCTGTAAGTCTGATTCCCTTCATCGCTTCACTCAGTGACAGGACACAGACTCGATTTGGAAGAAGAATGCCCTATTTGATGATTGGTATTCCACTCTCAGCCATAGCATTCATCTTGCTTCCAAATTACAGTGGTTTCCTCAGTTTCATGTTGATCATCACTGTACTCAACTTTTCCATGGCCATTTATAGAGCTCCTACAGTAGCCTTGATGCCCGACATCACACCTGTCCCTCTTCGTAGTGAGGCCAATGGCATCATTAATTTCATGGGTGGACTTGCATCGGTTTTTGTTTTGATCGGGGGATCCTTTCTCTACAAGGCGAATAAAAATTTGCCATTCGTATTAACCGCGGTTTTGATGTTGTTTGCCCTGGCTATGTTGATTCGGTTCATAAAAGAGCCCAAAATAGGTGTGGAGGCCAAAGAAGATCGTGTGAATTTAAGGGCGTCCATCAAGGAAATCATCGTTGATTCAGACAAGTCCACAGCATTCATACTCCTTGCAATATTCTTCTGGTTTGTTGGTTATCAAGGTGTCGAAGCGACTTTTAGTAATTACTGCGTACAATTTTTAGGTCTTGAGGTGACTGATGCATCACTGATTCTCGGTTTTTTTGCACTTTCATTTCTCGCGTTTGCTATTCCGGCAGGTTTCATTGGCACAAAATTCGGGAAGAGAAAAACCATATTGGTTGGCCTTATTGGGGACACTCTCATCTTTCTCTCCCTTTTCACAATCGGAACAATATTTCCATA
>JAGXHV010000148.1 GCA_024636005.1 Bacillota bacterium
CCCTTCACGCTATTGTCAGACCATGGTACACTCTTTTCAAAGTCACCGATGAACATCTCATAAAGTCTTAATGTATCCGCACCAAATTCTTTTACGATATCATCAGGATTGATCACGTTGCCTCTGGATTTGGACATCTTTTCATTGTTTTCTCCCATGATCATTCCGTGGGATGTTCTTTTAAGGTATGGTTCTTTGGTATTTACAACTCCGATGTCAAATAAAAATTTGTGCCAAAATCTTGAGTAAAGCAGGTGAAGCGTAGTATGCTCCATACCACCGTTATACCAATCGACCGGCATCCAGTAATTAAGTGCATCCATACTTGCGAATTCTTGATCGTTGTACGGGTCACAATATCTCAGGAAATACCAGCTTGAACCCGCCCATTGTGGCATTGTGTCAGTCTCTCTATGAGCATGACCTCCACATTTTGGACATGTGGTCTCTATCCATTCATCCATCGCAGCAAGTGGTGATTCTCCATTGTCAGTCGGTTCGTAACTTTCAACTTCCGGTAATGTCAGTGGGAGTTCCGATTCAGGAAGCGGCACCCAACCGCAAGTAGGACAACTTACAAGAGGTATTGGTTCTCCCCAGTAACGTTGTCTAGAAAATACCCAGTCTCTGAGTTTGAAGTTCACTTTTCCGATTCCAAGACCATTTTTCTCAATGTACTCAGATATTTTCTTTTTTGCCTCATCCACGCGAAGACCGTCAATCAAAGGTGAATTTACAAGGACTCCATCTTCAATATCTGAATAAGCTGCCTCATCAACGTTACCTCCCGAAACCACTTCTACAATCGGCAGTCCGAAAGCTTTTGCGAATTCCCAGTCTCTTGAATCGTGACCGGGAACAGCCATGATGGCACCTGTACCGTAAGTCATGAGCACATAATCGGAAATCCAAATTGGAATTTCTTTCTCAGTAAGAGGATTGATTGCTCTAATCCCCACGATTTCAACTCCGGTTTTATCCTTGTTGAGTTCCGTTCTCTCAAAATCAGATTTGGATCTTGCTTCTTCTCTATATGCTTCTATGGCGTCATAGTTGGATATTTGATTTTTGTAAGTCTCAAGCATTGGATGTTCAGGACTCACAACCATGTAGGTTGCACCGTATATCGTGTCGGGACGGGTCGTGTAGACTCTGAGTTTCTCGCCGGCTGTTGTCTTGAAATCCACTTCCATACCGGTTGATTTTCCAATCCAGTTTTTCTGCTGGCTCTTGACTCTTTCTATATAATCCAAATCTTCGAGATCATCGATTAAACGATCTGCGTATTCTGTTATTTTGAGCATCCACTGTGATTTTGCCTTCTTGACTACCGGAGATCCGCATCTTTCGCAAACACCACCGACAACTTCTTCGTTTGCAAGACCAACTTTACATGAAGTACACCAGTTGATATCCATTTCCTTTTTATAGGCAAGACCGTTTTCAAAAAGCTTTATGAAGATCCACTGAGTCCATTTGAAATACTTTGGATCTGTGGTGTTGATTTCCCTGGACCAATCAAATGAAAGGCCTAAACTCTTGAGTTGTTCTTTGAAACGCTTCACATTGTTTTCAGTCACTATTGCCGGATGAATCTTATTTTTGATGGCATAGTTTTCGGTTGGGAGACCGAATGCGTCCCAGCCCATAGTGTAAAGGACATTATAACCTTCCATTCTTCTTTTTCTTGCGACTATGTCAAGAGCAGTGTAAGGTCTTGGATGTCCGACATGAAGGCCTTGACCGGATGGATAGGGAAACTCCACCAACGGGTAGTACTTAGGTTTGCTGTAATCATTGTAGGCTTTAAAGGATTCTTTCTCATCCCATATATCTTGCCATTTTTTTTCAATTTCCTTATGACGATAATCCATGTTTTCCTCCTCGATTGATGGCATTTAAGCAAAAAAATAAGGGTCCTTCGTTAGAGACGAAGAACCCGCGATACCACTCTATTTGATTGTACCTGGGTACAATCCACTCAAAGCAATAACGGTGCTGTCCGGCCAATGCTACTTGAGTTCACACTGGCAGCTCCAAGACGAGTTCAGATGTCACCTTCACCACTTTTCACCGACCAGTGGCTCTCTATGCAAGGTTTAATCCTACTACTTCTTATCAGGGCTGTTTGCTTATACCTTATTGCTAGTATTATAATATAGTGTGATGTTTTTTTCAACAGTTATTATGCTGTGTATTTTTCCACATACTTTATGATCTGGTCTTCAGTAAGTTTAGAAGCGTCTAGAACCACCATCTCATTCTCTCCTTCGCCGAAAAATGAAACGGGATCGATCTCCTCGTAAGCGCCCTCAACATTGTTGATGACAGTCACTTTCACATTTTTACCATCGTCACCATACGCCACCACATCATACCCTTTTGCCAATAATTTTTCTTTGATGTCTTCCAAACCCTTTTGAAGTGATACACGCTGTGGCTTGGTCGCATATTTCTCAACATAGCGAAGAATATCTTCCTGGGATAGTTGAGTGGCATTGAGAAGCACCATTTCATCTCCTTCAGGTCCATAGAAAGTCACAGGATCGATTTCCTCATACGCTTCGTCGATGTCGGTTACAATTGAAATCTTTACCCCAAGTCCACTTTCTCTGAAAGGTACAACGTCATAACCCTTGTTTTTTAATAATTCTTCCAGTGTTTTAAGCCCCGTTTGAATTGCGATTTTCATAAAGCACCTCCCAAATTTTCTTTGTTATTTACCCTTTTACCCAATTGATTGTACAATTATCCATAGTTGATTTGAATATGATATAATTATTTAAACTGAAAAGGAGGCATTATGTCAAAAGCACTTTGGAAATCTGGCACAATGGTTTACCCTGCCCCAGCTGTTCTAGTAAGCTGTGGTACCATGGAAAGTCCCAATCTCATAACAATCGCCTGGACAGGAACTATTTGTACAAACCCTGCCATGGCTTATATATCCATCCGTCCCGAGAGACATTCATACGATCTGATCAAAAGCAGTAAAGTGTTTGCCATCAATCTGACAACGAAAAAAATGGTAAGGGCAACCGATTATTGTGGTGTCAAATCCGGCCGTGACGTCGATAAATTCAAAGAAACCGGACTAACTCCAATAAAAGGTCAACTCATTGATGCACCTATTGTGAAGGAATCTCCACTCACAATCGAATGTGAAGTCACGGAAATCATAAAACTTGGATCTCATGACATGTTTCTGGCGAAAGTTCTGGGAATCACCGTTGAGGAATCATTGCTGGACCATACAGGAAAATTCAGACTGGATAAGGCTGAGCTCATTGCCTACTCCCATGGGAGTTACTATTCACTTAGTGAGGCACTCGGTACATTCGGATATTCCATTAAAAAGAAACCAAGAAAAAAACACAAATAAACGGAGGCTTAAGTGTATAAACGATTTACGATCTATATTGATGTTCATGCTGATAAAAATCAATTTGCTTTCGTCCTCGATTTGATAGAAAAGTACACGAAGGTGTTTGAACCGATTACACGTGTCCTAAAAACATGGGATCTACCTGATCACGTCTACGATCTGTTGATTGTGGACGCCGACCTTCTCACACTGGATGAGTCTTTTCTATCGCGACTAAAAAGACATTATGGTGAAGTCATCCTGCTCAATTGTCCCGATAACCCGTATTTTTTAAATACGATCTACAATCATGGAATATCATTATGGTTGAAGAAAGGTTACCTAAACATTGAACTTGAAGCTCTGATTACAAATTACATGAACAAAAAACAACTCGAAAATGAGAATACGATTCTAGACAATATCATTCATAGCGCGCAAAACTCCATTGTCATCACCGACAAAAAAGGTAATATAGAGTTCGCAAACCCATATTTTGAATTGACCTCAGGTTATTCAACCGACGAGTTCATGCAAAAAACACCAAGTGTCATCAGGAGTGGTTTCCATGAGGATGCCTTTTATGACGACCTTTGGGAAACCATAAAATCCGGTCAGGTATGGGAAGGCATTTTCGTCAACAAATCCAAAAACCAGGAACGTTTCTATGAGGAAGCCACCATTACTCCACTTAAAAACAGTCATGGTGAAATCGAGAAGTATTTGAAAATCGGTAAGAACATCACCCGTGAAAGACTGCTTTTAGATGAACTGTCAAAAGAAGTGAAACTCGCGCGAAAGGTAATTGACGCATTGCTGCCCATCACCTACTCAGACGAGCAGATCAAATTTGATTATAATATAATGCATTACAATGAAATCGGTGGCGATTTCATCTATTTTGGACGAACCGACACCGATCGTTATCATTTTGCACTTGTTGACGTCATGGGGCATGGAATATCCTCAGCACTCATCGCACTCACAGTGACACAGATG
Organism: Bacillota bacterium; assembly: GCA_024636005.1. Classification (GTDB taxonomy): domain Bacteria; phylum Bacillota; class Clostridia; order Peptostreptococcales; family Acidaminobacteraceae; genus Fusibacter_D. Next base: position 4,364 of record JAGXHV010000148.1, read on the forward strand.
TTTGAGGACTATTCAGTTTTCAAACAGCTGAACGAGTCCGTGGAAGCCATCAATAATCTGCTCTGCACCTTCAACCTCGAGCATCAGGACAGAAACAAATACGTCACGGGAATTTTCATGGAAATCAATTTTTCGGAAAACTTGATCAAGATCATCAATGCCGGTCATCTGGACATCCTTTTGCTCGACAAAAATGAAAACCCAATCCATCTTCGCTCCAACAATATGATTATGGGTGTCCTTGAAAGTGATTATGTCACAACCGAGTTGACACTTTCTGAAATCAAGAGCCTCTTTTGTTTCACAGATGGTCTCTATGAGAACAACGGCATTGAATATGAAGATGCACTCAAAAGAATCGATGCGCTCATCAGGACAAAGTCATCCGAGAAGCTATTTGGCACTCTGCTCACCACTTTTGGAATTGAACAGGACATCAAAGACGACGTGACGCTCTGCCAAATCTTATTTTGATGGTTTACTCTTCATATTGATCAGATCACGAATACCTTTTCTGGCATCTAAAAGATCACTTATAGAAACATCATAATTCAATCTGTTGATGATTCTAGAAATATAGTAGGACATATCCACTTCGCGTAACCAGGGCTGTTTCTTGATGCTTTCTGGCAGATAGGACAGATTTGTTGTATAAATACGCTCGATGATTCCATCCTCGTAGAATTTGTTGAATTTTTCAATGCCTTCGGTGAAGAGTGCAAAAGTTGTGGCCACGAAAATCTTACCGGCCATTCTTCTTCTGAGCTCAAGTGCGATGTCAAAGACAGATTCTCCTGAAGCAATCATATCATCTACAATTAGAATATTGGATCCTTCTACATTTCGCCCGATGTACTCATGTTGTACAATCGGGTTTTTACCTTTGACGACTTTGGAGTGATCGCGCCTTTTGTAAAAAAGACCGATATCATAACTGAGTACTCCCGAATAAAATATGGCACGATCCATCGCTCCTGTATCAGGACTAATGATTAGCATATTTTCGACATCACTGGAAATATCA
>JAGXHV010000149.1 GCA_024636005.1 Bacillota bacterium
CAATTGATGTTATAATTGCATTACATCGAAAGGGGATATGATTATGAGTTACATAATTTCACAGAGAATAAAAACACTTAGAATTGAACGCGGAATGAGTCAAGAAGAAGTTGCTATAAAGCTGGAAATGTCAAGACAAAGGTATTCTCGAATTGAATTGAATCAGGTTCCAATATCCTATAAAATAATTGAGCAACTCGCTGATGTTTTTTGTATTGCTACAAAAGAAATCACAAGAACGTCAGAAGAAAAAAAACCACTAAAAGTTCTATTTAGAGAAAATTATAATAAAGATGCTTCAGATGAGGCAATAGAAAAGATTCAAAAAATCTTAGAATATATGAATGCCCATGAGCGGTTATATTATAAGATGAAGGAAGGTAAGGCCCATGGAAAGGCGTAAGTTGGAAATTGAACGTGCTGCTTTAGATATAAGAAATAGATTTAAAATTGAGTCATATGGGGTAAGTGACATATTTTCAATTGTTGATAAGATGGATATATACCTTATTAGGATTCCACTTGGTAAAGATACAATTTGTGGTTTTTCAACAGTTTTTGATGGTAAGAAAGTAATTGTTTCCAATAGTTCAGAGATACTATCGAGAGAGATTTTTACAATTGCACACGAGATTGGGCATTGTGAATTCGATCTTGATGTTGATGAGCAAAAAATTATTATAGATGCAGATATTAACACTAATACTGAAAATTTTATAGAGAAACGTGCTGATTATTTTGCTGTTGCTTTTTTACTTCCTGAAGATCAAATTAGATATTATATTAAATATGAACTTGAAAAAGACCCAACTGATATCAGAGCTTTGGATGTTATACGAATGCAAATTGAGTTTAACTCAAGTTTTGCAGCTATTGTTATAAGATTGTATGAATTGGATTTCATAAAGACAGAACTAAAGAACCGTCTTTTTGAAGAAAGAGATAGTGCCACATCAAGAAAATTATTCGAAGCAATGAATTTAAATGATGACTTGATTAGACCTGCAGGTATTCTTAAAGTTCCAAATAAGTACTATGAATATGTTTTCAGCAATTATGAGAATGGTTATATAGTATTTGATAAATTTAAGGAAGCTTTAGAACTTGTTGGATTTAACACTGATCAATTAGCTGTAAATAGAACAAGGCTGGATGAAGATGTCGACTTAGATGAGTTACTTGAGGGTTTCTGATTATGGATGTTTCTGTAGATACAAATATACTTATACACTTATATAATTCGTATTCAAAAGACTTGTTGTTGTCATCTTTTGATAATATTTATGTATACGATTATATTATAAATAGTGAGCTGTATTGTAATAGTCAAAAGATTTATACTGAAGTAGAAGAAGACATAAAAGCTGGGAACATTACTGAGATAACAAATTTAGATCTGATAGACATGGGTATCAAAGAAATGTTTGATGAACAATATCGTGATTTCAAGATTTTATTTGCAGGTGACCGAGGAGAAGCTTATGCAGTGGCTTTGGCAAGTGTTCTTGGAATAGAAGCTTTTATTTCTGATGATACTAAAGAAGGTGGGCCACATGAGACTCTTGTAAGAGAATTAATCGATGATATAGTTCCTTTTACATACTATGAATTGTTATTTTTGAAATTTCTCAAAACAGAGATTACATGCGATGAATTTAAAGAAAAATTTGACAAAATATCTTTGAACATGTCAAAACCAATGGATTTCAAATCTAGGATAAACAGAGTATTAAGACGATATCATAGAGATCATAGTACAGATCGAGATTATTATTGGTTACAAAACTTTTGTGATGAACATCGAGTGGAGTTACACCTGCGCCTTGCTGAATTAGTGAGATATGTAAAAAAGTTTTAAGCTAAGTAAAAAAGACGCCGATTTCATAAAAAAGGGTGTCTTTTTTTGTGTTCAATACTCACAGTTCCGAAACTCTAGTCATATGTGATACAATATAATCGATTACATAACATTTTCAGCGAGGTGACATTTATGGCGGTAGCGGGATTTGAAAAAGGGATTAAAACTGTAGAAACCTTGCAAAAGTCACTTGGAATCTATGACTATCATGAATTTCATAAGACAATCAGTGCTTTGGTAGCTGAAGGTAAATTGAAGCCGACAAAAGATGGGAAAGATACCAATGGCAAACAACCACCGCTTGCAAAAAAATATAGAGTAATCGAAGAGCAACGACAAGAGTTAGGGGAAGATTTGATACGTGAAATCGAAATGATTTTTCCACTAATCTATAATCGCAGTTATTATAAGAGTCATCTCGAGCAGTATCTTGAAGATAGGGAGTGGGTACTAAAACTCTGTGCCTACCACAATAGAGCTGATTTTCCACTGTCTGAAGAGATGTCAATCAACGAGCGATTCTATGACATCTTTAAAATGGAAAAGCTTGGGTCGGACTCTAAAATTATGTCAACTCTAAGAAAACTAGGTATAGATTTTAAGGTTCTTAATTGCTATAAAACACCTGAGCCCTTTATTTATTATTCGAAAACGGAGCTCAGTGCCCATAAAATCTTAATCATTGAGAACAAAGATACTTGGTATACCATGAGGAAGCTCATGAAAGAAGGACAAGGACCATTTGATACCATCATCTATGGAGAAGGAAAGAAGATCCTAAGCAGTATTGAAGAAATTGAAGTTCATCAAAAGGAGTATTTTAGGGACATAATGAGTGAATACTTTTACTTCGGGGATTTGGACGATGAAGGATTAAAGATTTTTTTAGTGCTGAAGGAAAAAATGAAGCCGTTAGAGATTGATCTTTGGGAAGATGGTTATAAAACTATGCTAGAGGCAGCAAGCGTTCCAGAGTGCTGGAGAAAATACAAAGCTCAAAAAAGTTTAAGCAGACAGCAGATAGAATCGGCTTTACAATTCTTGTCAGATGAGGAACTGGACAATGTGATGCATCGTTTTTCGGAGGATCTCTATTTGCCTCAAGAGATTGTGAACCATAGAACACTCAGGAAAATGTGGGGGTAACATGTACGAATTCTTAAATAATTTTCACAAGCGTATGGAGCTGGTGGCGATCCATCACTTCATGAATGAAATATCAGTGGTCAAAGAAGGGCTGAGGCAAACCGAACTGGATAAAAGGGAAGCGCTCAATTTACTTATGCAGCTGCTCTGTTTCATCATGGATAAGTCGCTCCTGGAGCAGTCATGCACACTCAAGGACATGGCGGCTTATATTGAATTTTTACATATTGAACAGTCCTTTGATGACCGAGGTGTTGATTACGAAGAACTTGCAAAGTATTTAGTGAGGGATGCCCTTCAAAATAAGGGAAAGCCATATTATTTTGAGTCTTATGATTTTAATGCGAAAAAGTCAACCTCATACTTTATAAGATTGGTTGAAGACCGGTTGATCCAAGTGGAGGGAAAAGAAGATTTCAGCTATAGTCTGACAGCGCAAGGGTTTCAATTTCTATTTAGCACCCTAGAGGTTGAAGAAGCGCTTCAGATGAATTTTGAACAACTGAGATTAAAATATGCGATACAAAAAAGAAATTTCGGTTCTGCAAAAGAGAGCGTCGATAATTTGTTTACACTCAACAGAAAGCAGATTCTCAAAATACAGGAATACATCAGACAGATCAAGGAAGACATCGGGATGTTTTCTGGACAGGATTATGAAGAAACCTACCGGACGACATTTGATACACTGAGTGAGCAAAAGGAAAAACATGAAGAACTTTATACGCTGATCATGACGACCAAAGAGCAGTACATCAATCAGCATATGGAAAGAGAAAATGCAAAATTAGAGGAAGATCTTAAACACATCGATTATATTCAAACCAGGTTACAACAGCTTCTCGGGGAACAACTTAAGATGTTCAAAGAGCACCAGACACTTAGTGAAGTCTATGATGATGCAATCAGTAATATTTTATATATTGGATTTGAGAATAGATTGAATATCGAAAAGGATATTCTAGAACCTTTTGAAGAAAATATCCATGCGTTAGAGGGTATGGCAAATGTCTTGAAGCCACTTTTTCTACCTAAAATGAAACGAATCTTCAACTTTAATCTGGCCTATGCTACTCAAAAAATTGAGGAAGATGAAAATGAACTGGATGACAGGTCTGTTTTTTTCGAAGAGCAGTTTGATGAAGAATCAGAAAAATTGTATCAAGAACGCATTGAATATGTTCATACAATCTATGATTTGATTGTGAGTCAAATTCTAGTGGGCGTTCATGAGAATCCAGTAAAAGGTGTGAAACTGTCGAGTCTTTTTAGTGAGATTGAAGATGTGGATTTCCTTAGAAATGTACTCGTCCAACTCCATAATGATCATCACCTTGATATCAAAGCCATTCTTAAGAGCAGTGATGCGCATGTTTATACGCCTGCAGAGGATTTCGATTTAGGTTATACTCTTTCGAGAGTGTTGAAGGATAATGAAGTGCTGAATACTTGTCAGTCGATTCAAACCCACATTAAATTTGGTGAAAAGATAACCATTAAAAGCACAAACAACAAAAAATATTTGAGATGTTATGAAATGGAATTTTCTGATCAAAGGAGCCTATAAATGGACGAACAAATCGTAATCGAACTCGAACAACGAAAAAATGAATTGCACCAAAGTTACAATGTGGCGATGAAGATTGTTTATTATTTATTGGATAAAGGTGAACTTTCTATCAATGATCATAAAGAATTCTATTTGGCTTACAGTGATCATTCGATACAGCAGGCAGTGGATGAAATCGCGGAGTCATTCAAGGTTTTAATCCGTAGGTACAATCATGTCATTTACCTAATGCCGAGTGAAGATAACGAAGTGATTGGTATGAAAATGCAAGATCTACGTGGTATTGCAGGTTCGGTAACGACCAACATCACTGCTTATTTGTCCCTGTATATCATGACACTTTTTTTGCAACTTTTTTATAATGGAGTTGGTGAGAGTTTAAAGACGAGGGATTATGTCAGTATTCGTGAAGTAGTTGACCTGATTTCAGATCGACTTGAAAAGGCAGCGGCAAAAGAACGCATATTGGAAGAAGAAGAGGAAACCGGTTATAACGTGATAGCGATCAAAGAGCACTGGAACGCCCTTCAAGAAGATGATGAGTTTCACCGCTCGCGAAACAGTAAATTTGGTTATGTTCGAAGTGTAGTCAAATTCCTTGAAAACCAAAAGCTGTTTATTCAGTACACTCATGATAACATCAGACCAACAGCTAAGCTCACAGCACTTATGGGACATCAGTTCCTCGATCAAAACAGGAAAGAAAAGATTGAACGGCTCTTCAGTGCAAAAAGTGTTCTTTTGGAGGAATAGAGATGCCTAAACTCAGTAAATTTCGTGTGGTAAACCTAATATATAACGATACAAGGCACATATATGATGAGGTTTTTGATTTTAGTGGTGGCAGCAATGCCATGATGCTTCTTGCAAACGGAGGCGGCAAGACCGTGTTGACTCAAATGATGATGCAACCGGTCATCCCAAAGACAGATTTGAAGACCAGAAGATTTGCAGATTACTTTAAGAACAATCATAAACCAACGTTGTTGATGAGTGAGTGGCTGCTCGACAGTAATGCGGGGAAGCTTTTGACAGGTCTTGTGATTCAAAATAGGGTACGAAGGAAGAGAGGACAAGACGATGATCAAGATGTACTGAACATCACAGCTTTTGTAATCGAATACCACCGTATGGAAACCTATAATATTGACACTATACCCGTGATTCAAAGGGATGCTCAGGGGCACCGATTGATGCGCAGCTACGATGACATCACAGCGGAACTGGACAAACATGCCAGAAAGCATAAAGGTATGGTACGTGTTTTCAATTGGTCCGATTCAGCTGAAGCGAAGCGCATGTATGGGCAAGCTCTTGGTGAATATGGTATCGTTCAGCAAGAATGGCAGGATACAATTTTAAAGATCAATAAGGAAGAGGCGGGCTTACAGTCCTTTTTTAATGATGCCAAAAAAAGTGAAACATTAATTCAGAGAAAAATACTACCTATAATAGAAAGCAAGCTGGATGAGAACAATACTGACAAAGTGGAAATCCAGTCACTTGTAAAAAGTCATGCACGACTGCTTGTGAAAAATGATCAGATCATAAGAGATGAGGTGATTTATAATCGCTTTATCACAGAAAGTATACTCTATGAAAACGACCTTTTAAGGTTAAAAGAGTCTGAGGAAGCGATGGATCTGGCGATGGTCCGTTTGAGTCAGGTATATTATGGCTTTAAGAATCTATCGGTTCGAATCGAAGATGAAATCCTTCAATTTGATGACCTTAAAAAAATCAATCGACAGGAGCAACAAAGGATTAGATTTGAGGAATCCTGTTTTGATTTTTATAGAAAATGGGATCAAAATGAAAAACAGATCGAAGAGGCAAAACGACTTGAGTCATCAAAAAGGGATCTTGAAGAAAAATTTCAATCTGCACAGCTTCTGAAAAATACTCAAGAAGCCATTAAACTGCATCATTCAATCGTTCATCTTGAAGGAAAAGTGACGATTAAGCAAGAAGAACTCAGATTCATATTAAATGATGAAAAAGAATTCGATATAGATGCGCTTATGGTGGCTTTGCTTGAAAAATATGGCATTGAGAAGGTAAGATTAAGCACTATAAAAACTGAGAATTTAGAAGTGTTGAAAGCAATTGAAGATCAGATTGAATTGCTAAAAGATAAAGTGCTGCGCTTAAATAAGGACATACAAACAGATCGGGATCAAGAAACCAAATACTTGACGCTGATCAATCAATTTGAAGAGCAAGTGACTCACATGAATGATCAAAATTCAGATTTCAAATGGGAAAAACATCCACTGTTAAAAGAATATAATGTGACTCAATTGGAAGCTTATATTGAAAGTATTAGAGAAAAAAGCGCACAGATTCATGATGCCATCAAAAGTATAGAAGTTCAAATTGAAGAGCATGATCGCGAAATTCTCACCAATGAGCGCAGTCTATCTGAAGAGAAAGTGGCGTTAAATGCACTTGAAAATACTGCGAAAATCCAGAACAATGCACTTAAAAGCTATAGAGAGCGTTATCATCAGGCGCAGCAGACGCTAGAGCAATACGGTATTATAAAGGACGCCTTTTATCAAGAAGATGAAGTCAACAGTCTTTTGGCCATGATGATCAGTGAACGAGAAACGAAACGGCACCATCTCATCTTGGAAAAAGCCATTGTGACCCAACGGATGGAGAGTTTAAAAGCTGGGCAACTCAATGCACTGTCGGATGATTTTGCATCATTTCTTGATGTCAACCATATTGGTTATGAGTTCGGTTACAATTGGTTATTGAATTATAAAGGAGATGTAATTCCAGAGAGTCTTTATTTGGAAAAATTGACTGTAATGCCATATGCACTCATTATGGATGCAGAGGATTTGAATCGATTCAAAGGATTGATCAAATCGTATCATTTGACGATGGTGATTCCAATTTTGACCCATGAGTATATTCACGCTGTTCTAAAAGGGAAAAGTACCGATTCGGATGAAGTGGGACTTTATTACCATACTGCTTTTGACACAAAGTTGATGGATGTTGGTTATCGCGAAAGAGAGATTTTAAAATACGAGCATGAGATCACTAGGATTGAGGACGATTCAAATCGCATTCTAATAGGAATTGATAGTATTCGCCAAATGAGTTATGAGTATCATGAATTCTTAAAAGTGTATGACTCGACCTCAGAAAATAAATTGATCCATCAATATGAGTCGACCCTTGATGATATTGAACGCTTGCAAGAAACCATAAAAAATCGCGATCAGTTCATTGTTGTGACAAGAGAGCAGACTATAACCAAGCGGGCAACATTAAAACAAAGGGAAGAAGAAAGCAGGTCAGCAACAGAACTTTTTACAAAGTATCTACAATTAAATGAAAATTACCGAACGGTGTTGTCGCATACAGAAAAGATGAATCAAATCCACTCACGAATCGTTCAGAATGAAAGTGAATTGACAAGGCTTAGTGAAGAAATTGAAGCTCAAAACACAAACAGGACAAACTTTATTTATAGAGGCACAAAAAATGATGAAGCGCTTGAAAAAGTAAATTCGGAAATCATCAAATTTGAAAATGCAGTTAAGGTGGGTTCCAAGCTAAATCTAGAGGGACATCCTTTTAGGCTGGAATCGATAAAATCTTTAGAAGCGAAGTACATGGCATACAATCAGAGTCATGGTCAAGTGAATGACATCCAAAATCTAATTGACGAATGGCAAGGACAAATTAGTGAAAAGAATGTTCATTTGACTGAGCTAAATGTAATTGATACGGACTACATGACTCTTTCTTACGACGCAGTACAACATAAGGCTTTGACGGAAAGCGTGCAAAAGTTACAAGAAGAAATAAAGCAACACAATGATGAGTTGATGAAATTGAAAGCGGTCATTGAGGCTAAGCTAAATGACTTGGAGATTTTGAGACAAGAGATCCTTAGTCAATTCAATGAGGAGGCTATTACTTCAAGAGAATCCATCATCATGGTAGATTTCAAAGCACGAAAAAATGAAAATCAAATACAGTATAAAATGTATGATGCACAAATTGCAAAGTTTAATAGTTTGGCCGCTTCTATCAAAGCTTCCTTGAATCGCTTTGAAGATGGTGCGGAAAGTGACCTTCGTGAGACTGAAGCAGAGGAATTTTCCATTAACATCACTGAGCGTGAAATTGACACGTTAAGTGACGATGTCCTTCAATCGGTGAGACTACTGCGTAAGAAAGTGAATGCAATCAGACTGGGACTCACGGAGTCTTATAATAAATTGAATTTGGAATTCAACAGGGACAATGTGCTGCTTAAAAATCTATTCCAAAACTTGTTCAAGGGCCAAAACAGTTATTCTTATGACTTTACCAAACGGGTCTTTGATCAAGCGAGAACTTCTATAGAAGTCATGCTTAAAAAACATGAAACAGATCTCAGAAATGTGAAAGAGTCGGAAGAAAAGTTGAACGATTTCGTACTTGAAAGAGTTGCAACGGTATACGAACAACTCAAGGAAATCGATAAGCATTCGACGATTGAGCTAAAAGACAAATATCAGAAGATGCTTTACATTGATATGCCTAAAAAGGATACTCTCGACATCGCTAAACTTAAAAATTATTTAAATATGGTCATCAGTTATTCCAAACATCGGATGGAAGACAACGAAGTCTCAGATCTCGATAAATATTTAGACAGCCATCTCAGTCTGGATAAATTGTTTGATGAGTACGTACCGATTCGAAGCATCACAGTGAGTATCAGCAAAATCGAGCAGAACAAGGTGTCGAAAATTCCTTGGGAATCAGTGGGTAAAGTATCTGGTGGGGAAGAGTTTGTGAGTGTGTTCATTTTGTTCATCTCACTAATGAGTTACACGAGAGGGTATCAGTTAAGCCGCAAGCAATCTGGAAAAGTTCTGGTCATGGACAACCCGTTTGGACCGGTGTCCTCAGAGCATTTGCTGGAACCACTATTTAAAATCGCCAAGACTTATGATGCGCAGCTTATTTGTTTTACACATATCAACACCAGTGCAATTACAAGTCAGTTCGATTTGATCTACTCTTTAAGAGTTGTTAGAGATGCAGGTAGTTCTCAGGAACGCGTCGATGTGAAGTTGACAAAAGACATAAGATCAGGTGTTGAGTATTTGGAAAGTGGTTTGTTTGAAACGGGAGATGTTGAGCAGCTGGAGTGGTTTTAGAGATTTCATTACGAAATAGCACAAATAAGCCTTTTATAAAAGACTTATCATATACCGGATTTTTTGTTGAAAGAGTATTAATATTCAAGAATAAAAGCGGGATGCATGAAGTTGAAACTTCGATGCATCCCGTTTTTTCTTATTATTCATTGAGGACACTTAATGTATCCATGATGGATTTATCGAATTTATTCCTTAAATACCAACTTAAAAATATCATGATTAATCCAACAACAATTACAAGGGATCTTCTTGTTGAGTCCGGTGAGAAAAATGAAGATACCAGTAATCCAGTTCCACCACCACTAAAGAAATCAATTATTCGTTTTTGCTTTCGAATATTTTTCAGTTCAAGAAGCGATGATATCAAATTCTGATCTGCGGATGCTTTATATTCCGTATCATCAAGTTTTTTACCACTGATTAGTTCATTGATGCTAATGTTGAAGACTGAACATATCTGTTGCATGATGGATATGTCCGGCATATAGTTTCCATTTTCCCATCTTGAGATGGTTTTATTTGTAACTCCCAGTAGATCTCCCAGTTCAACCTGAGTCAAATTCTTTTCTTTTCTCATTTCCGCGATAAATTTTCCGATTTGTACTTGATTCATTACGAACACCTCCCTATACGAAATATAGCACAGTCCAGTAAAGTTGTATTCCCCACAAATAGCGAATGCTAAAGATCGGATAATTTCATCTCAAAATGATGATAATCTGTACCATCATACGCACCAAAGCGAAGAGTCAGTTCTCCAATAGGCACATCAAACCTCTCCTCAATTTTTGTATGGATCTCCATGAACATGGAATTCAGATTGTCAGCATTGATGCTTTCAACATCAAAAGAAAAGTCAACAGTGTACATGTTTTGGCTGAGTCTTTTCATCTTATCGGTTTCCATTGCGCCAATAGATTTGTAATCCTCAAATACATTGAAGCTGTATTCAAGGTCTGAGTAATCAGAACCCAAGGCTAGAGTGATTTGTTCTCTGAGATATGTGATTGAGCGCAGCTTTGCGTATAAGTCGATTTGACTTGCTTCATACAAGGTGGTGTTAAATTCGTAATCTGGATTACTTTTTGGAGCAATTTCAACTGTATATTCGCCTCGTTTATAGTCGTAATTTGAATCCGTGACGTCAAAGGGTTCCTGATACCGGTCCTCATAGATCTTTACCACTGACCTTTGTTGTTGCCACATGACAAAGGGGTTTCCTGATAATGCGATATAAAAATATGCCACAATTGAGAGCATGATGATCACGATCAAAATTAATAATCTCAATATCCATTTTTTCCAAGCTTTATTCATTGGCAGCTCTCCAATCTAGAACGTCTTTACATTTATGCTACTTCAAGGGTGGATTTGAGTCAATATAATTCGAGTGTAACTTTTCCGTTTGCCAAATTATGGAAATAAATGTAAAATTATTATGTGGCATAGTTTATCTGAAAATTAGAAAAATTCAGATTTCAAGGGCATTTAAATATTAAAAATGATATACTGAAAGGAGAAATATTATGACAATACAAGCGTCAGACAAGCATATCAAGGTCACATTTGATTACCACTCCAAAATTGTTGAAGCCATCAAACGAATCGGAGGTGGTAAATGGCAACCCGAACAGAAAGCGTGGATTTTTCCTCTGAGTAAACTGGATGAGCTTATTAAATTAAAGGAGGCTCTTCCCTCTTATATCCATCAGAATTCACCTGCACTTACATATCAAAAGAAAAGAACGACGACCAATCCTTATACCAAGCTTGAAAGAACAGATTACACAAAACCGCAGCACTTGGATCAGGTGAACAAATACGTGGAACAGCTCAGAAAACGCTTATCACAAAAGGGTTACAGTCCTAAAACTATAGCCAGCTATACGGCTCAGCTCAACAGATTCTTGCATTTCTCGGATGTGTCATGGGACTCAAATGCCATCAACAAGTACATTCTTTTTCTACTGGAAGAAAAAGAATGCAGCCATGCCTATGTGAATCAAACTGTGAACGCGATCAAGCAACACCTTAGATGTCAAGGGGTACATGGCGAACACGAGATCATCGAAATCTTAAGACCGAGAAGCCAAAAGAAACTCCCAAAAGTCCTCAGTCAAGAGGAGGTCAAACGCATCATCGATTGCACTGAAAATGTCAAACACAAGACAGCACTCATGGTCGCCTACAGTTGCGGAATGCGCGTAAGCGAAGTGGCCAATCTAAAAGTCGCAGATATCGACTATGCACGTGGCATGGTTCTGATCCATCAAGGCAAAGGCAGAAAAGACCGCATCACCTCATTATCGGAACGCTTAATCACGCAACTGGCGATCTACAGAGAGCTTTATTTTCCGGTTGAGTATCTTTTCGAAAATCCCATGCGCAACGGTCCAATCACTGAGCGAACACTTCAAAAGGTATTCGAGCAAGCTTGTGCCAGAGCATGCATTACAAAAGTGGTTTCCTTCCACAGCATGAGACACTCCTTTGCCACACATCTTCTGGAAGCCGGCGTTGATCTTCGCTATATTCAGGAACTGCTCGGTCATGCGAGCAGCAAAACGACTGAAATTTATACTCACGTCAGTAAGAAGTCGCTGATGAA
>JAGXHV010000150.1 GCA_024636005.1 Bacillota bacterium
ATACCTGAAGTGGTATGGTGAAAAAAGGATCAAACTTTCACTTGGTGGAATGAGTCCATTAGATTATAGAAAAAGGTTGAGTTTGGTCGCATAAAGTCCAAAAAAACGTCCGCACCCCCGAAGTTGTACTTTTAGATTGCCAAATACAGTACTTATTTTGCTGTTGTCGTTGGTCTGGGCAATGGGCTGGTCAGGAGTTTTTAAATAATGAGTTATTGCCGGTACCGCCGGAGCGGTACCGGGTACTTCCATTCATAGAGAATGCAGCATAAAAAATCGAGTCCCATCAAAGTGATGGGACCCAATAAACTTTTTTGTTATTTACACTGTCTACTTGACTAAGAGCGGTTCAGTTCAGGTCGAGTAGACGGAGCCTCACGGCTCCAACCCCTCACAGAACCGGACTTGCCCTATTAAGGCATCCGGCTCTTCACTTTATTTTTCACAGCACATAGCTTTCCCCTGCTCCCAAGACTAGAAGTTTAACATTCGTATGTCTTGGGGGTAAAGGGAATTTAATCAAGAATTTCGCATAGTCTATCCAATCAAAACTGCGTCTTTGACTTCTACGGTTCAACCATTTGAAGATAAGCTTTCTCACTTCAAACACAAAATTACTAATCATCCTTCTATTATAGGTTACCCCAAAGTAGTTGATATGACCTTTCATCTTGATTCGTATCCTACGCATAAATTCTTTGACTGGGAGAGTACGGTTTTCTCTAATCCAGATTTTACATTTGATAAGACTTGCTCTAAATTTCTTCTTGCTCGTCTTTACTTTCACGTACCTGTCTTTGTCCACATAATGTGTGAATCCAAGAAAATCAAAACTGTTACCATCATTATCATTGTTATCCTTATTGAGTCTGATGATTTTGGTTTTATCCTCAGCTATTTCAAGATTAAACTTGGCAAGTCTCGTCACCAACTCTTTGTAGAACACTCTTGCATCATCTTCATACTGGAAACAGAACACGCTATCGTCAGCATATCTGACCATGTAAGCCGCTCCTCTGCTTCTTTTTCGGACTATCTTTTCAAACCAAATATCCAAAGAATAATGCAGATACAGATTCCCAAGTATTGGTGAACACACGCCACCTTGCGGGGTGCCGGAGTGGGTATCATATTTGATTCCCGCTTCCATTATTCCCGATTTAAGAAATCTTACTATCAGTCTTTGAACATTCGTGTCCGCAATTCGGTGTGCCACAAATTTCATCAACCATTCGTGACTCACGTTGTCAAAAAAGCCTTTGATGTCTGTGTCAACAACATAATTGATGTCCTCCATGTTCACTATCCGGTTCAGTACTTTAAGTGCATCATGTGCGCCACGCTCCGGTCTAAATCCAAATGAACATTCTAAAAAGTCCTGTTCATAAATGGCATTCATAACCTTAGCTAGTGCGGATTGTACCAACTTATCTTCATAAGCTGGAATTCCCAGGGGTCTCTTTTTGTCTGTACCTTCTTTGGGAATATACACTCGTTTGACCGGTTGCGGTTTGTACGCATGCCTTTTCAATCGAGCCACGAGTTCATCCAAATTTCCACTCAGATGCTCTTCATATTCCTGCTTGGTAACAGAATCCACCCCGGCAGCTTTCTTTCCTTTCATCTCTTTGTGACATTGAGTCAGCATCTCACTATTTATGAGATGTGCCAAAGACGTGAATTTTTCGTTTGGATTTGCTTTTGCTACTTCTGCTATCCTTTTAAGTTTTGTTTCCATACAGTATTCTACCTCTGTGTTTAGTGTATGTTTCCCTTAATCGGGCAATATTGTGTGACAGACTTCCCTCCATGGGCATTACCCCATTTCCTCAGTACTATTCCGTCATCCGACTTCCTAAAGCCGATGGAGCGTCTAACTTTATTATCGCTTGACTACTCCCTCTCCTCGACGGAGAAACTTTAGGATCTCCCAAGTTGACTGTATCATATCAATGTATAGCATGCGATGGTCTCCGACCCCGGGGCGTCATCATAATCTAGCATAGCGATTATGACAATGTTGCTTTCTGTGCAGATAACCACATCAGCCAACCCGATACGTATTACGAGGCTCAATCCCTTCAACTTTCGCTTACCGCCTACTATCTAACTGTTTACGCTTAACATCACAAGTCGCCCGATGATGTCCAAAACTCGCTACGAGTGGTTTGCTAGACCTTTCTCGGTGGGAATCACACCCACTATATGATACGCCCTTATCTTGGCGCACTACCCGGTACGCCTGATTTTTGTTGTTTTTAATGATCACTTTTTAACGCAGCATCAAATGCAAATGTGGAAGGACTAAAATTAATTTTTTTAACAAACTCACATGCTTCTGTTGCGCCAAATATCCTATCCATACCGCTATCTTCCCATTCTACAGATAGAGGTCCACTGTAATTCGCCTCATTTAATACACGTATAATTTTATCGAAATCTACATCCCCGTGACCTAATGAAACAAAATTCCATCCTCGTCTCATGTCACCAAAAGGCAAATGAGACCCAAGAATTCCACTTCGTCCATCTAAGTTCACACTCGTATCTTTCATATGAACATGATACACTCTCTCAACAAAATCTTGCAAAAAAACTGTAGGATTCATTCCTTGCCATATCAAATGACTTGGATCAAAATTAATCCCCAGCGTCTTTCTATAGTCAAAAGTCTCAAGCAGTCTTTTAGTCGTATAATAATCGAAGGCAATCTCAGTCGGATGTACTTCGAGTGCAAATTTAATGCCACAATCATCAAACACATCAAATATAGGTCCCCATAATGACAATTGTTCGTCAAAGGCATCTTGAATCATTTGCTCAGTTGTTTTCGGAAAAGAATACCAATATTTCCATATAGCTGAACCCATAAATCCCGTTACTACAGAACACCCTAAGGCTTTTGCCGCTCTTGCAGTATCCTTCATTTGTTCAATGGCCCATATACGGATTTTTTTAGGATCGCCCGCCAGTTCACTTGGTACAAATCCATCGAGTCTAGAATCGTATAAATCGCCAACACATTGACCCGTAAGATGAGAACCTAAGGCATCACAAGAAAGTCCATATTTATCCAATACTTGTTTAATTTCTTTTACATAAACTTCATCTTTAGCCGCTTTACTCACGTCAATTTGTCCCCAAGTCGCTATTTCTAGTCCTTCATAACCCATATTCTTAGCTGTTTTGCACATTTCTTCAAGGTCCAAATCAGCCCATTGTCCTGTAAATAATGTTATTGGTCTGCTCATGACTCACTCTCCTTAATCCACTTGTCCATTTCTAGTTTCCAGCTCAGTCCCTTATTTACCACCCCAGCAATTGTGTATGTTTGGGGCTGTTTCTTGACCCCATCTCAGGAAATCTTCCCTCAATAGCAGCCAAGGCAATTTCTATATCCTCATAAACTTCTTCCACCGTGTGTGCTCCGACGGTTACCATATCACAATCTCTGATAGTATGATAATTGAAGGACAATCCGACATAAGGTGTGCATCGACCTGCAGCCATAGCTTTAATGGTCATAATCGGCTTTTTGGCGTTCCAGATTACCTTGGCTACGTTTTCAACTTCCACCTGCATCAAAAATCCAAGACAATTATAAATTTGAATGTAAGTCTCCACATCATAACCATTGCGATCGCTGTACTGGATAATTTCCGGCATGTGCGCTGAAAGACCTGGGATCATGCCTTCATGGCGAATCATTGCAAGATAGTCGGGCAACCGATCCATCGTTTCGTGTAATTTCGATACCAACTGTTCGCAGCTCGCATGATGAATCAGACAAAAGTCGCTACCGATTCTTCCACATTCCTCAATTGTTTTGGCCGCTGAGGCTCTGCCTTCATCTGAGTCAGACACATCGATTACCGGTGTATTGATTAAAATCATTTTTTTATTAGTATTTTTTTCTGTCAATCTGATCCCTTCTAACAACACAGACCCTTCTTCGATTGGCGCCATGATGGCGTTGATATCATATTGCAAATAGGCCTCAAGTAGACTAGCAACACTTTCTTTGTCTCCATATTTACTCTGAATCATTTTGTCTGCTGCCGGAGTTCTGTGACTGTAACCTAGCACCCAGTTTGTGCCAATGATCATTCTAGGCAGAGACAACCCTGCAACTTCTGTTCTTGGAAAACGCTTCATATTACGGCCTCCATAACTTCTATATCATCGTTAGCTTCTTTTTTGATCTTCGTCTTTTCTTCATATCTAAAAACCGTTCTTTGATTACCGGTCCAACCGTCTGGATCAAGATAACAAGGATGAGAACCAATCCCTGGAATGTATCTTGAATATCCGTACTGAGCGATGGAATACTGACGATAATAAAGTTGATGGTCGTATAGGATAGCGCACCGAAAAATACGCCCAGAAGATTTCCTTTACCACCTGACATATTGATTCCGCCGAGTACCACCGCTGCAATAGCATACATCTCGTAGGATTTTCCTGATGAAGCTGGCGTAACATTGCCAATTTTACAGGCTTGGACAAAACTTGCAACACCTACCAGCATACCTGTAATGATAAATACTGACACCTTAATCCATTGTACTTTAACACCGGTGAGTCTAGCTGCTTTTGCGTTGCTTCCGGTGGCATAAACACTCTTACCGTACTTTGTGTTCTTGCTGATCACCAAGAACAACAACATCATGAAAATAAAGACGAACGTAATATATGGAATATTGAGTCCATCAATTGAACCAGTTCCAAACTTCATTCGAAGAAAATCATAATTGCTGTTCTCACTCAGTAGGGAAAATTGAGAACTTGAAGAACCTGTAATCGCTGGGTCGATTCCTCTGACAAAAGAAAGGGTCAATGAACGATAGATCAACATGGTTCCCAGTGTGACAATGAAGGGAGGCATTTTAGCAAATCCAACCAATACACCGTTGATTGCTCCACAAATAGCACCTGATATAAGTCCCGCAAGAAGCGTCAGTAGAATGTTGTTGGTTACATTAAAGACCATAATAGTTACACCTGAGCAAAGGACCAAGGCTGATCCAACAGACAAGTCAATTTGTCCGGTTATGATCACAAGGGCCATACCGAGTGCTATAGTTCCAACGATAACTGTATTCTGGCTGGACAGAATCGCCGCTATATGTCCCCATTTAAACGTATTGCCATTTGCTTGAATAGTAAAGACATAGACAATTAGAACAATGGCAAATACAAAAATAAAACTGTATTTTGTCCAGGTCATTGCTAAAATATCCCAAACCTTTTTAGTTGGTTTGTTCGTCTTTGTATTTGTCATGAATACGCCCCCTTAGTATTACTGCATTTGTAGAATGGAGCATGACATCATGTTCATTGATATCCTCATGCTCTAATATGGTTTGTATCTTACCTTCAAAAAACACTACACATCGATCTGAAACTTTGACGATTTCAGGGATCTCAAGTGTATTGATAATAATCGTTTTGCCCTCTGTTGCCAACTCAAGAATCAATCGATAGATTTCAATTTTTGCTCCTACGTCTACACCTTGAGTAGGATTATCAAGGAGCAACACATCTGCTTCCGTGTTGAGCCATCTACCAAAAAAAATCTTCTGTTGATTTCCACCAGATAAAGAGTTAATGGAGTCGGTATAATCTTGGGCTTTAATATTAAGCATGTATTTCAACCTGTCATATCGCTCGAGTTCTGCTTTTTTATGTATAATTTGCGCCTTATACGACAGTGTATGTTCGGCTATGTACAGATTCTCCAAGATATCCAAATCAGGCAAAACGGAGTTTTCTTTTCTATTGCTAGGCAACATGGCAACTCCATGACTCATAAAACTCGTAATTCCTCCATGGATTTTCTGACCATGAACAGCAATATGACCTGCTGTTGCAGGTAGTGCTCCAAACATAGTCTGCATCAACTCACTGGCGCCTGAACCTGCCAAACCGGTAAAAGCAAGAATTTCGCCTTTCCTTACGGTTAGATTTATGTCCTTGAATCCATGACCGCAAAAATTCCTCATGACGATTACATCATCACCCAGTTTTCTTTGTAGATACATATTTTTGTCCACATATTGCTTTCCAACCATATCCGATGCAATTCCTTGAGGTGTTGTGTCAACAATCAATCCAGATGAAATAAATTCACCGTTGCGTAACACTGTATACCGATCCGCTATTTCAAAAATTTCAGGCATCTTATGTGAAATAAAAATAAAAGATTTACCTTTTTCTCGGAGTCTTCTCAGAATTCCAAAAAGATGCTCAACCTCATCACCTGACAAAGCAGTTGTGGGTTCATCCAAAATGAATAATTTGGCGTCAGCATAGAGCGCCCTACTAATTTCAAGAAGTTGTTTTTCGCTGGTTTTCAGCTCCTCGACCATGACCATAGGGTTTATATCGACACCAAGACTCAGAAATAGATCCTTAGTTTCTTGAATCATTTTCTTGTTATTCAGCAAACCAAATTTACCGACAATCTCTTTATTCAGAAAAATGTTTTCAAAAGCCGTCAAGTCATTAATGACATTCAACTCCTGATGAACAATGGCGATTCCTGCCTCTTCCATCTGCACAATGGTAGGATGAGGGTAATGACTTCCAGAAAACTCAATTTGCCCTGTGTCCATTTGAACAACACCTGTAAGAATGTTCATGAGGGTAGATTTACCTGCACCATTTTCTCCGAGAAGCGCATGTATTTCACCTTCATTTACTGAGAAGTGTACCTCACTAAGCGCCTTAACCCCCCCAAAGGTTTTTGATATTTTTTCCATTTGTAGCAGACTCATATGATTACCTCACTATTTTATCGCTTCCAATAATATCATCCAAGTTGATTATATTCCATATTTCAGCATATAACAACGGATGCAGCCGTTGACTGCATCCGTTACAATTATAAGTCAAAGGTTTTAGTGTCCGGCAAATCCTTCATAATCAGCTACATTATCTTTATCTACTATCCAAACTACTTCGTATTTTCCATCACCGACTTTATATTCCCAATCTCCTTCAAGATAATCAAGCATATAATCAATTACATTGGTCATCATCTTTGGTGAGAAATAGACAGACATGATATCGTCAAAGTACATATTCGCTGTTGGTGATTGAGATGATGTTCCATCAATAACTTGATAAAGCTCTGCCATACCACCGATTGCTGAAACATAGACATCCAGTGCAGCAAGATCTGCTTTTGTAGCATCATCCACTGAGTTTGCTTCCAGTAGATTCAAGAAACCGAAAGTCATTTCATCATCCATAGAGAATACATAAAGATCACCTAGAGCATTAGCATCAGATACAATCTCACCGATTTTTTGTTCCAGATATCCATATGCGCCATCTGCTGACCAGTTGCTTACGGTCTTATACTTAGCTGTCAACTCATCAATCTCAGCTTGAGTCCACGCTTTATTTGTTTTATAGGACTCACCAGTATGATTGTCAAAATATTCAATATCGCCACGTAAGAACTGTTCAAAGCCTTCCTGACGTCTTCCACAAACGGTACCGTTGTCCCCAATCAAAGTAACCATGACATCTCCAAGGACCATGCCTTTTTGTTGCAGCCAGTAAGCAATACCTGCACCACTTTGCCAGTTGTCACCGGATGCATTAAGAATCGCATATTTGTCCGGTCCTTCAATGATCCTGTCAAAAGAAATAAAAGGAACTTTCTCTGCAATCAACGCTTCTTGGCCAGCTTTTGCAGAATCTTCAAGAGCGAAGAATACAACTCCGACTGCATCCCCATTAGCGATAATAGTCTGAACTTGGTCTACCTGGTCTTCACCAGAGGAAGCTGGCAAATAAACTGCCTTGTATTTACCTGCATCTGTAATCTCTTTAGTTTTCTCTTCCGCATATGTGCCCGCTTGTGCTGTCCAACCATGGTCAGGTGTTGGTCCCAAGACGTAAATTGTTTCCCCTTTTGATTCGCCCGTACATGCTGTCACTGAAACAATCATCAACATACATAATAGAATTATGACTACCTTTTTCATACCATTCTCCTTATCATAAATTATTTATGCAACGCATGACCCGCTTAACTCGGGATACGTTCATATTACTCTACCTTAACGCTACAACCAGTACTTGCGGAATCCAAACAAGCAAAGACGACTTTCATCGATACCAAAGCCTCCTCACCTTCCAGTGGTGTTTTCTCACCAGAGATCAGCCCTTGTATAAACGTATCGATCACACCTGAATTCGGTTGAATGTCTTGTTCATTGGTTTGTATCTCATCCAACTCATATCGTTCTATCCTGCCATCTTGATGGATGACAACCATGGAGTACTTTGGGTCCTCATACAGATGAATGGATCCTTTTTGGCAATAAATGACGGTTGAATTACATTCTTTACCATAATAGGTCCAACTGGTGGTTACTGTTCCGATAGGACCTTCCTTAAACCGTAGCAGTTCAATAGAATTGTCATCGACTTCTATGAATTGTCCGTTTTCAAGTTTCTTATCCAAGGTAGTCAAGCTGGCATACACACTGTCCACCTGTCCTCCTAGAAGATATCTTATTAAGTCAATTTTATGTATCCCTAAATCCCCAATGGATCCAAAGGCTGCTTTATTTTTATTGAAGAACCAGGTATTATTCCCTTTTCTAATGGACCACATCTCCGGCCCTTTGTGCCCGAAAACAGTGGAAAAACTAATCACCTTACCTAATTTTTCCGATTCAATCAGTGCTTTTGCACTTTGATGTGTTCTCAGCATTCGCTGATTATGACCGATCATCAAGCGCTTACCCACTTCTCTTGCGGTGTTGACCATGCTTTCACATTGTTCATATGTAATTGCCATTGGCTTCTCACATAGGACATGCTTTCCTTGATTCAACGCATTGATGGTAATCTCAGCATGGTAGACATTGGCAACACATATACTGACAGCTTGGATTTGATCATCCATAAGCAACTCATCAACACTGTCATAAGCGATGCCTCCATATTGCTCTGTCATTTCAAGGGCACGTTCTTTGTTAAAATCATAAAATCCCACAATCTTCACATTGCTATTGTTGTGATATTCAACTGCATGACGTTTTTTCGCAATAGATCCACAACCAATAACGCCCACTCCAATCATACATCCACCTCTCTTTATAGTCTCTACTTATCTTATTCGAAGCGTCACCTTTTACAAGTAAATGTTATCATTATTTACACTCTTAGTCAAATTTATTTTAGATAAATTACATTTTATATTCGCTTAAATTTACAATTATTACATTTTGCGCCCGTTTTAGCTGAAAATATGCATGTTTTATGTTTACACAGTTACAAAGAAATGGTATAATTCACACATAAATTATTTAAAGGAAATTAAAATGAATAAGAAAAACAAAAAAGTAACCATCCATGATGTAGCAGCAAAAGCAAAAGTCTCAGTGGCGACCGTTTCTCGTGCACTCAATAATCTGGACAACGTCAAAGAATCGACCTACATCAAGATTATTGAAGCTGCCAAAAGCGTCGGCTATGACAACTTTATGATTCGACATAAATCCAGTCTAATCCTTGTTCTCATCCCAGACATCGATAATCCATTCTATTCGAAAATTATTGACGGAATATCTGTTGCAGCCAAAAGGAATAACTATCAAGAGCTTCTTGTGAGAACCGGCAGTCATCCTCTCACCGAAGAATTCGTTACCAATATTGTCCATCAGACTCATGTTGAAGGCGTTATAACCCTTAACCCTGTTTCAAGCGTAGAAACATTGGACAATCTCATGAAGAAAATCCCATTAGTTCAGTGTGCCGAACACATAGAACACCCTAGAGCTTCCTACGTTTCTATAGATGATATCAGTGCCAGCAAAACCGTTGTCAAAAACATTCTCTCCAAAGGTAAAGATAAAATTGCACTGATCAATGGACCTCTCATGTACAAGTATGCCAGAAAAAGGAAAGAAGGTTATCTCCTTGCCCTTGAAGAAGCTGGAATCGAACCCACACCAAGTTATATTGTAGAATTACCTGCGTTTAGTTATGAAACTGCATTTTCTATGGCTACTCAAATGCTCAGTATGGAAGATCGACCCAATGGCATATTCGCTGTTTCAGACGTCTTTGCTGTAGCCGCAATGAAAGCTGCTACATCTTTGAATCTTAGAATTCCAGAAGATGTTGGAATTGTAGGCTTCGACAATACAGATATTTCCATTATGTGTGACCCACCACTAACAACCGTTAAGCAACCGCAATATCAGATGGGGTTTCTTGCTTGTGAAATGTTAATTGAGCAGATCAATGATAAAAGCACTGCCACAAAACAGTTACTTCTGGAAGTTGAATTGATCATGCGAAAGACATTATAAAAAAAGAACCGCAACAAATCAATTTGATTTGTACGGTTCTTTTTCTGTTGTTTTTCTTGATTTTCAAATTAAGCATCCTTGGATGTTCATGACTCCATAAATAGTGAACTACTCCCGGTACAGCTGATATCTGAACCACTGCCCATTGTTGCAAATTTTTCACCCCTTTAACCACCTATAGAGGCGACAACGACAAAGTGTCAAAGGCAGGGATTGCCATCACGGATTTATCGTGTCGCTCCAAGTATTTGAGGTCGTGTTTAACAATATTATGCCCACACAAAAAAGAGGTCTCTTTGATAAATGCACTAAAGAGATCGACTCTTCCCGTATGTAGCTTTTCGCCTTTGTCATTGATGGCACCAAAGTCAATAATCTTTTCTTGATCCACCGTTACTTCTGTGTCGAAAAATATTATTCTACTCATATTGTATCCTCATTATATTGGTCTGTTCACCTCAGAGAAATTGATTTATGGTTGAAGGAATGCCGATGGCATTCGGTACTAATTTGGCTGTGATCGTTGGTCTGGGTGGTGGGGTGGTCAGGGCAGTGTAAAGATTGAGTTATTGCCGAAACCGCCGCCTTGATACCTGGTACCATTTTCAATAAAGTTCATACTTAATCGGCTAAAACCATTGAAAACACTAAATACTTCAAAAAGTTACCGCCGTTTCCGCCGTACCGGTACCCGGTACGCCTGATTATGCCGACTTTATATCGGTTTCAAAATTATTAGGACATAGTGACATAAATAGCACAAAAATTTATACACATGTAGATACAAATCACTTAAGAAAACAAATGGATAAGTTGCCATTCAAGTGAAAGAGCTTTCATTACACTTAATGTGTAATGAGAATTATGATTATGGGATTAAGTTCTATTTTCATAGAATCAAAATTTAGAATGAAAATATATTAAGAAAAGGAACTATCTCTATTGAAAAAGTTCCTTTTTCCTATTATTTTAATATGGCATCACATTAAGGTATAAACTAGCACCTGATTCTCTGTAATCTATTTGAGCTTTTAACAGCTCAATGATAGTTTCAAGAGATAAATAGGTCCTGTCGTTGTTAACGAATGCTGCATGATTAAGTGTGATTGCTTTACCGTTTAGGTAAGCTCGGTCACTACCGAGATTTATTACTATTCCGAAGCCTTTCTTTTGCAAAAAGACTCTGTCTCCTTGTCCATTCATTCCAGGAACCCATTTCACTTCAAATCCGAGTTTTTCAGCTATGAATCTAACAGGAACAAATACTTTGTCTGAAATACTATCATGAATGACTGGTTTTACATCAGGGAATATTTCTACTCCGTTGACTTTAATCCCAGCTCTTTCAACGCCAACAACATTAACTATTGTTTTAAATTCTTTGGCTTTAGCATAACTTACTGTTTTTATTTCCTTTTCAATTTCCGCTTGTGATTTCGGATGTTCAACAACCTCTATAACCTTTCCATTATCAGCTGAGCTAGGCTCTTGTGGTTTTGGAGTTGGATTTGTTGGTTGAGGAACGCTAGGAGTTACTGGAACACTTGGAACACTTGGAACTTCAGGAACTTCAGGAACTTCGGGAATCTCTGGTGCTGTAGCTTCATCTTCCACTTCTGGTTCCTCTGGAACTTCAGGCTCTGAAGGTACGCCAGTTTCCGGAACTTCTGGTTCAATAGGTTCTACAGGGTTAATTGTGTCGATAGGTCCCTTTGGTGGTTCTGGTGGTCCGGGAATTTCTGGAACAATTGGGTCTGTAGGCTCTTCTGGAGTAACAGGGTCTGTAGGTTCAACAGGTTCAACTGGGTCAACAGGGTCAGCTGGTTCAACTGGGTCTACCGGGTCAACAGGGTCTACTGGGTCCACAGGGTCCACAGGGTCAACTGGGTCCACAGGGTCAACTGGGTCCACAGGGTCCACAGGGTCCACAGGGTCTACTGGGTCTACCGGGTCAATTGGGTCTACTGGGTCTACTGGGTCCACAGGGTCCACAGGGTCTACCGGGTCAACTGGGTCTACTGGGGCCACAGGGTCAACTGGGTCAACCTGTCTCTTATACACATCTG
>JAGXHV010000151.1 GCA_024636005.1 Bacillota bacterium
ATATAGCCATGGTGTTTCAATCCTATGCACTTTATCCCCATATGACTGTATATGACAATATGGCATTTTCACTATCTATGAGAAAAGAACGTAAGAAAATCATCAACGATAGAGTTATGGAAGCTGCAGCGCTTTTACAGATTACGGAATATCTATATTCAAAACCTTCTGATATATCGGGTGGACAAAGACAAAGGGTTGCTTTAGGCCGTGCAATGGTTAGAAATCCAGCAGTTTTTCTAATGGATGAACCACTTTCCAATCTTGATGCGAAACTCAGAGAGCATATGCGCGTCGAACTTGTTCGTTTGCATAAAGCACTTGGTACGACTTCAATTTATGTCACTCATGACCAGACAGAAGCCATGACAATGGCATCTAAAATAGTACTTATGAATGATGGTAAAATTCAGCAGGCAGGTGTTCCTGAGGAGTTTTATAACAAACCTGCAAATATATTTGTAGCCAAGTTCATAGGATCACCCACAATGAATATTGTTGAAGGTAAGATCATTAAGGGAAAATTCGTTTCCAATGATCAGTTGATTATAATCACACCCTCTTTGCATGATACAGAACGATTGCTTGCCTTTGAAGGCAAAGCGGTATCAGTCGGTATACGCCCTGAGCGATTTGAAAGTGGCGGTGAATTCGGTGATACTTTTATGGCGAAAATCGATGTCATCGAGATGCTTGGTAAAGAAAAGATACTGCATGTGCGTTTGAAAAATGATTCAGAACTTATAATTTCCACACCAGGTCACTATATTTATGATGAAAATGAGGAACACTCATTTGGATTCGATGTTGAATCTATACACTTCTTTGACACGGAGACAGGTTTAAGAATTAATAAATGATCAGACCTTTATGGTCTTTAAGGATGTGAATCAAGAATGGCAATAACAATTAAAGATGTCGCAAAACTGGCCAACGTCTCACCGTCAACGGTTTCTAGAGTTATTTCAAAAAGTCCTAGAATCAGTGAGGCTACAAAAGTAATCGTCTACGCCGCCATGGAAGAATTAAAGTATAAACCCAATGCGATTGCACGTAATCTAGCAAACGCATCCACAAAAACACTTGGGCTTATTATTCCAAACAAGGAAGAGAACTTGTTTAAGAATCCTTTTTTTATTCAAGCAATGCGTGGAATAAGTATCTACTCCCAAAAGAAAAATTATAAAATCATGTTCAACTATAGTGAAAATCCTGAAGATGAGCTCAATTATGTTAGAGAATTTGTTCACTCAAAGTGGGTAGATGGCATCATTTTATTGACGGCTTATGAGAATGACCTTTGTATCGACTATTTGAGCCAACAAGAATTTCCTTTTGTTGTTATTGGAAGACCTTACAACGTTCATGATATTATGTGGGTGGATAATGACAATTTTCAAGCGACATACAATCTGGTCAATAAACTGATTCAGAAAGGTGCACATGATATTGCATTTATCGGAGGTCCCCAAAGATATATTTTCTCAAAAGATAGACTTGAAGGGTATAAAAGAGCGCTTGATTTAAGAAATCTTTCCGTAGATGAGCAGTTGATTTTTGAAACGCCAGACTTTACAGATGACTATGGTTATGAGGCAATGGCGCTGATCTGTGAGTATAAGATTCCAGATGCTGTTGTGACGACTGATGATTTACTGGCTTTTGGTGTGCTCAGGTATGTTAAAGAACATCATTTAAAGATTAAAGTTACTGGATTCAACAACACACCTTTATCAGAATATCAGGAGCCACCTTTGACCTCTGTAGATATTAAAGCAGAGGATTTGGGGTATAATGCAGCAAAATTACTGATCAAGTCACTTGAAGGCAATGAAAATCCAGTGAATCACTTTATTGTAGGCACTGAACTTGTAGAAAGAAAATCCACAGAAAAGTAAAAATGCCAAGAGTGCGAGCACTCTTGGCTTTATTTTATTTCATCAACTTGCCTATAGTGGTGAGAATTTCATCAACGACATCGTAGTCGCCATCTTTGATTCTATCAATTAAGCAGGTGTTCATATGTTGCTCAAGTATAATTCTACTCATGGAATTCAGAGCTGATTGAGCAGCTGCGATTTGATTTAAAATATCGTCGCAATAGACGTCTCGTTCAATCATGCCTTTAATGCCTCTGATTTGACCTTCAATTCTATTGCAGCGGTTGGCGAGTAACTTTTTTTCGTTTTCTGTCCTCATGGTCTGGCGACCACACTCACAGGATGGATCTTCGATGTCACACGTGTTTGATTTGATAGCGACTTGACTCATGATTCCTCCTATATTTTAAAGGTCTTTAATCTGAGAGCGTTGGTTAAAACCGAAACTGAGCTCATGGACATTGCGGCAGCTGCGAATATCGGACTGAGAAGTGGGCCACCAAAAGCATACAAAAGTCCAGCTGCAACAGGTATGCCAATTATATTATAGATGAAAGCCCAAAACAAGTTCTGTTTGATATTTCTGATTGTTTTTCTGCTGAGCTGAATTGCTGTGACAACATCGAGCAAATCGCTCCTCATCAGTACGATGTCAGCAGATTCCATTGCTACGTCGGTTCCTGATCCGATTGCAATTCCAATATCGGCTTGCGCAAGTGCAGGGGCATCATTGATACCATCTCCAACCATTGCAACATTTCTACCGAGCTCTTGTAATTTCTTAACTTCAGCCGCTTTGTCACCAGGTAACACCTCAGCAAGAATTTCGTCTATTCCAACATATTTTGCGATTGCGTTTGCAGTTTTCTTATGGTCACCAGTGATCATTATAGTTTTGATGTTGAGTTTGTGTAATCTCTTTATGGCTTCGATACTATTGTCTTTCAGAACATCGGCTGCTGCAATTATTCCGGCGACTTTTCCACCTATGGAAAGAAGCATAGGTGTTTTTCCTTCATCCGCATAAAGATCGAATTGAGTCAGATGCTCAAGAGGGTCAACTCCGTTTTCCTGCAGCAATTTGATATTGCCTAAAAGGACTTCATTCTGGTTGATCATTGCCTTGATGCCTCTACCAGGAATCGCTGAGAATTCGTCAGTTTTGTAACGCTGTATATTCATGTCTTGACCTTTTTTGACAATGGAATCACCTAGAGGATGTTCACTGCCGTATTCAGCTGAAGCGGCATATGTTATTAATTCGGCTTCTGTAAAACCATTGACTGCGTAAAGATCTGTAACTTCAGGTTTGCCTTTTGTTAAAGTACCTGTTTTGTCAAAAACTATTGTGTCGATTTTATGAGCCGTTTCAAGTGCGCCCCCGCTTTTAACGAGTACACCGAGTTCTGCACCCTTACCAGTTCCAACCATGATTGCAGTTGGAGTAGCGAGTCCTAGGGCACATGGACAGGCTATAACGAGAACTGAAATAAAGACTTTAAGTGTGAACACAATATCTTGTCCCGAAATAAACCATATCGCACTGGATATTATGGCGATTAAGAAAACGATCGGAACGAAATATCCGGAGATAATATCAGCCATTCTGGCGATTGGAGCTTTGCTGCCTTGTGCTTCTTCAACCAATTGGATGATATGTGCGAGAGCCGTTTCATTACCAACTTTTTCTGCTTTATATTTCAATGAACCGGTCTTGTTTAGGCTGGCACTATAAACTTTATCGCCAATATTTTTTTCAACAGGAATACTTTCACCCGTCAACATGGATTCGTCAATGCTAGAATAGCCTTCGATCACCGAACCGTCAACTGCAATTTTTCCACCAGGTTTAACGATCAAAATGTCACCGATTTCGATTTCTTCGACTGGCATCTCAATTTCTTCATCGCCATTGATGACAATGGCTGTCTTTGGAGTAAGCCCAATTAGTTTCTTTATGGCCTCGGATGTTTTTCCTTTTGAAATGGTTTCCAGAGTCTTTCCGAGCAATATGAGGGCTATGATGACACCGGCGGTCTCAAAGTACATATGATGAACTGCCATTTTATCTCCAGTAATGATTTGACCAACAGAGAAAAAGCTGTAGATCAGGGCTGCAGAGGTACCGATCGCTATAAGTGAGTCCATATTTGGACTTCTATGGAGCAATTGTCTGAATCCTACTGTATAAAAATTCCGACCGGCCCAAATGATCGGTAATGTCAGTATTATTTGTGCAAATGCAAAGTTTAACGGATTGTGTTTTGATGATAGGAAGTCGGGAAGTGGTAAATTGAGAAATGGAATCATTGGACCCATAGCGATATAAAAAAGTGGAATTGCAAAAATCACGGATAACGTGAGTTTGAACTTCATATCTCTGATTTCTTTGTCTTTTCTTATTTTATCTTCGTCGACGTTTCTTTTCACTTCAGCATCTTTTGCTGTGTATCCTAATTTTGAGATTGCTTGTTTGATTTCGGAGAGACGGACCAAATCTGGATTGTATTCTATTTGAGCTGCTTCTGTAGCCAAATTAACTGAGACAAAATCTATACCGTCCATTTTACCAAGTTTTCTTTCAATCGCTTGGGAACATGCGGCACATGTCATGCCTTCAATCGGTAATTTCACTTTTTTGTCGTTGTTGATCGGTTTAGCTTCATAGCCGGTTTTTTTTACAATTTCCATGATCTTAACAGCGTCTATAAGCGTTTCATCATAAGTCAGGGTCAATTTTTCAGTGGATAGGTTAACATTTGATGTATCGACACCTTCCATTTTTCGAGTTGCTCTTTCTACAGCGCTTGAGCAAGAAGCGCAAGTCATTCCTTCTACTTGAAATACTTCTGTTTTCATGTGAACTCCTTTCCATACCCCCTAGGGGTATCTTTAGTTAAATTATATACCCTGTGGGGGTATAAGTCAACGTGCATATTTCTGATATAATGTTATTATTAAATACAAATAGAGGTGACAAACTATAAATAGTCAAGAGGATTTGAGAAAAAATATCAATAAAGAAAAATGGGTAACCTTAATAGACCATCAAAAAACACTTAATTTTAGATGGGAAGAACTCTTATTTCAAAGATAAACATCAGCGAAGTTTCTGAACGTTAAAGTCTATATCTTGTCTCTCCAGTGCATAGATGACTCTAATCAGTTTCTTTGCTACATGAGTAATAGCTACACGATGTATTTTGCCCTCTGCACGTTTCTTTGCATAGTAAGTAGCAAAGGTCATATCAAATCGAATTAATGGAAGGCAACAATTAAGAAGAACATATCTGAGCTGAGAAGACCCGTGCTTGACCATTCTGCCTCTGTGTGATTCTGTTCCCGAATCGTTGATCCCTGGTTCTATTCCTGCAAATGCAAGCATTTGACCAGGGTTAGAAAAATTGGATATATCACCATATTCTGAATAAATAACGGCTGCTGACATAGGTCCAATACCCGGAATTGACATGTAGTGAGGATGAACCTCTTCAATAAGCTTATTGATTTCTAATTCAAGATTATTAATCTCTTTTACAAGAGTCTTATATAGTGTCAATAAGCAGGTTAACTCAATGTCAAAAATCGAATTATTCACTCC
The DNA here is from genome assembly GCA_024636005.1 of Bacillota bacterium. Classification (GTDB taxonomy): domain Bacteria; phylum Bacillota; class Clostridia; order Peptostreptococcales; family Acidaminobacteraceae; genus Fusibacter_D. Next base: position 5,482 of record JAGXHV010000151.1, read on the forward strand.
GACAGTATTTATAGCAAGTTCTTTTAGTTTGAGGAACTGCTGGGGCGAAAACTTCCCCCTGGAGATGGACCGAAGCTTTTCATAAGATGTAGAGTTCATACGTGCCATCTTCTCTGAGGAACCATAGTTTTCAAGAAGATATAGAGAAGTTTTGGAAAAACGCCCATTAAAAAACGGTTTAAATTCTGGAAATGTATGATCCAATACGTTGGTAATCTTTACGAGATAAAATGAACGCTGTCTAATGAGCTTGTCTCTCAAACGAGTTAGTGACTTTAAGGAGTATGCGTGGTAAAATCCTTTTGAATGGGGTTTGTATTCAACGGTCATTAACCACCGGGCTATTGATTCACAGTCAATAGAGTCGGTTTTTGTTCGTCTTAAAGTTGTAGATTTCTTATGTTCCTTGATTAGAACTGGATTGATTTCCATGAAGCTTTGGTGAGCGTTTTCGAGGAAGAGTTCGAGATTTAGAGCATAATGGGCAGTTGATTCAAACCCTATTCTTATGTCTTCTGGGCTGGAGAGAGAATTAAACGTGAGATTAAGTTGTTCAAAACCTTGTTTGTCATTAGCAAAAACAAATCTTGAAACAACTTTTTGATCGGCTGCAGAAATGATGCAGCAATCATGTTTGTACTTGGAAATATCAATTCCAACAAAGTACTTTGCCATAGAAGTATACCTCCCGATATAGTATTTTGAGCACTGTTGTCTTCCACAGGGGTTTCGACTGTGTAATCACGTAAATTGAAACGTCAAGCGTTAACAAACTAATTACCAGTAATAGACGAAAAGCTGTGGTCTGAGTCACCTCTTAACAGTCAAAGCTGTAGTAATATAGAGACAAATCCACAGTGCCTTTTCAATATATATCAAATAAGTAAAAAAATACCCAGTTATTTCTGGGAGAAAGGAAAATCCAATTACCAGCTAAGATAATTGGATTATACGTGA
>JAGXHV010000152.1 GCA_024636005.1 Bacillota bacterium
GATACCTATTTAACGCAATCAAAAGCTGCTATGTCTCTTGATAGAGGAGATGGAATTGTATTATTACTGTTTTTTTCTGTATTCGTATATTATATATTTGAGGTTGCAAAGAACAGTCGCGAAACGATGGCAATTGAACGCTGTCTGGTACCAGATACATTTTTCATCCATGAATCAATTTCAGCACCTACAACAGTTCAAAACACTGCGTCCTTTTCCAAGTTACCGCCGTTTCCGCCGGGTTGGTATCTGGTACCCAGGGTTTTGCCGATCTTCCACTGAATATTGATCTTCAACCAGGCAAGCAGATTTTTACAGGAAACGATGCAGAAAACTATTTAAAATTTGTTCCTAAATCTCAGTAGCTCAGTAGTCTGCTTTTTCTATCCCCCACTGACAGGACTAAGAATTGCGAGCTCATCTCCAGCTTTTAAAGTAATGGTTAATATTTGTTTACCTACGACGGGTTTCTTATTGATAAACAGAACGGACTGCATAAGGTGAGATTTGTCTATTTGTGGATAGCTTTTGATAATTTCTTCTAGGGCTTCTATAACCGTTCTTTCGCTCATCAACAACTTTGGTATACCAATTTCGTTTCTGATCCATCCGAAAAATCTAATTTCAAACATCATCTGTCCTTCATAAGCTTAAGTCGTCTTAGGGTTTTCTGTGTGGGTACACCGTCTTTATCCCAACCACGGATCTTATAGTATGTTCCCAGCATTTCGTCAAGTTTCACTATACTGTTTGGATCATCAGATCTTTGAAGCTCTTTTAGTAAGCGTTTAGGCAAAGTGTCATCAGCTCCTTTAAGTCCTTGTCTGATGTTGACGATGCGTTCCAGGTTATAGCCTCTTTCTCCAGTCTCCAAAAAGCTGCCAATGGTCATTTTATACCCGGTTACTAGGCGCACAGAATAAGGGTGTGGCAACACTGAGGCAAGATTAAAATGCATCAACCATGGCTTGTTTTTTATGAATCCAACCAATCCTCCAAAGAGAGGAATTGCTCCGTTAATAAAGCGTACCATATTATTGTTGGGCTTTTCAACTAAAAATGATGGGAGCATTGCATAAGTGGTAAACAGACAACTTCCTGCAGAAGATACTGCTTCCATCATGTCTTGAAACATAATGGTATACGCGGCTTTTCCGCGGGTGGTTTTTCCACTTACATTGAGACCGAGTCCTTCCAACACTACCAAATATCCCCCATTGAGATGACATCCTCCGCGGTTTGATGTGGCATAGCCTAGCCCCATGCCCTGTGCAGCACGTGGTTCATAAGCTGCGGTTTCAAGTCCTTTGACATGTATGGCAAAATCTTTACCACCGAATTTTTCTGATAAGCGCTTTGTTCCTTCAGCTAGTTCATTGCCTATTCCTTCACGTTTGGATGTTTTTTCGACTAGGATTTCGAGTAATGTTGAATCGCCAAACTTGAGCCCATTGTCCCACATGCCCTTTTCACTCAGTTCCATGGCAAAACCAATTGTGCTTCCAAAAGTTATAGTATCTATGCCGTACTCATCACACAAATGATTCAAGCGTATAATGCTTTCCATGTCATTATTCAATAAATTACTTCCCAATAATCCAAGGGTTTCGAGTTCTGGTCCTTTGACCACTTTACCAAATGCTTCAACTTGACGTCCACACTGTATTGGGCAAGTCACACATCCTTTGTTTTTTATTAGATGATCTTCAGCAAGTGTCTCCCCACTTATTTTTTCAAAGTCTTCGAATTGGCCGCTACTGTAGTTTTTAGTAGCCAATAGGTTACGGTAATTCATCATACTGACAAGGCCTGCAGTGCCATACATAGGAAGCTGTCTTCCCGTAAGAGGATGGGCTTTCAGCTGCTTAATCCATTTGACGTTGTGCTTTTTAAAGGTTTCTTTGTCAAACATTTCAGTGGTAGCTTTTCCACTTGCAATGATGCCTTTAAGGTTTTTATATCCAAATACAGCCCCTACACCACCGCGTCCTGCCGCTCTTTCCTCGCTGATCACTGCCGCATAGCGGACCAGATGTTCTCCAGCGATACCGATTACGAGTTTGCCCCGATTTTTAGCGCCTAGAAGTTCTTGTGTCTCCGAGGTATTTTTGCCCCATAAATGCTTTGCACATTTAACCGAAATCTCTTGATTTTCAATATCAATGATCACTGCTTCTGGACTTTTCCCCGAAATGATAATGGCATCGTAACCAGCCTTTTTTAAATGCAGTCCGAAACTACCGCCACAATTGGATGATATCAGCAACCCCGTGAGAGGCGATATAGTGGAGATGTTGAAACGAGATGAACAGGGCGAAGTGGAGCCGGTAAGAGGCGACGTTGTGATCACGAGGATATTCTCGTCTGATAAAGCTTCTACTTTGTCTTTGAAAGCATCATAAATGATCTTTGCAGCGAGTGTTTTACCCCCTAAATAAAGTTCGTAAGACTCCTCTGTCATAGGATAATTCTGAACCGTGCCATCTGTCAAATTGATCTTTGCAATTTTCCCGTTGAATCCAAACATGGCTTCACTCCTTGATTTCATAGTATATTGCCTTTAAATCTTCCCTTGTGAAAATTTTAGGTACTGGATAGAGTGGATTGGCTTCGTGATACGCTCGGTCCACCATGATAGAAATGTCTTTTTCATCAATGCCGCTAATTTTGTCTGGTATATTCATTTTTTTGTTCAGTGATATAATGCGATCTATAAAACGATTGGCTTTCGTTTCTATGTTTTCTTGATGTGATGGGACTGTAATCAAATCCTCAAGTTCAGACAACTTTTGGTGTACTGATGATCCATATGACTTTAAGACATAGGGCAATATGACTGCATTGGCTAGACCATGAGGAGTGCTGTAAAAGCCTCCCAAGGTATGTGCAATGGCATGTACATTTCCAACATAGGCTCTTGTAAATGCAATACCAGCGTAGTATGAAGCCTTTTGCATGTTTTCTCTTGCGGCGATGTTGCTTCCGTTGCTATACGCTTCATAGATATTGTCCATGATCAATTTCACTGCAGCTTTACTCATCGATTTGGTCTCAGTGGTGTTGCTTCTACCAATATATGCTTCAACAGCATGTGTCAAAGCATCCATACCAGTTGTGGATGTAATGTGCTGTGGCAGTGCTAAAGTTAACTCAGGGTCAAGTACTGCATAGTGAGGGATCAATGCTGTGTCATTAATTGCGTACTTTTCGTGTGTTTTACTGTTGGTGACTACAGCTGCTATGGTGGCTTCACTTCCCGTTCCTGATGTTGTTGGAATGGCATAAAGCGGTGGAATGGCTTTTATAACTTTTAAGACACCTTTCAATTGGGGAATCGTCTTATTCGGACGTGCCAATCTTGCGGCAACGCCTTTTGCACAGTCCATTGAAGAACCCCCTCCAAAAGCAATAATGCCTTCACAGTGATTCTGTTTATAAAGCTCCAATGCTTCTTCAATGTTGTCGATGGTAGGATTAGGGACAGTGCCATCATAGACTACATACTGAATGCCTATGTTTCTAAAACCGTTGAGCAAGTTGTCAATCAATCCCAATGAAACTATAACGCGATCCGTGACGATGATGACGTTTTGGATTCCATTACTCGAAATCACATTAGGCAACTTCGACAAACTGCCTGGACCTTCGATTAAAATGGGCTTTCTAAATGGCAAAACATAAGAAATTAGTTTGAAAACATTTTGATAGATTCTGCAATACAACTGATACATAAAAGATCCCCCTCCTTATTATTTTGAATGTACTAAAAATTCTGCAATGCCTTCTAACGGCAAATCATCTACTCCGATCATCTTTTGGATTAAGAAACCATCCAGCATGGCTAAAAATATTTGTGCTAACAATTCATAAGATGTGTCATGATCTTTCAAAATCAATTTAATGCCTTCTTCAAGGGTAATGCTCCACTCTTTGTACTTTTCTTTGAAGCGTTGTTTTAGTGAATCATTTCCCATTATTGCGTCGCCTAATAAATAAAGATGCAGTTTGCCCCGCATTTCAGCACTGAGTATCTTTTCAAAAACAACGATTAACAATGCTTCTGGTGTCGATTGGTCTTTAAAATTCTCAATCAATTTTAATAGCTCATTTGTAATTTTGTTTAAATGCAGATCAGCAATGTCGTAAATGATGTCATCTTTGCTTGAATAATGATAGTAAAGAGTTCCTTTACTGATATTTACTTCTTTTGCGATATCCGATAAGCTCGTTTCCTTTACGCCTTTGATAGCCATTAAACGGCTGGTTGCTTCAATAATACTACCCTTAGTTGTTTCTGCCATGGTTTACTCCTGGTTCTAATTTTGTTTGTCGGTCGGTCGACCGATAGACTTTTTTTCATTATACTTTTATTCTTTTTCACTGTCAACACATGTGCGATGAAAGCTGTTTCAATTACATTCTGCGTATCCTTCCATGAATGTGTTGCTATTGCTATGTTTGTTTCAAAGTTATCGCCTTTACCACCGGGTTGGCAGCTGGTACCCAGCGCTCGTTTCTGGTACTAATGGTCAAGAAAACAGTTAATCAAACATACAATTAAATCGCACTCAATTCAATTGCGCAAAACAATTGACGGTTAAACAAAGATGTGATAGTATGAAATTAATAGATTGTACACAATTTAATTTGACTCAATATAAAACGATGAAAGCATGTTACGACCATTGATGAACAAACAAGATTTTATGAACAACAAGTAAAACTCGGATAAAATTAATTCAACCCACTCATATACGATTTGAAAGGAAGTTATCATATGAAAGCAGGCATTATTAAAGATTATGGCAAACAAGTTGAAATACAAGAAGTACAGGCACCGATACTATCTGAAGATAGTGTTATGATCGAAGTTCATGCGGCAAGTATTAACCCAATAGACAATATCGTAAAAGCGGGATATATGAAAGAGATGTTACCAATAACGTTTCCATATATCATGGGATATGATGTCTCTGGTGTTGTAACAGCAATTGGATCAAAAGTAACCAAATTCAAAATTGGTGATGAAGTCTTTTCAAGACCTAACCAAATGGACTCTGGCAGTATTGCCGAATTCAATGTTGTCAAAGAAGAAGAATTGGCTCTTAAACCTTCAAAGTTGAGTCATGAGGAAGCCGCTTCAATGCCGCTAGCAGGATTAACAGCATTACAAGCACTTACCACAAAAGGCAAGCTTACAAGTGGTCAGAAAGTCCTTATTCATGCTGGTTCTGGTGGTGTAGGTACCTTTGCAATACAAATTGCAAAACATCTTGGCGCTGAGGTTGCTGTTACCACAAGTACTTCAAATTTTGAATTGGTGAAAAGCTTAGGTGCAGATATTGTGATTGACTACAAAACACAAAAATTTGAAGAAGAACTAAGTGATTACGATTTGGTTTTAGACACAATGGGTGGAGACATTTTAAACAAGTCGTTTAAAATTTTGAAAAAGGGTGGTTCAATCGTATCCATCAAAGGCCAAGATACAGAAGAACTTGCTAAAAAGTATGGTGTTAACTTTGAAGTATTCTTTATGTGGCCAAGTGGAGAAATGTTGACATATCTCGGAAAACTTATCAATGACGACGTTTTAAAACCAATCATAGACCGCAGTTACAATTTTGATCAAGTTCAAGAAGCTTATGACTATCTCCAACTGGGACATGCAAAAGGCAAAGTTGTTATTAAAATAAAATAATTTACAAATAATAATATGAAAGTTATTCAGGACCACTGTGAAGTGGTCCTTTTATTTTGCCAGTCAATCGGATAAGTAATTTGATTGATGTTTAAAGGAATGCCTACGGCATTCGGGTCCCAATTTGCCCATTGTTGATGTCCTGGACAATGGGCTGGTCAGTACTGAGTTGAATCGTTTGTCATTATCATTATACTAAAACTCAATCTTTATAAGCCCGTTATTGCCTCTACCGCCGGCTTGGTGCCTGGTACCCAGAAGTATCCCTGCTCCTAAGATATGGAGTTTAACGAATGTTCACATAGTTCATTATCTTATTTTCTTGTACACCACTCAATACCATTTAATAGAATTGTCAGACTGTTATTACTAAATAAATCTTCCGGTTGATGGGCTAATGTGGTGTAAAACACCTGACCTTTGCCATAACTTCTTGTCCATGCTATTGGCATCTCTGTACCTGAAAAATTGGCACTTGCTAAAATATCATTAGTAGGATCTACTTGAAGAAAATATTTTTCATTATATATTTCAAAGTTGCTTCGTCCTTTTGTAATGATATGCTCTTTGTTAGTGATCATCACTTCATAACTTTGGCATTTTGTATCATGTAAGTAGAATCCACCTATGATACGATAATATTCTTCTTGATCAAACCAATTAATTCCACCATGGAATGTAGCTAATCCAATTCCAGACTTTATAGCATCAGCAAGTTCGTTCAAATAGATATCACTTTTTATTCCACATGACCAAATAGGAACAATAACATCATATGTATAGAGTTCATCTTCATTAAGAATACATCCCAAATGGCTGGTTTTAGTTACCTCATAATTTCGTTTTTCCAATTCGAAACTAATTCTATCAGCTACCTCTTTCGGTTTGTGTCCATCCCATCCACCCCAGATCAGTAATGCTTTTTTCATTAACATAGTCCCCCTTGAAATTTTTATTTTTTTGGTTTTGGTATTGTAATTGCCGATTGGATACCACCCAAGCTTTTATTTAAGTGTCTTGGCAGCACCTTTGTTGCGAGAATCCTCATTAACATAAATTGACATTATGGTTTATCATTTATATTATTTATTGTCTCCGAAATGTCTTTTTCTGAAACTTTATAATCAAACAACCATAAAGATATTTACAGAGTTCATAATTTTCACCCAAACATTCTGCGAACCAGATACCACCCCGGTGGTAACTGCGGTAATCCAAAAATAAATACAGCATTTTAAACTATTACAGGCATTTATAACCAAATTTACTTGGAAAAGGTGCCTGGTACCAAGTGGCGTTTTGTAAGCAGCAAGTTATTGCCGCAACCACTGTTTGAAACTCTGTACCGTTTTTAACATCATTCACATATTGTTAATCCAAATTTATTTCAACCGTTGAAAGGGCGTTATTCCATATCGTACCATCAGAGATGAAATACATGCGCGTGACAGAACCATCAGTTCTTCCATAGTCCAAAACAAAAACCTGCCCTTCTTCCACACGCATTGGATAATTATAATAAGGTAAAACGTTACCCGTTTTCTCATAAGACTTAAAATCATCAAAATCAACTTCTAGGCGCCAAACTTCTCTATAAACAATATCTTTAAAGCCAGTCAAATCCTGCTTGCCAAAGTAGCTCGCTTCATATGATTTCCCAATCACTTCTATCTCTACAACACTTATGGGATCAACTACTTGAGCCAGTGAACTTAAATCTTCAGAATTCACCTGACTTCCATATATAGCCACAAGTTGTTTTGCCATTCCATCGACCTTGTTATTCGCTCTCATCGCATCTAGTCCAATATGGGCACTACCGTAAATTCCCATGATGTCAGCATCTTCCACTTCACCAAGCGCCCGAACAAAGTTCTCAACCATCTTATTTTCACGGTAAATATCATCCTGCTTTTGATAATAGGTTTTCCCCTGATCGATCGCCTCTTGCGTCAGTACATATGCCTCTGATTCCTTTAGATTTACTGATTCAAGATAAGCAAGATAGCGCTCGCCTGTCGTGTGATATTGATGGCCTACATCGGTACCATGAAATATCGTCTCAGGCAGTTCTTCTTTAATCTGTTTAAAAAAATCAATGCTGTCTAAATTGTGACCAGCGGTACCTTCAAGATCATCATAAAGATCCATTAAAATGGTATCATCTTCAGCTTTCATCCAAAGATTCATGAATTCAGCCGTATAATAGGGCATTTCTATAAAGAGGTGTCGCATCTCATGATTTTCATAATATGCCTTCCATATCTCAAATTCTTTGTCTAAAATTTTTTTAACCCCATGTAACTCCCCATAGAGATAAATTTGTCCAGAATAAGGCGCTTGTCTATCCGTTTGAATCATTGGTGTGGGTGTATCAGAATTGTCCTTTGAACAACCAGACATTAATGTTATCAGTATGACCGGTAGTAAAATTAGTATTTTCATAGATTGCTTCATAATGTTATCCTTTTTCATATTTTTTGGATTTCCATAGTATAGTGTCGCAAAACTGAGCTGCTAGGACATTCTTCTTACCAGATACCAAGCGGCGTATAGGATTTGAAAATTTGATTGATGTTTTAAGGAATGCCTTTGGCATTCAGTACCCATTTGACCTTTGTTGATGTTCTGGACAATGGGCTGGTCAGGAATCGCAAGTTATTGCCATAACCGATGTCATTGTACCTGGTTCACTTTTCATACACATGCAATTTTCATCACCCACAACCTTTGAAAACACATTACCCATTCAAAAGTTACCGCCGTTACCGCAGGGTTGGTAGCTGGTACCCATGATAGCTCAAGGTTAGATATGGTACTGATTGTATTTAAAGCTTTTATATGCGACTACTTCTGTAATAAAGCTATATACTCAGTTGCCAATGCAAACCCTATATCTCTATACTTCTCAAATCGTTGTTCCAACTCCTTTTTAAAAAAATCTCTCTTTTCGGCACTCTCTATTTTAAAAATATTATTTTTTAATGCTGAATAAATGTTTTCTAATGTCTTAAACTGATCATCCATATCTTGTTCATCTTGAACCAAATACTTTCTGTCATATTTTATGAACAAGCCTTGGTCATTTAACAGATTCTTCAAGCCATATGTTGAATATGTATAATTGTGATGAATGCTGTTCTCCTTGTCTATATCTGCACAAAAATGATGTACATCAACGTGCACCATCTGCTTAGCATCTTGCTCATCGCAAATCATTTCATGAATTAAAATATATCCATTAGGTTTTAATACTCTTTTCATTTCCTTGATAACTCTTTCAACATTATCAAGATGATGCAGTGTATTGGATATGCAAACTAAGTCAAATGAACTGTCTTGAAACAACAAGTCATCAGCATTCATTTTCGTTGCCTTTATATTATTTCGATTTTCAAACCTATCCTGAGATACCTTAATATACTCCTCTACGATATCAATTCCAATAAACTCTGTGTCTTCATCAAAGCAGTTCATGAGAGTCTCCATGAAATCACCCTTACCTATACCTAGCTCCAATACAGATTTTATTGGTTTCAAAGCATTTACTATCTCCATAGTCTCTCTTATTGCACCCATATAGTTTTCTCCCTGCTCTTTGATGCACAGTTTCCTGTCATATTCTTTTCGTTTTAGTCGCCTTCGTGGTGAGAGTTATGTGTTACATTCTCCGTACCAGATACCACCCAGGCGGTAACCTCAAGACTATGAGTTGCTGCCACAACCGCCGCTTGGTGCCAGGTACTTTATTCATCCACAAATCAATTTCAATGCCTACAACAGTTCAAAACACTAAGTCCTTATGCAAGTTGCCGCCGATACCGCCAGTTCAGTACCTGGTACACAGTATAGCAAAACTGAGCTGCTACGACATTCTTCTTACCAGGTACCAAGCGGCGTATAGGATTGGAAAATTTGATTGATGTTTTAAGGAATGCCTTTGGCATTCAGTACCCATTTGACCCTTGTTGAATTTCAGGACAATGGGCTGGTCAGCAATTGCAAGTTATTGCCGTAACCGCCGTTTGGGTCGAGTAGACGGAGCCTCACGGCTCCAATCCCTCACAGAACCGGACTTGCCCTATTAAGGCATCCGGCTCTTCACTTTATCATTCACAGTACATAGCTTGCCCCTGCCCCAAGTTCATAGATTTTAACATTTGTGTGCCTTGCGGGTAGAGGGAACTTTATCAAGAATTTCGCATAATCTATCCAATCAAAACTGCGTCTTTGACTTCTACGGTTCAACCATTTGAAGATAAGTTTCCTTACCTCAAACACAAAATTACTAATCATCCTTCTATTATGGGTCATCCCAAAGTAGTTGATATGTCCTTTCATCTTGATTCGTATTCTGCGCATAAACTCTTTGACTGGTAGTGTACGGTTTTCTCTAATCCAAATTTTACATTTGATAAGACTCACTCTAAATTTCTTCTTGCTTGTCTTGACCTTCACGTACTTTTCTTTGTTCACATAATGAGTGAATCCCAGGAAATCAAAGCTGTTACCACCCTTATCATTATCGTTGTTGTCCTTGTTGAGTCGGATGATTTTTGTTTTATCCTCAGCTATTTCAAGATTAAACTTGGCAAGTCTCGTCACCAGCTCCCTGTAGAACACTCTTGCATCCTCTTCATACTGGAAGCAGAACACGCTATCGTCAGCATATCTGACCATATAGGCCGCTCCTCTGCTTCTCTCACGGACTATCTTTTCAAACCAAATATCCAAAGCATAATGCAGATACAGATTTCCAAGTATCGGTGAACATACTCCACCTTGAGGGGTGCCGGAGTGGGTGTCATATTTGATTCCCGCGTCCATTATTCCCGATTTAAGAAATCTTGCTATCAGTCTTTGTGTATTCGTGTCCGCAATTCGGTGTGCCACAAATTTCATCAACCATTCATGACTTACATTGTCAAAGAAGCCTTTGATGTCTGTGTCCACAATATAATTGATGTCCTCCATGTTCACTATCCGGTTTAGTACTTTAAGTGCGTCGTGTGCGCCACGTTCTGGTCTGAATCCAAATGAACATTCTAGAAAGTCCTGTTCATAGATGGCATTCATAACCTTAGCCAGTGCGGATTGTACCAACTTATCTTCATAGGCTGGGATTCCTAGGGGTCTCTTCTTGTCTGTACCTTCTTTGGGAATATACACTCGTCTGACAGGTTGCGGTTTGTACGCATGCCTTTTCAGTCGTGCTACAAGTTCATCCAAGTTCTCACTCAGATGCTCTTCATATTCCTGCTTGGTCACAGAATCCACCCCGGCAGCTTTCTTTCCCTTCATCTCTTTGTGACACTGGGTCAGCATCTCTTTATTTATGAGATGCGCCAAAGACGTGAATTTTTCGTTTGGATTTGCTTTTGCTACTTCTGCTATCCTTTTAAGTTTTGTTTCCATACAGTATTCTACCTCTGTGTTTAGTGTATGTTTCCCTTAAACGGGCAATATTGTGTGACAGACTTCCCTCCATGGGCATTACCCCACTTCCTCAGTAATATTCTGTCATCCGACTTCCTAAAGCCGATGGAGCGCCTAACTTTATTATCGCTTGACTACTCCCTCTCCTCGACGGAGAAGCTTTAGGATCTCCCAAGTTGACTGTATCATTTCAATGTATAGCATGCGATGGTCACCGACCCCGGGGCGCCATCATAATCTCGCATATCGATTATGACAATGTTGCTTTCTGTGCAGGTTACCACATCAGCCAACCCAATGGGTATTTCGAGGCTCAATCCCTTCAACTTTCGCTTACCGCCTACTATCTAACTGTTTACGCTTGACATCATAAGTCGCCCGATGATGTCCAAAACTCGCTACGAGTGGTTTGCTAGACCTTTCTCGGTGGGAATCCCACCCACTAAATGATACGCCCTTATCTTGGCGCACAACC
>JAGXHV010000153.1 GCA_024636005.1 Bacillota bacterium
TAGGACTAGATCATCGGTATTAGTGATTCTGACACAATCAATCTTGCATCTGTCACTTCCTGAATCTGCTCCACTGTATATTCAGGATTGTATTCTGTCAATAGCAGACCCTCTGGTGTCACTTCCATGACGCCCATTTCAGTGATGATTTTGCTGACTTTTTTAGCGCCTGTAAGTGGCAAGTTGCATCTTTTTAAGATTTTGATTTCACCCTTCGCTGTGTGTGTCATCGCAACAATTACTTTTTTGGCACCTCCGACGAGGTCCATTGCGCCACCCATACCAGGGACGAGTTTGCCAGGGATCATCCAGTTTGCCAAATTGCCTTCTTCATCGACTTGTAACGCGCCAAGAACGGTCGCATCCAAATGTCCGCCTCTGATGATTGCAAATGACATAGCGCTGTCAAAGAATGATGCGCCTGGAATGACTGTAACAGGTATGCCCCCTGCGTTCACCAGTTCCATGTCTATATTGTCTTCTGATGGTGCCGGCCCCATACCGGTGAATCCATTTTCAGAATGGAGTATGATTTCAATACCTTCCGGAATATAGTTTGGCACCAACGTTGGAAGTCCAATCCCAAGGTTGACCACGTCACCGTCACTAAATTCTTTCGCAACGCGTCTTGCAATGATTTCTTTTACATCCATGATGAGCCTCCTATGCCTTCACTACGTATTTGATGAACAGACCTGGCGTGATGACCATGTGTGGGTCAATTGCTCCGGTTTTGACTATTTCCTGAGCTTCAACGATGACAGTTTCTGCTGCCATTGCCATGAGTGGATTGAAATTTCTTGTGGCTTCGTTGTAGTACACGTTGCCTTTTTCGTCCACTTTGGATCCATAAATCAGTGCCACATCAGCTCGAAGTGCTTTCTCGAGCAAAAAAGTCTTGCCATCGATAATCAAATGGTCTTTTCCTTCAGCAACTGGAGTGCCTACACCAATCGGTGTTAAAACACCACCTAGGCCCGCTCCGCCTGCTCTTACTTGTTCTGCGAGTGTCCCTTGTGGAACGAGTTCTACTTCAAGTTTGCCTTCATTCATCAATCGACCGGTTTCTCTATTGGTTCCGATATGCGATACGATAACCCGTTTAGCCTGGCCACTGACTACCAATTTTCCAATCCCTCTATCTACGAAACTTGTGTCGTTGGCGATGATTGTAAGGTCTTTTACTCCACTTTCAACAAGTGCATCTACGATTTTTTGCGGAGTGCCACATGCTAAAAATCCACCAATCATTATGGTCATACCGTCTTTGATATGAGAAACAGCCTCTTCCATCGTAATGATTTTCTTCATAAGTTTGTTACCTCCTATAGCTTTGCTTTATTATAGAGCAATAAATGTGCCAAAAATAAAAATGCGCCCTATCTCAATAAGGCGCATTGCAAATACACGATTGTATAAATTATTTTAAGCACACTTATTCAAAGTTCAGCTAGAATGCGACAAGAGTTGTAGCGATTTTGATACACTATCTTGAATATGTTTGCTCATCTTTCAGTTTTGTATCAAACCAGATACACATTTGCAGTATAAAGTGTCCGAATTTAGTGCAAAACAAGTCTAAATTTCTTTTTTCCATTCAGATCCTTGAGGTGTATCAATAATTGTTATGCCTTTTGCTTTGAGCTCGTCTCTAATAAGATCCGCCTTGCCCCAATCTTTTGTTTTTTTGGCCTCCAAGCGCTGGGTCAATTGAGCTTCAATCCAAGCAGTCTCATCCGAATCCACTTCAGTACCCGAATTTTCTTTTTCAAGCAGTCCGAGAGACAGCACTTGATCCATCTCATTGATGAGAAAAGCTTTTTCAGAATCAGACAAAGATGCCTTCAATACATCATAAAGTACCGTAATGGCATTGGCTGTGTTCAAATCATCAGCTAGATACGACCTGAATTGTTCTAGCAACTGTTGAGCCTCACTTGAGAGTTTGGTACTTTCCGAAAATCGGTCCGCTAAAACGTCAGTACGTCTTTTAAGTTTTTGAAATGCAGACTGTGCCATTTCAAGGTTTTCAAAGCTGAACGCCAATTGTTTGCGATAATGTGAACCTAGCACATAATAGCGGTAACTGAGCGGATCAAAACCTTTTTTCTCAAGCAGTGATACAGTCAGAAATTCACCTGATGATTTGCTCATCTTGCCGCTGTTATCTATGAGAAATTCAGCATGCCACCAGTATTTGGTCCACTGTTTCCCGGTGAAACTCTCTGTTTGAGCGATTTCGTTTGTATGGTGCACCGGAATATGATCCACACCACCACAATGAATATCCATCTGTTCACCAAGGTTTGTCAATGAAATGACAGAGCATTCAATATGCCATCCCGGATATCCCACACCCCATGGTGAATCCCATTTCATGGCTTGATTGTCAAATTTCGATTTTGTGAACCACAGGACAAAATCTTGTGGATTTCTCTTATGAAGATCTTCTTCCACATCGTCCCTGTGGGCGATTCGAAGTGTATCCAGATCAAGTTTTGAAAGTTTGGTATAATCGTCAAATTTTGAAATGTCAAAATAAACATTACCATTTTCAAAATAAGTATAACCCTTTTCCTCCAAACTTTTGATGAAACTGATGTATTCATCGATATAGTCTGTCGCTTTCGCCACCACTTCTGGACGGTTTATATTTAGTTTTTCGCAATCTTCAAAAAAAGCCTGGGTATAGAATTCAGCCACTTGCCATACGGTTTTATTTTCTCTTTGTGCGCCTTTGAGCATCTTGTCTTCGCCATCATCCGCATCGGACTCCAAATGCCCGACATCAGTGATATTCATGACACGCTTGACTTCATAGCCCAAATATTTTAGGGATTTTTCAAGTATGTCTTCATGGATATATGTTCTTAGGTTGCCGATATGCGCATAATTGTAAACTGTCGGGCCACAAGTGTACATAGAGACTTTTCCTGGTTCAAACGGTTCAAACGACTCAACACTTCTACTCATAGAATTGTACAGTTTCATAATTGCCTCCCTAGTGATTATAATAAAAAGACCCCGCCTTTTTGACAAAGGCGAGGTTCATCGCGGTTCCACTTTGTAGATTACTCAATAATCGATAACGAGATCAGCCGTCGCCTCCTACTGTATTTCGGGACGCACTCACGAGGGCATTCACTTTTACTGTCACAGGTTCTTTCACCGGGAAAACCCTCTCTTGGGTGACACTTAAAAATTACTGGTCTCGATCATGGATTTAACTATTAATATACATCATTAATAGCATAAAAACCACTTTCCTGTCAAGTCTTTGAATCGAATGTCTAGATCATTCCTTTAAGTTTTCCAACATCATAGATCAGTATTTTCTTCATACCAATCAATTTAATCAAACCCATTTCTTGAAAAAGTCCGAGTTTCCTGGACATGGTTTCCCTCGCAATACCGGCATAGCTTCCCATTTCCTCTCTGTTGATACTGAGAGTGAGCAAGATTCCATCTTCTGTCTTACTTCCAAAATTTTCGCAAAGGTCTACGAGCAGTCCAATGACTTTCGCATCTGGATTGCTACTGGAAAGGCGTTCAACGAGACTTTCAGCCTTGATGATCCTTTCATAAGCTTTTTCAAAGATTTTGAGTGTGATGCTCGGATTTGAAAGTGCAATTTCATCAAACGAAGATTTTTCAAGCATACTCACTGTAGTGTTTTCAAGCGCTACCGCATTGAAGTCAAATTCATCTTCTTTGAGCAAATTGAAGGCTCCGATAAAATCACCTTCAGAAAGTATATAAAGGATTTGTTCTTTACCCTCAATGGAATTTTTAAAGATTTTTATTTTCCCAGAGCACACAATATACAGCTTGTTGGCTTTGTCCCCTCGATTGAAAACACTTTCACCTTTTTTGTAAGTTTCAGAGGAAACGCCAACTGAAACTTTCTCTATTTCTTCATTCGTGAGATTGGACAGTAACGGGATGCTGTTGATACACATCAATTTTCCACAGTTTATGCAATTTTCACGGGTACATTTTCTTGTGTTGATAAAATCACCTTTTCTATTATACCGCCTTCAAATGTTCTGATTCCATAGTCTTCATCGTTTCCAGGCGAGCGTTGATATAAGCTTCATATACCTGCGCCTTCACTGGATCCATCGCTGGGACCATTTCAAATGTGTACGGTATATTCAATTGAGGATATTTTTCATCTCCA
The DNA here is from genome assembly GCA_024636005.1 of Bacillota bacterium. Classification (GTDB taxonomy): domain Bacteria; phylum Bacillota; class Clostridia; order Peptostreptococcales; family Acidaminobacteraceae; genus Fusibacter_D. The sequence goes on from JAGXHV010000153.1 coordinate 4,181, forward strand.
GCTTTATGATACGGTAATATCTCAATTTTATCAACCTTTTTTTTAATGGAAGCTACCATTTCGAGGACGCGGTCCATTATTTCATAATTGTCAGTCTGACCTGGAATCATGACGTGTCTGATAGTAACTTTCCCTCCAAATCCACTCAGAACATCAATGAAATGCTTGATGCCATCCATGTTTCTTCCGGTGAGTTTTAAATGTTCCTCATCGTCGACATGCTTAATATCAAGAAGAATATGATCAGTGTATTTGAGTACTGAGTCGTAATGGCGCGACACACCATATCCTGAAGTATCTAGACAAGTGGATACGCCATTTGCTTTAAGCGCTTTGAATGCCTCAGCAACAAATTCACCTTGCATCAGTGCTTCTCCACCTGAAAATGTGACTCCACCACCTGATGCATCGTAATACTCCCTATAGCGATTTGCCATTTCCAGAACTTCGTCCACCGATATGCTTTTCTCACCCATGAAATGTTGAGAGTCAGGATTATGGCAATAACTGCATTTGAGCGGACATCCCTGCAAGAAAAAAACAGTTCTGATCCCAGGCCCGTCTACCAGTCCCATGGTTTCCACCGAATGTAGATTTGCACTTTTCATAGACTTACACCCTTTCGTGGAAAGTCCTCTTGATGACTTCCTCTTTTTGTTCTCTAGTCAATCGATTGAAATGCACTGCGTATCCCGAAACCCTGATGGTCAGTGTAGGGTACTTTGAAGGATTTTCTATGGCATCTATCAACAGTTCTCTGGATAACACGTTTACATTGAGATGGAAAGCTTTCTTCGCAAAATAGCCGTCAAGTATGCCTGCTAGATTTTTTATTTGGTCCGATTCCACTCTTCCAAGTGCTGCCGGAACAATTGAGAATGTATTTGAAATACCGTCTTGACATACCCCTTCAAAGGGCAACTTCGAAACCGAGTTAAGTGATGCTAGCGCGCCTTTGGTGTCACGTCCATGCATTGGATTAGCTCCTGGTGCAAAGGGTTCACCCTTACCACGACCATCAGGAGTTGCTCCTGTTTTTTTACCATAAACCACGTTGGATGTGATGGTCAGAACAGATAATGTATGTTCAGCCCCTCTATAAGTTTGATGCTTTTTGAGTTCACCCGAAAAATATTCAAGCACTTCAACTGCTAATTGATCGACTCTATCATCGTCATTTCCGAACATCGGAAACTCGCCTTCGATATTGAAGTCCACTGTGATTCCATGCTCATTTCTGACTGGAGTGACCTTTGCGTATTTAATGGCGCTGAGCGAGTCGGCGATGATTGAAAGTCCAGCGACTCCAAACGCCATATACCTGTGGACAGATGAGTCGTGAAGTGCCATTTGTCCACTTTCGTAAGCGTATTTGTCGTGCATGTAGTGGATAGTGTTCATAGTATTCACATAGATCCCTGCTAATTTGTCCATTACAGCTTTGAACCTTTTCATGACCTCATTATAGTTAAGAGGTCCATCTGAACTCAAGGGTTCTATACCGTGGATCACTTGTAATGTGCTACCATCTTTTGCAAATTTGAACTCGTCCTGTCCTGCGTTGATACTGTATAATAGGGCTTTCGCGAGATTTGTCCTAGCTCCAAAAAATTGCATATCCTTTCCGATTTTCATCGGCGATACACAGCAGGCTATGCCATAATCATCACCATAAATCGGACGCATCAAATCGTCATTTTCGTACTGGATCGCTCCTGTTTCTATGGACATTTTCGCACAATAACGCTTGAAATTATCAGGAAGGTCTCTCGACCAAAGCACGGTCATGTTCGGTTCTGGCGCAGGCGTCAGATTGGTCAATGTGTGAAGAAATCTATACGCGGTCTTGGTGACCAGTGGTCTCCCATCTACTCCCATTCCACCAATGGATTCCGTCACCCAAGTAGGATCTCCTGCGAAAAGTGTGTTGTAATCTGGAGTTCTGAGATGTCTCACCATTCTGAGTTTGATCACCAATTGATCAATCAACTCCTGGGCACCTTCCTCTGTCAAAAGCCCTTTTTCAATATCACTTTCAATGAAAATATCTAGAAAGACTGTGTTTCTTCCGAGTGACATTGCAGCGCCATTGTTTTCTTTGATTGCCGCTAAGTAACCGAAGTAAAAGTGTTGTACCGCTTCGGTGGCATTTTGTGCTGGCTTTGATATGTCATAATCATATGCCTTTGCCATAATCTCCATCGACTTTAATGCTTCAATCTGCATTGAAATTTCTTCTCTTAGCTTGATGCTGTCCTCGATCGCCGGGGAACTTGATAACTCAGCCAGATCCATTTGCTTTTCTGAAATCAATCGACCAGTACCATACAGTGCGATTCTTCTGTAATCACCAATGATCCTTCCCCTACCGTATGCATCCGGCAGACCTGTTAATAGACCAACACTTCTCGCCAGTTTCATCTCGTCAGTATAGGCGCCGAAAACGCCATCATTATGGGTTCTACGGAATTCCTGGAACCTACCGGACATCTCATCGCTCATCGTGTAATTGTACGCGCTGAGTGATGCCTCAAGCATTCTGAAACCACCATAAGGGTTCATGATTCGCTTCAGCGGAGCATCAGTCTGAAAGCCTACCACAACTTCATTTGACCGATCAATATATCCTGCTTCAAAATTGGCGATGCCTGAAAAAATAGTTGTCTCAATATCAATGATTCCTTTTTCGATTTCCTCTTCGATTAAGGCTTCAGATTTGTCCCAGATGACTTTTGTCTTTTCAGTTTTTCCACATAGGAAAGAATCATCACCTGTGTATGGCTTGTAATTTTTCTGTATGAAATCCCTTACATCAATGTTTTCCTTTATCATTTCAATTTCCTCCATTTTGGGGTCTTTTCTCTCTATTGACTTCAGTATATTGCAATTTAAGATAAAATTCTGTGACCAGGCGCACAGAATGGGGTTTTTTATGAAATGTGACGAAGAGTTAATGATTCAGGAAAAGCAGGGAGAGCTGGAAATGAAGGAAGAGCAGGAAAATCGTTTGGGAAAATCGTTTGGGGACAGGTACAAACTGGTACCTTGCACTCATTAAATCGTATTTAAAGTCAAAAAATGACCAGTCTTGAACGACTGGCCATTTCAGTATTATATTCGATTTATTTAACATCATAATTATGTCTCAGGTACCAATTTGTACCTGTCCCCAAACGATTTCATTAATCTCTTCCTGACTTTCCTGCACTGCCAGCTTTTCCTGCGCGCGCCTAAAAAGCGCGCTTTAAACCGGTAACGTCCCAAGCCACTCAGCAACATCATAAAGCATCGCTTGATGTGATTCATCTACTTTTGCTTTTTTAAGCGCCTCAACAAGAGCTAATCTCTCGAGTTTGACCCCATTGAACACGCCTCCTATTCCTTCGACAAGATCAGTCGACATCGCGTCTGAAAAAATACCACTTTCCTCTATGATTGCTCCTTTGAGCTTGAAACTGAGCACCAATTCGCCCCACGTGAATTTTTCTTCAAATGTCACATCAAAAGCTGGAGTCTTTCCAAATCTCCAGTCCCATGAAGCATAATGATGATATCGTTCTTTAGCGTTTTCAGAAGCGGTTTCCTCTGAA
>JAGXHV010000031.1 GCA_024636005.1 Bacillota bacterium
GGGGTACATCCAACATTAATACAAGAACCACCAAGCTCATTCTTTTCTATCATTGCTACAGTCTGTCCTCTTTCTGCCAATTCCGTCATAAGAGGATTACCCGCTTGTCCGCTTCCTATTATAATAGCATCATATTTTTTTGCTTCTGTCATCTTAATCCTCCTTTTTTTCAAGCAACACAAAATACTTGTCAATTCAATCTGTTTTTTTCTACCCTGTAATTTAATAATCAAACTTTTAATAAATCACCCTTTGGATCGATTTGATTAATAATAATTTATGACGGGTATTAAGTAAGAATACGCTAAATGTATTGATTTAAAGAGGAGGTAAATTTATGAGAAACAATCCATTAAAGCAATTGAGAGTAAATGGCCAATCCATTTGGTTAGACTATATTCGGCGCGATTTAATAAAAGACGGCGAACTCCATAAACTAATATCTGAAGATGGTCTAAGAGGAATCACTTCAAATCCAGCTATTTTTGAAAAGGCCATCAGTGATAGCAATGACTATGACTCTGATATTCAAACTATGGCAAAAGACGGCAAGAGTAGCATGATGATCTACGAAGCAATTAGTCAAACTGACGTTCAAGATGCAGCTGATTTATTTAAGTCAGTCTTTACTGAAACAAAAGGCATTGACGGTTATGTGAGTTTAGAAGTCAATCCTCATTTGGCTCATGATGCGGATGGGACAATTGATGAAGCACGTCGTTTGTGGCATGCTTTGAATCGTCCAAATGTTTTAATCAAAGTTCCTGCCACAATTGAAGGATTGCAAGCCATCAGACAACTCATCAGTGAAGGAATCAATGTTAACGTTACACTACTCTTTGGACTCCCTCGTTATAGAGAGGTCGCAGATGCTTATATATCAGGACTTGAAGAACGCTTGGCAAAAGGCAAATCCATTGATCAGATTGCTTCAGTAGCCAGTTTCTTTGTGAGTCGAATAGATTCACTCATTGATCCTAAATTGGAAAAAATAATTGAAGAAAACTCCGATAAGGCATCACTAGCAAAGCAAATGCAAGGAAAAGTTGCTATAGCAAGCGCTAAAATTGCCTACGAGATTTACAAGGAAATCTTCAGCAGTGAACGTTTTCTTAAACTGTCAGCTCATGGTGCACGCCCTCAGCGTCTACTTTGGGCCAGCACCGGAACGAAAAATCCAGAATACAGTGATGTGAAATATATTGAAGCTCTAATTGGACCTAACACAGTTAATACCGTTCCTGTGGAAACCATGAATGCATATCGTGACCATGGCAATCCAGAAGACCGACTTGAACAGGATACCGCAGAATACGCTAGAATATTAGGACATTTACCAGAATTAAATTTGAGTATTGACGCTTTGACACAGCACCTTATAGATGAAGGCGCTGAGAAATTTAATACATCTTTTGACAAACTGATTGAAACTTTGAATGAGAAAAGGAGGATTGAATGATGATGAAAGAAAGGCTTTCAGAAGAACTGCTTCAACGAATAGACGCTTACTGGCGGGCAAGTAATTATCTTTCTGTGGGACAACTTTATCTCCAAGACAATCCACTATTGAGACATCCATTAGAACTCTCTCACGTGAAGTCGTCACTGCTCGGTCACTGGGGCACAACACCAGGTCAAAATTTCATTTACGTCCATCTGAATCGAGCAATAAAAAAATATGATCTCAATATGATGTTCATTTCTGGTCCAGGTCATGGAGGACCTGCAATAGTTGGAAACACATACCTTGAAGGAACATACAGTGAATTTTATCCTAAGATCACTCAAGATGAGTCTGGTCTAAAAAAACTATTTACTCAATTTTCATTTCCTGGCGGAATACCTAGCCATGTTTCTCCAGAGTGTCCAGGCTCTATTCATGAAGGAGGTGAATTGGGGTATTCTTTGAGTCATGCTTTTGGAGCAGTCTTTGATAATCCTGATTTAATCGTTGCATGTATAATTGGAGATGGTGAAGCAGAAACCGGACCACTAGCAACAGCTTGGCATTCCAATAAATTTCTCAATCCTATTACGGATGGCGCAGTACTTCCAATTCTACATCTTAACGATTATAAAATTGCAAATCCCACCGTATTCGGTCGTATAACTCATGACGAACTGGAACAAATGCTCAAAGGTTATGGTTGGACACCTATTTTTGTATCTGGTGATGTTCCAAGAGATATGCATCAAAAGATGGCTGATGCACTAGACAGTGCCATTGAGAGCATCCGCGATTTTCAGTGCAATGCACGTGAAAATAATGATCCATCAAGATTAAGATTGCCAATGATTGTCCTTAAATCACCTAAAGGATGGACAGGACCCAAAGTTGTAGATGGTATACAAATAGAGGGCTCATTCCGGGCACATCAGATCCCTCTTGATGTAGATGAAGACCATCCTGAACATCTCAAACAACTTGAGTCTTGGATGAAAAGTTATAGACCGGAAGAACTTTTTGATGCCCAGGGTCGACTAATTCCGGAACTTGCAGAACTGGCACCCAAAGGAAATCGTAGGATGGGAGCAAATCCTCATGCCAATGGTGGACTCTTATTGAAGGATTTAATAATGCCTGACTTTCGAGATTATGCAATATCAGTTCCTTTTCCTGGTTCCGTTGAAGCTGCAGATACCCATGTTCTCGGTGAGTTTTTACGTGATATTATCAAACTCAATCATGATACAAGGAATTTTAGGATATTCGGCCCTGACGAAACGCTCTCCAATCGATTAAATGCAGTATTTGAAGCAACGAATCGACAATGGGTTGCTCCTATTAAAAAGAATGACCAGTTTTTAGCAACAGATGGTCGTGTCATTGAGATGTTGAGCGAACATCAATGTGAAGGATGGCTTGAAGGATATCTACTTACGGGAAGACATGGATTGTTCAATTCTTATGAAGCATTCATTCATATTATTGATTCAATGTTCAATCAACATGCCAAGTGGCTCAAAGTTGCCGCCGAGTTGCCATGGAGAAAAGAAATTGCATCACTCAACTATTTACTTGCCTCTCATGTCTGGCAACAAGCACACAATGGCTTTACGCACCAAGACCCTGGTTTCATCGATCACGTGGTTAACAAAAAAGCTTCAATAGTGCGTGTATATCTTCCACCAGATGCTAATTGTACGTTGTCTGTTGGTGACCATTGTCTGCGCAGCAAAAATTATGTTAATGTAATGATTGCTAGTAAATATAAGGCACCTCAATGGTTGAGCATGGAAGCTGCAATTCAGCACTGTACAGATGGAATTGGTATTTGGGAATGGGCCAGCAACGATAACAATCAGGAGCCTGATGTTGTGATGGCATGCTGTGGCGATGTGCCCACACTTGAAACTTTGGCAGCTGTAACTATTCTTAGAGAGCATCTGCCTAACTTAAAGATACGAGTAATCAATGTAGTTGATTTGATGAAACTTCAATCGAGCAGTGAACATCCACATGGACTCACCGATGAGAGTTTCGACCATTTCTTCACACAAGACAAACCAATTATTTTCGCATTTCATGGTTATCCATGGTTGATTCATCGATTGACTTATAATAGAGTGAATCATAAAAATTTACATGTTCACGGCTATAAAGAGGAAGGTACCATCACAACCGCTTTCGATATGAGAGTTCTTAACGACATTGATCGTTTCCACTTGGTACTGAATGTGATCGATCATCTTCCAAAGTCAACTACTGATGCTACCTCTTTGAAGCAGTTGATGCTTGACAAATTGGATACTCATAATGTATACATTAGAAAACATGGAAAAGATATGCCAGAAATAATGAACTGGAAATGGACCAACAATAATTAAACGTTTCGCTGACTTTTTGATTTTTCATAAGCGATTGTTGATCATTTATCTATTTGTGATCCCTAGTTCTTGAACGAAACGATTATCCATAAGCTTATACATCATCGGCATTAATTTTTCAATCGGCATGCTTTTATCTTGATCATACCAGTGTTTTACAATAGCTAGAGTTGCACTGACTAAAAATTCTAGTGCATAGTCAATTTCATCATCAGGTCTATCTACTAGATGATCCAAAGTCTCGCGCATCATTGATTTAAAAACGTTTTTCATCTTTTTTGCAAAATATGGATCTCCATTTTCACTTAGCAGTACAGAATAATATTTACCGTTTTTCTCATATATTGTTATCATGTTCTCCATTAAGTCCGTGTTGCTATTCTGTGCCAAATCTATTGGTGGTAAATGCTCTACACCGGGCATCAGCTCTTCTTCTATTTGCTCAAGGACATCATATACATCCTTAAAATATACGTAAAAAGTTGATCTGTTATAGCCAGCTTTTGCTGTAATATCCTTTACGGATATACTTTCTATTTTTTGCTTCGTATACAAGTCCCAAAAGGCATCCTTAATTGCTTGCTTCGTTTTCATTGTAGTTTCGGGCTGTTTTTTGTTCATGGAACCTCCTTTGATTAATCCGACATTTATCGAAACATTGTTGATTGTATCCTCTTTTAACTTCTTTTACAATATATATATACAACAAGTTGTCGGATTAAACAACTGCAAATATAATTTAAAAGGAGATTTTTATGATTACAATTCTTTGCGCAGGATCACGAGGCGATTTTCAACCCTATATAGCTCTAGCTCAGCGATTAATGAAAACTGGAAAACATGTGCGGATTGTTGGGAACAAAAGCTTTGAGTCATTCATTACAGAGTATGGTATCGGTTTTTTCCCAATCAGTGCCGACATTGAGTCTTTAAACATTGATCCCAAAGTCTTAGAAGCTGCTAGTACTGCTGACAATCCACTCAAAATGCTTTTAGCATTCAATAAAATGAAGGCCTATGGCATATACACCACTGCCGAGTACTACGAAGCATGTAAAAACAGTGAGCTCATTATCTATCATCCAGGATGCACCATAGGATATTTTGCTGGTAAGCAATTAGGTATACCATCGGTACTTGCATCACCTTTTCCATTGCATAAAACCAAGGAGTATCTTTCTGTTGTAATGTATGGTAAATCAAAACCTACCGCAATCAACAAGAAGATCAGTTACACCATGATTCAAGGTATGTTATGGATGGCTTCAAAAAGTTCACTTAAGTCATTCTGGAAAAAACAGTTTGGGGATTTGCCGAAAGATTTTGGTGCACCATTTGAATATCATAATCATTCGAATCAACCCGCTCTTATTTCGTGCAGCAATCATATTTTCGACAGACCAAAAGACTGGAACCCACATATTCATCAAAAGGGATATTGGGTTGTAGAAGAAACAGAAAGTTACACGCCTCCAAAGGAACTTGTTGACTTTATTGCAAGCGGAGAAAAGCCTATCTATATCGGTTTTGGCAGCATGTCAATGATTAAAAATCATACTGATTTTGGCCGTATTGTCGTAGAAGCACTAAAGAAAAGCGGAAAACGTGGCATCATTAGCGGTTTTGGTAAACCTACTAACCTGACAGAAGATATTTTTGCACTAGACAGTATTCCGCATACTTGGTTATTCAATCATGTGGCGGCAGTTTGTCATCACGGTGGGGCTGGAACATCTGCAGCAGGTTTTACTGCTGGTATACCAAGTATTATCATTCCATTTTCAAATGACCAATTTGCATGGGCTCATCGTTCATATGACCTTGGGATTGGTGTGAAGCCGATCTATTCAAAAGATCTAACCTCAGATCACTTAGCAGCCGCGATAAATGAAGCATACCATCCTGATATTAGGAAACAAGCGTCACTTATCGGTGAACAAATCAAACTGGAAAATGGCGCAGACGATTGTGCTAAAGTCGTCTTAAATCTAATAAATCAAATTGAGGAACGTGACGTATAAAAAGGATATGACTTTACAATCATATCCTTTTTCTTATTTATAATGTTTTGATTTGTTGTACTTTGAGATGTTTTTGAACTTCTCATTTTTCTTTTTGAGATAGTCATCTCGATTTTCAGAATATGTGTCTTCCGTTTTGAGTTTCAAGTAAGACTGCCAACGTTTTTCGGACAGCTCACCATCCCGTATTGCATCATAAATGGCACATCCAGGTTCACTCGTATGTGTACAATCACGAAAGCGACACTTGTCAAAGTAGACTTCAACATCTTGAAAAGCCATGTCTAGTCCCTCATCTGCATCCCACATGCCAAGTTCTCGCATGCCAGGTGTATCAACCAACATACCACCAGCAGGCAGTAAAATAAGTTCTCTTCGAGTTGTCGTGTGCCTACCGCGATCATCATTTCTAAGCCCCTGGGTTTCAATTGTTTCTTGACCCGTCAGCCAATTGATCAGCGTAGATTTTCCAACACCTGACGACCCTAAAAGAGCTACTGTTTTACCCGGTGTAATGTAAGACATCACATCTTCAAAACCTTCTTTTGTAAGTGCAGAAATCCCTAAAATATCCACACCATTTCCTACAGCGTCAACTGCTCTGAATTTACTGTAAATATCCTCACACAAATCAATTTTCGTAATTACAATCACAGGGGTTGAACCACTTTCCCAAACAAGTACCAAGTAACGCTCTAGCCTTCTTAAGTTAAAGTCATTGTTCACGGACATACAAATAAATGTCGTGTCAATATTCGCAAGCACAAGTTGTTCCCCAGCAGACTTTCCGGCTGCCTTTCTAATAAAAGCACTTTTTCTAGATAAAACTTGATGAATGATCCCATTTCCGTTATCACCCAAATCGCGATCCAACATGACAAAATCACCTACTGCTGGGAAATCACTTAGCTTTCTCGTTTGAAAACGATACTTGCCCGACACCTCGGCAAATAAGATCCCTTTTTCTGTTACTACGCGATAGACATCTTTTGATTGCGACAAGACTCTGCCGATATATAAACCTTCTGCTAGCGAAGCTTCCTTAATCATCGCATCACTTAGTCCGTATTGTCTCATGGTATCATAGTTCATCGATCGCACCTCCGATTTCATTAAGCGGAAATGGAGGTCTAGCTAGAGGCTGTAGTGCAATTGACATGAGCTTAACGGGATTATCATCTGCAGCAATTCGGTTTGAACTTAGATGACCACAACGGTTACAGCGATGAATAATCGCCCATTCACCATTTTTTCTTACCCATACACCAATTGCTTCCATAATGCCACTGCAATTTGCAGCACGATCTCCTGGCAAATTATCGACATGGACACTACCTAAACAATTGGGACAATGATTCCTGTGATCACTTCCTGCACCATTTGGTACAATCATGCTCCCACAGCTTTTACATACAAAATTATCATAACATGCTTCTTTTTGATAATTATTTTTATCTCTACTTGAGTATTTCAACGTTTGCTCCTCCTAAAGTGTTTTAAACCTTTATGGGAGACTTGAATATTGTTATTTTATGCAAGCCTCCCGGACTGCAACGCTCTCGCTTGATTTTTTCAACATATAATAAACTCCTTCCTAAATAATCTTTGTTAAATGTAGGCGTATTCTTGATGCCTTTTTTTACATTTCAATTATAGCAAATATTCTCACAATTTAAACATTAATATCATATTACAGAAATGTGTAGTCGTATATTTTGAATGATCTAGTCGCGCATAATCTCGACGTGGTATCCATAGGATATTCTCCCATCTCCCAAATAGACTGTTGAGTTCCCGGATATTATATCATCCGTCTGGTTCATGACTTCGGCTCTCTGCGCCTCTGTGAGTCCGGATGCTTCATATACTTCAATGATCGTCAATGTCCCCGACCATTTCTCAAGCTCGGCTTTTTTGATGGTCAGCCAATCAAATCCGGTCCATACGTACATCTTTTCTCCACTGTACATATTTTCCCTTGGGCATCCACCAAAAAAACCAGCGTGTTATCCCCGTCATTAATCGAATATTCGATTGTTCCATCGTTTTCTCCGGCAGCAGAAAGACTTTGATCTTCCGCGTATATTTTTATCCTGCCCTGGAAGGAAGATGACGCAATTTTGATTTTCAACTTGCTCTCTGTTGTTTTATAACCATCAACCAGTGGAACATAGACGGTATTCCCCTGAGCATCTGCCGTCATTACCATCAATTCATAGGCCGGGAAAGTTCCCATACCGATCGTTCCGTCATTTGTTTTCTTCCAGAGATCTGTCAACGCTTGCCCTTGCGCCATAGAGGACAATTTTAGTACAGCGGTATCATCCTGCCAGAAGGTTGGAGTTTGAGGCACTTCGCCGTCATTATCGTCTTGCCATACGGAAGGTATTCCTTCAAATTCCCTGGTTTCCGGATCATAATAGAAAGCCATTGCGAACATATCGTCAGAGGAGTGAACATTTCACCAAGACCGTTTTTCTCTATCGGCTTATAAGAAACATTGACTGGTTTATCCATCAAAAACGCGCCTTCCGGAACAGTAAGTTTAATCCCTGGGAAATCTGCATCCTCGGGCGATATAAATATCTCTCCGCCCCCGCTTCCGATCACATCGGACGTCAGTGCGCTTTCGTCGCCCAATTCAAGATTTCCCTGAGAGCTTTCATCAGAGCTGCAACCACTCAAAAACAAGATCGTGAAAACAATAAGCAGTAACGGAAAAAACATGAACTTTGATTTGCCTCTTGCGTAACTCACTAATATACCTCCTCCTCTTGGACGTCTCCATATACTCTTCAGTTACCATCAAAAAAACAAAAACCGACCAGGTGTCCGATCGGTTTCATTAATATTGATTGTGATTACGCTGCATTCAGATTCGCTTAAAGCAGTGGTTACTATCAACTGAATGTTGTTGACCTTAAGGCTATGTTCGTTAAAGGAATGCCTTTGGCATTCAGTGCAATTTCCACTTTTTCTGATGGTCTGAGCAACAGACTGGTCAGGACTCTGTGAGTAGTGAGTTATTGCCGGAACCGCCGTTTGGAGCCAGGTACCCTCTTCAGGGCTCTCAAAATCTATTTTTTTAGTTTTCTTGTACTGATCCCAAATGGTAAATAGAGTGGACAGAAATTAATTATACCTGTTAATATAAAGATAATACCAAGCAGGGAAATCCACTTCAATCCACCTTCAAGGATAAAGAAAAGACTAAGTACAGCAACTCCTAAAATAATTCTAATGATACGATCTAATTGACCAACGTTTTTCTTCATGTGATCACCTCCTGATGTCATCATATAGCATAATGACAAATAAGTTAAGTGACTTAGTCACATAAGAGAAACTCAACACAGTACTATAGATCTATTAGCTTTATCTTACCTCTATATAATTTTATCTTCTTCTCTCTTTCCCACTTTTTTAATTGTCTTGAGATAACTTCTCTTGCCGATCCTAGTTGATTGGCAAGTTCCTCATGTGTAATATAAATGAGTTCTGTCTCTTGTTCTTGAAGCCACTTGTAAAGCCTCGTTTCAAGGCTTTCAAGAACAATACCTTCCACTTTTGACGTTATTTCGATTAATCTAGTAGATATCAACTTAAAGACATAATTTCTTAAACATTCTTCTAACTGGAACACTTCTATGAAGGTAGTCCTTGGCAACATAATGCACTCAATATCCGTTAATGCCTTAGCATAAGCAAGATAATTGTTGTCCGATAATACACAACTTAGATTCAATACACATGATTCACCTTCTTTGATGGTATACAACCTAAACACTTTCCCATTTTCACTAATTTTGTAAACTTCTATTTCTCCGCTTAATAGGAAAAGAACATGGCTACACTGATCATTCTCGTTGAGTATCTCAAAATCTCTATCTAGTTTAACAACTTTTTCAAATAGCTGCTTATTCTCTAGTGTTAACTCATCTATAAATACTGGTTTCTTCATGGTCCCTCCGAAATAGTTTCTTTCAATATCTGCATCTGTATATTACAATATACCTAGATAAATAAAGGAGCATATATATGAAAAGAAATTCACTTTATAATAGATTCATTATACAATCAATGTTATCATTTGTCATTACAGGAGGTTTACTAACCTATTTTGTATCGAATCTTGTCATAACTCAAGAAATAGAACATAACATCGAAATAGTTACACTTACCTTAGGACATAGCCTTGATCATTGGTTTGAAGATGTCGATATGAATAATCTATCTATTGAAGATATTACTAATTTGGATGATGAATTTCTGTCACTAAATGAACTTGGCGATATTGCTGATATACGTATCTGGAATCTTAGTGGCGAACTAGCCTACTCACAAAATCATAAGCTCATTGGTCAAATTCAACTTGAGCAAGACCATCTTAATGCAGCTCTTTCTAACCTTAATGATTATGAATTAACAACTGCAGATGCAGAAGAAAACATTATGCTCAAAAAGTATGGTAATGAACTCATAGAAATTTATTTGCCAATTATTGATCATGATCAAACAATAGGTGTTTTTGAGGTGTATCGTTCTTTTGATCATTCTCGTGACTCAATCAACTCAAGTATTATAAGTATTCTTCTAATATTATTCATCGGTTTATTTATACTATACTTTTTTCTTGCTAGAACCATCTACACAAGTTCTAATAAGCTATTTCAACAGACAAAGGAAATTTCAACTTCATATGACAAATTAAATAAACTATTCAAATCTATGATTAAAGCAATCACTAAAGCAATTGACGCTAGAGATAAGTTTACATCTGGACATTCTCAACGTGTAGCAGATTATACAATAGGTTTTGCTAAGTACCTTAACTTCGATTCTAAATACATTGATCGTCTAGAAATTGCTGCACTACTTCATGACATAGGTAAATTAGGGGTCCCAGAAGAAATTATTAATAAGCCTGGCAAACTTTCTAATGAAGAGTTTGATCTAATCAAACAACATCCTATCATTGGAGAGTTAATTATCGATGATATTGAAGAATTAGAAGATATCATTGGAGTTGTCAAATACCACCATGAACGCTTTAACGGTCATGGTTATCCTATTAATCTAAAAGGAGATAATATACCTTTGATGGCTAGAATCATCACAATAACTGATGCCTATGACGCTATGACTAGTAATCGACCTTATCGAGAAGGTTTATCCAAGATAGCTGCTATTAATGAAATAAAAAAATACGCTGGTATTCAATTCGATCCTGATTTAGCTATTAGTTTTATTGAATACATTACGTCAGATTACAGAAATGTGTAAATGCACTGCACGGTGCCAGGCACCTAGTGAACTCAGTAGTGCTCATAGCGAAATCATCAACAAAATTATAAACAATTAAAAGGCAATCTCAAAATAACTCTATTTGAGATTGCTTTTATTTTTCCTTTCCAAACGCGAAGGTTTTTAATCTTTTAATATCTTTTTCTTTTTATTATATTCTTCCTCATCTATTTCGCCTTTTGCATATCTTTCATTTAATAAATCAATAGCATTATCTTTTTTTATAACAGGATCAGAAGCATTTTTATTATCACTGATGTATTTTATAATAAAATATGCTGCAATGACTATTAAAATTAAACCTAATATTCCACCCCATCCAAACATTCCATATCCTCCGTACATCATATAACCATCTCCTTTTGTTTTTAATAATTCATTATACTAATAGAATTTGAAAAATTATAAAACTCAACTTATTTCTTGTTTCTTATTTCTATAAGTTTTACAATGTCACTCAATATATCTTGATATTCAATGTTGTCTTCATCAAATCCAGCTTTCTTAAGATTTTCTATAGTTTTTCTATTAATATTTGCTCCCCAAATATTAAGTGGAATGAAATTAATACTGTCCATGAATTTACCTACTACTTCATTCTTACTTCTCATATGTTCAAGCATAATTATCTTTCCATTATTCTTGCAAACTCTTCTCATTTCTTTTAGTCCTTCAATAGGATCTGGTACTGAGCAGAATACACAAGATGTAACAACCGTGTCAAAGGTATTATCATCAAATTTCATATCCTGGGCATCCATCTCTATTAATTTTATATTTTTCTTATCCTTAATTTTATCTCTTGATTTTTGAAGCATATTTTTGCTGAAATCTATTCCGGTTATATCTAGATTTTCAGGATAATATATAATATTCTTACCAGTACCTACTCCAACTTCAAGAATTATTTCTCCTTCTATTTTTTCAATTAGTTCTTCTCTCCATTTACTCATAAACATTGATTCCATAGGTGTTTCTAATAAATCATACACCTTTGAAATTCTGTTATACCTTTTTTTGATTTTGTCTTTTTCATTACTCATTTCACATACCTCTTGATACTTATACCCTAAAACTTAAGAAATAGAGAAAAACTAATAAAATTTGTATTTTATTCACATTACACACCCAGTACGACTAGTCTTGCATTTCCACCACCTCATTTTACTTGGGGTGTTTTTCTTTATTATATGGGTATAAAATTAAAGAATACAAAAGAAATATAAATATATTATTCTAGGAGTAACAAATGAATTCAAAATATCGAATTAATAAGAGTAATAACAATTACAAGGAAATACGATTGCTATTTGGCCTTTTAATTGTATTGATCTGGTCTTTCATAAATGCAAATGACTATTTTGCGTGGGTAATGCTTACAATTCCTGCGACGATTTATGTCGGGAGTCTTATTTTTACGTATAAAAAATTTAAGTTCACGTATTTTGCATATTTTTTTGTTTTTCTGCATATAGTGATTTTGCTGATAGGAGCGAAATACACATACACTTTTAATCCACTATTTGCAAAATTACAGGATGTTTTCGATTTTTCAAGAAACCATTATGACCGAATTGGGCATTTGGCTCAAGGGTTTGCGCCTGCAATACTTGTGAGAGAATTCTTACTTAGAAAAGGTTACTTTAAGAAAAGTGCTTTTTTTTATATAACAGTTTCCGCATTTGTTTTAGGAGCAAGTGCCGCTTGGGAGCTATTAGAATTTTTTGCAACGATTATTTCGAATAACTCTGCTGAATATATGCTGTCAACCCAAGGCGATTTTTGGGATACTCAGTGGGATATGGTAATGGCACTTGCGGGTTGTACAATAGCTTTGGTGTTTTTAGGACGTCGCCATGACAAATGGATTTATTTGGCTCAAGAAAAACAATCAATAGATTTTGATGAGTCATCTGAAACACCAGATCTCTTGTGGAGCGAATATGATTAAAGGTGATGTCGTATTTATTTGGTTGCTTTGTACTTCAGGGTAGAAATTAATAGTTAGAAAATCTGTGTTCTATGTTCAATTGGAGGCAAGATATGAAGTGGAAAGGAAGATCTAGAAGTTCAAATGTAGAAGATAAAAGAGGCATGAAAGGGGCAGTAGGAGGGCTCGGAGGTCTTGGAATCATCATTGTGATTATATATACTTTACTCGGAGGAAATCCCGGGGATATCATGCAAACCATAGATACAGAACAACCCCAAAATGTGCCTTATGTAGCCACTCAAGAAGAAGAGGAGCTTGCAGAGTTTGTTTCTGTAGTTTTGGCGGATACAGAAGTCGTCTGGGCAGAGATTTTTGCTGAGCAAGGTATACAATATACTGAACCTAAGCTGGTTCTATTTACTGGAAGCGTTCAGTCTGCATGCGGAGTAGCAGGTTCATCCACCGGACCATTTTATTGTCCTGGAGATCAAAAAGTTTATGTCGATTTAGATTTCTATCAAGAACTTAAAAACAAGTTTGATGCACCGGGAGATTTTGCTATGGCCTATGTAATAGCTCATGAGATTGGCCACCATGTGCAAAATGAACTTGGCGTTATAGATCAAATGAATGAAATAAGAGAAAAAGTCAGTGAAGATGAGTACAATGAATATAATGTTAGACTGGAACTTCAAGCGGATTATCTAGCAGGAGTATGGGCGAGACATGTGCAAGGCAAAAATCTGTTAGAAGAAGGTGATTTGGAAGAGGCGATGACTGCAGCAAGCGCAGTAGGTGATGATAGAATTCAAATGGAGGCACAAGGCTACGTTGTTCCCGATAGCTTTACACATGGAACTTCAGAACAGAGAAAACGGTGGTTTTATAAAGGGTACGAGGCCGGAGATCTTAGCGGATGGGATACCTTTGGTACTGATGATTTGTAGTGAAAAGTAAAACCCCGCTGCTTGGCAGTGGGGTTTTAATATTGATAGATGGTGTTTAATGGAGTTCTGAGACTCTCGTGAAGAAGATTGGACAGAAAAGGTGCACTGGAGCTATTGGGACTATCCGCTGATTCTAAAAAAAGATGACTCCTATCTAAATTAGGAATCATCTTAATAAATATTCAAGTGCTATTTACAAATCTTCATTTATGTTACTCTTTAGTTGAAAGCGATCCAATCTGATTAAATCCTCGGAAATATGTAGTTCAATACGAAGTATAAGACAATTACTAAAATGATTATATATGCCGCATACTTAATAAACGTTGCTCCAACTAGACTCGGGTTTTCATTCCTAGAAATGTTTTCCTTTTTAACATTAACATCTTGATCTATTTGTTCCTTTTTTTCATAATCAGCCATCTTTTTCACTCCTTTTTAGTTACTAACAATTATATACCCACTTTCCTAAATCTATATCATTTATATTAATAACAAGGTCTGGATAGGTTCCTCTATGTTAACTGGGTAAAGGAATGCCTATGGCATTCAGTGTCAATTCAGACGTTAATGATGGCCTGGATATTGGGCTGGTCAGGACTTTGTAAATAGTGCGTTATTGCCGTAACCACCGCGCACAACCCGGTACCATTTTCAATAATTATCACATTTTATAAACTCGCGATATGACCATCGCATCTAGACTCTGTGCCGCCACAATAAGTACCATCGGCAGTTCGCCATATGATTTGCCCTCTACCGAAGCTGCCTGAATCGCTTTCAACGGTTACTTCATGTCCCTTATCGATCAGCTGCTTGACTACTTCCCCTGAAAATGAAGATTCCACAGTGATCGTTTTATCCTTAAGCCATTGCCATCTCGGCGCATCTAGTGCATCTTGTGGGTTCATCTGATAATCGAGCGTATTGGTGATTAATTGAACATGCCCTTGGGGTTGCATAAAGCCGCCCATGATGCCAAATGGACCTACAGCGTCGCCATCTTTCATCAGAAAACCTGGTATGATGGTGTGAAATGGTTTTTTGCCGCCTTCAATACAGTTTGGATGTTCTTTTATGAGGTTGAAATTATTGCCACGATTATGAAGCGCGATCCCCGTACCAGGAACGACAATTCCTGAGCCAAAGCCCATGTAGTTGCTTTGAATATACGAAACCATATTGCCTTCAGCATCGGCAGTACATAAGTAAACCGTACCGCCACTGCTTGGATTGCCCATTTCTGGCATTTGTGCGAGCTCGCCAATAAGTGCTGCTCTTTGCGATGCATAGTCATCCGATAACATGTTTTTTGTCTTATGCTTCATCGTCTTTGGATCTGAGACAAATGCATTTGAATCCACCATAGCGAGCTTTGTCGCTTCTATCAGCAAATGTGGCTCGTTAAATTGTTTAAGTTCAAAGTGCTTTAATATATTTAGCGCCATCA
>JAGXHV010000154.1 GCA_024636005.1 Bacillota bacterium
ATTTATAGAAAAATTGGACGAATACCTGAAGTGGTATGGTGAAAAAAGGATCAAACTTTCACTTGGTGGAATGAGTCCATTAGATTATAGAAAAAGGTTGAGTTTGGTCGCATAAAGTCCAAAAAAACGTCCGCACCCCCTACTGTGCAATTTGCATTTGTCATTGACATAAAAAAAACTGCAGTTAACCAACCGCAGCTGAACCATCATAGCTACTACATAGCCTTAGATTTCATGCTTTGCGCCCTACACTTTCGTGTAGTTTGCCCACTTCTTAAATTACACTTATTATATTATAAAAATTTTGTCATGTAAATGACTAGTGTTACGAATTGTTCATGAGTACGAAAACAAATATCTACACTCTTTTATATTTCACTCATTGATTGATTTATTACTCCAAACCTTAAATAGAAATGAAATGCAATCGGATGATGTACCCATCTTATTATGATTAGCATCTATTAGTAGGTATCCGTTCTCATCAACTTTATTAACATTAATTTCTTTTATTCTAAAAACAGCTAATAAGTTAGGACTACTAAAATTAATTAAAATACTTCTCCAAAAATGGATACTCCTCCTTCAGCTTAATCAACCTATTCACCTGCTCCTGAACCTTATCTTTATCACCTGCTTCGTTATAAAGATTTGCAAGAGTCAAATGGATAATGGCAAAGGAATCCACTGTAGAATCTTTTTTGTCTGACGGTGCGCGTTTAATGGCAAATGGTGCACGATCAAGAGCATCTAAAAAAATAGCTTCCGCGTTTTCTGTCTCACCCAGTTCTATATACATATTTCCAAGTTCTATAAAGCTATTTAGTGTATAAGCGCTGTAACGTGTAGCAATTAGATAATATTTTTCTGCATTATCTAAATCACTTGTATTTTGGTAGAGTTTAGCCAATTTTGAATTAATCCCTGCATCATATGGTGCATTTTTCAGAGCTTTTTCTGCCGCTAAAAACGATTTGGATAAATCGTCTTGATTTTGAGTTTTCAAATATTTTTGATACAGCAAATCACTTTCATATGACTGTCCAAATGAACTGATTGGATACACTTTGTTGATTTTCTCTGTTAAACTCAACGCTGATTCAACAGATT
Source organism: Bacillota bacterium (assembly GCA_024636005.1). Classification (GTDB taxonomy): domain Bacteria; phylum Bacillota; class Clostridia; order Peptostreptococcales; family Acidaminobacteraceae; genus Fusibacter_D. The sequence continues at coordinate 1,111 of JAGXHV010000154.1, forward strand.
CAGTTTGTTCCAAATCGAGTGCTCTCATATACAATTTTGTAGATCCCAATTGCCAGCCTGTGATGAGTATAATGAATACGATCCCAACAAGACTTATGGTTTTATTCACTTTAAAAGGCTCTGATTTGTCTTCTTTTGTGGTTACTCCAAGGAAGAAAAAGAATAGTGCTGTCACTGCGGGAAAATTCCAAGTAAAATCCACACCTATGTGGAGTAAGAAAGCCACTAGACTGGCGACCATTCCCCAGAAGTATATTGATTTAGAAGCCTTTTTCGAATTATAAATAACCGCTTTTAATCCAGTCCACAAAAATCCTAAGTACAGTGTTATGCCCACTAAACCAAGTTCTGATAACACTTGTAAATAATGGTTGTGTGTAAATCTTGAGTACCATTCATTCATGCCATATTCAATGTAATATGCTGAAAAATACGTACCCTGCCCATAGCCTATGATAGGTTTATTCTTAAACAGGTCAAATGCAACGCGCCAAAATTCCAACCGACCTTTAAGTGATGATGTGACGAAAGAACTGCTACGTGTTATGCTCTCAAGCAAGGATTTGTCAACAAATACATTATCTCTGATATAGATAGAAAGATACAAAAGAATCTGAGATAAAACAAAAGCAGTTACGAAGATTAATGCTGATTTAACTATAGCTTTTCTTATATCCGCTTTCTTGATTCCAAAGTATGTGATCATTAGAGCTACCAACATCGCTCCCATGGAAGCTCTAGATCCAGAGAGGAATATCACACTTAAAAATAGTACACTCAAGAAAACAAATGTCTTTGAGTCTCTTCTGATCGTCACACTTAAGGCTAACAGAAACATCATGACCATATAAATACCAAATGGATTGGGATTGGTAAACGTGGATTGAATCCGACTTCCACTGATGAATACATATTCCAGTAGTCCCAAAATTGCAATGCCACTCATGAGCAGAAAAAGCACTTTAAAAAGTTTATCCAATTCTTCAGACGACAACTTTCTTGTGAATATGTAAATTAGAGCAAAACTAATGAGTTGAATGCCTTCTATAACAGTTCTAATCGGGGAAATCGACCAAATCAAACTTAATAATGCCCAAAGATTAAAAACAAGAAAAGAAATAATGACAGTATTTAACTTTATAGATTCTTTTTTCACAATTGATGATATCCCCAAAAATGTAGCCATTAAAAAAACACCATAAAAAACTACATCATGGTCAAATCCTGCACTGAATAATGCAAACATGGACAGTACCAATAACAATATTAGCCATATGTTGGACGAATTTTCTGTCTGTTTCTCAATCATATTTCCCCCATTACTCTAATAAAAAAGGCGCCATCTAGACGCCTTCTCTAATATTTAGTTTTGAATTATTACTTGCTTCCTAACTCTTATGAATTCTCCAGTAACATCTGTACCTATGAGCATTACTCAATTGTTACCGCAGTTACCGCAGCAATGGTACCAGGCACTTTTTCTGACCCAAATCAACATTCAGCGCTCAAAAACATTGAAAACACTGTGTTCTTCAGAAAGTTGCCGCCGTATTGGTACTTGGTACTAAGGTTGGAAATCACCATGCTCTTAAAAACAAATATACTAAATGTAATGCTGGCAACTGGGATTTTCTAGTCACCAATAACTGACTCAGCATGAGTGCCATAAGCATCAGCAGGAATTGTAATTTGCCACACTCCATCCGCAGGATTTGTAACAGTCCATGCACCTTCAGGAGTGAAAGCAGTTCCCCTTAGAAGGTCAACACTTTCAAGTGCACTAACTACTCCAGTTAAAGTTATAGTGTTTGTTACTTCTACGCCCTCTTGAACATAATAAATTTCAGCAGCATTTACTACTGTCGACGCATAGGATTGAGCTGCTTTTAATCCTGCGTCATCTCTTACACCTGCAAATCTAGGTATAGCAACTAAAGCCAAAATCCCCAAAATAGCAATAACAACAATCAGTTCAATAAGTGTGAACCCGCCTTTTCTTTTCTTTCTCAACATTTTCATCATGTCTTTTCTCCTCCTCTTAACTTAATAGTAAAATTCTTTTATTCTAACGCCATTTCAAATCTACTACACGGTTTTAATCATATCAAACATAGGTAGCATCATGGAAATGACAATAAAACCAATTACTACACCCATGACAACAATCATGAGTGGTTCAATCATTGAAACGAGCTTTTGAATCGCAGCTTCAAGTTCTTCATCATAATAATCAGCAGCGCGTTCAAGCATTCCTTCAAGAGAACCAGATTCTTCACCAATCCCCACCATGGAGATCATCATTGGCGGGAAAACGCCTACCTTCTTAAGCAACACACTCAAACTAGCTCCCTTTTTAATGTCCTCCGTCACCTGATCGATGCCATCAATAACCACACGGTTGTTGGTGACTCTAGATGATGACTCGAGCGCTTGAATGATAGGAATTCCACTTGCAAGTAATGTGGATAAAGTTCTCGTAAAACGAGATGTAGCAATTTGAGCGATAGGTCCTTTAATCAGCGGCATGGATAATTTCAATTTATCAAAAAACCGTTTACCTTCCACAGTTTTGGTGATTCGTCTGATCAAAAATACAATTCCAGCAATAACCGCTATGAAAACATACCAGTAATCTCTTATGGCATCACTGAGACCCATTAGAAACCGAGTCGGAGCAGGTAATGGTACGCCAGATCCTTCAAACATACCCACAAACGTAGGCATAATAACAGCCAACATGAAAATAACAACTGAAACAGCTAAAACACTTAAAATAGCCGGATAAACCATAGCGCCTTTGATTTTAGAATTGATACGATTCTCTTTGGTATAATGAGTACTCATCCTCTCAAGCACATTATCCAGATTACCTGTAAGCTCCCCAGATTCCACCATTCCTGTCAGAAGCGGTGGAAAGACCTTGGGATGTCTCTTCATAGTCGTTGAGAGTACTTCACCCTTTTGCACCTGCATAGACATATCCTTAACAGTTGCCTTTAGAGTCTTGTTTTCAGATTGATTCTCCAGAACTTCAAGTGCCGATAAGAGTGGCATTCCAGCAAACAGCATGGTGTGCATCTGTTTACAAAAGATGGCTACGTCCTTGGCTTTGACTTTTGGCTTGAAGAAACCAAGAGTACTGACATCCTGTCCTTTCACTGCTTCCTTTTCAATTCTTACAGGTGTATGCCCTTTGGCCCTGATCATTTGGATCAGATCGTCTTGGCTTTCCGCTTTATAGGTGTTCTCTACAATTTTGCCACCCATGTCTATTTCTCTACAAACGTAAGTATTTGCCACTGAGTATCCCCCCTATCCTATTAGAAGCCGGCTTGTTTCATTACCATATCGGTATCCACCGAGTATTTTCTGAGGTTTTCTTTATCGATGACCCGTTTTTTAAATAAATCCAGTAGTGAAGCATCCATGGTTTGCATGCCTGCCATCGATCCGGTTTGGATGACGGTTTGGATTTGGTGCGTCTTGCCTTCTCTGACGAGGTTTCGTACCGCTGTGTTGGCGGTCATGACTTCGAAGGCGGCCACACGGCCTGAGCCGTCGGCTTTCGGTAAAATCTGTTGCGATATGACCGCTTCTATGACCGAAGCGAGTTGAATTCTAATTTGTTGTTGCTGGTGTGGAGGGAACACGTCGATGATCCTGTCCACGGTCTTTGCAGCTCCGATGGTGTGCAGTGTGGAGAGAACGAGGTGACCGGTTTCAGCCGCGGTGATGGCTGTTGCAATGGTCTCGAGGTCACGCATCTCACCGACCAGGATGATGTCCGGGTCTTGTCTGAGTGCGGCTCTGAGCGCATTGGCAAAAGATTGTGAATCGTGTCCGATTTCCCGTTGATTGACGATGCTTTTGTTATGTTTGTGCAAGTACTCGATTGGATCTTCTATTGTCAAGATGTGTTCGTTCCTGTTTTGGTTCATATAATCGATCATCGCGGCGAGGGTTGTGGACTTACCACTGCCCGTAGGTCCCGTGACGAGAATCAATCCTCTTTGTTTTTTGGCGAGATCTTTGAGAATCAAAGGAAGTCCTAAAGACTCCATGGATGGAATGGAAAGTGCCACCACGCGAAGCGCCATACCATAGCTACCACGCTGTTTGAAAACGTTGACCCTAAACCTGCCAAGGCCAGGATGGCTATAAGAGAGGTCCAGTTCGCCTCTTTCTTCAAATACTGCGTTTTGGTCTGGTTTCAAAACTTCCCCGATGATGCGCAGTGTGTCATCAGGAGTCAAGCTCTCATTCGTCATCCGGATGAGTTTTCCATTGACTCGCATAATCGGTGGAGAATTTACCGTAAGATGAAGGTCGGATGCGCCTGCTTCAACTGCTATGGATAGTAATTCGAATAAGTTCATAAATGCTCCTTCGATCAATCGTCTACGCTATACGTCATTCTCACCATTTCGTCTATGGTGGTGATGCCTCTGAGCACGAGTTCGCGTGCTGTTTCATTAAGTGTTCTGAGTCCTTTTTCACGTGCTTTTACTTTGATATCTTCAATGGGTCTATTGTTGGAGATCATCGTCTTGATGTCCCGATCGATCATCAACACCTCATGGATGGCTGTTCTACCGGAGTATCCAGTGTGGTTGCAGGAGTTGCAACCAGTGCCTTTATAAACGTGTGCCTCATCGTGAGGACCGAGTTTCAAAACGTCTCGTTCAATCTCGGTGAGTTCAATTTCAGTCTTGCATTTGATGCAGACTTTTTTTACGAGACGTTGTGCCAGGATCCCGACCATCGAAGATGAGAGAAGAAAGTTTTCGATGCCCATGTCTGAAAGTCTTGAGATTGTGCTGACAGTGTCGTTTGTATGAATAGTCGATAAAACGACGTGACCTGTGATGGCTGCTCTTACTGCGATTTCCGCGGTTTCCACGTCTCTGATCTCCCCGACCATGATGATGTCGGGGTCTTGTCTGAGGATGGATCTGAGGCCGTTTGCAAATGTGAGTCCCGCTTTGTTGTTGACCTGTACCTGATTGATGCCTTCGAGTCTATACTCTACCGGGTCTTCAACTGTAATGATGTTTTTATTTTCCCGGTTCAGTTCTTTTAGAAACGCATATAGCGTAGTTGTCTTACCACTACCTGTCGGTCCCGTCACCAGAAATATGCCTTCAGGCACTTTGAGTATCTTGTTGATGAGTTTGAGGTTGTGCTCGGTGAACCCGAGATCCTCTTTTCGTGCCGCAAGTCCGCTTCTATCGAGAAGACGGATCACCACTTTTTCACCATAAACCGTTGGAAGTATGGAGATACGCATATCAATTGCCGCACCTTCAATGATGGTTTCAACACGACCGTCTTGTGGAATTCTTTTTTCGGATATATTTAACTTACCCATAATTTTAATCCGGGTAACAATTGCTGAATGTGTATTTTTTGTAGGGGTCATGACTTCCATGAGTTCCCCGTCCACTCTATATCTTATGCGAACATGCTTTTCAAATGGTTCGATGTGGATGTCACTCGCTTTTGCACGAACAGCCTGGGCGATGATGGTGTTGACGAGTCTTACCATTGGTGCGTTTGTGACGTCCGCATCTTCCTCATCGAGCTCGGCTTCATCGAAGCCGGACTGGGAACTGAATTCCTCCACAGCACGTTCAGCTCGTTCGGATGCATCGTAATAACGTACTATGGCTTTGTCTATATCCATTGCCGGGCTGATGACTGGTGATACTTCCATACCCGTGATGATCCTTATGTCATCTTTCGCGATCATGTCCAGCGGATCCGCCATGGCTACTGTGAGCACATTTTTATCGAGTCTGACTGGAATGACATGATGCTTTTTAGCGACGCTCTCACTGATGAGTTTTGGTACTTTCGGATCGACATATGTGGTATTGAGGTCCAGGTACGGGATATCATACTGTTCTTCAAGCACCCTGAAAAGTTGCTCCTCGGTCAGCCAACCTTCTTCGATGAGAACTGCACCAAGTTTTTTGTTGGCATCTTTTTGAATGCCTAGAGCCATGTCGAGTTGTAGTTCTGTAATCATTAGATTTCTTACGAGCAAATCCCCTAGTCTCATTTTTCTCATGTATAAGGCCCTTTCCGATGCAATTTATTTCTATTTTGTAACAGTATACCCAATTAAAATCAAAATGTACTCTGCAATTTGCATTTGTCATTGACTTTTTTTTGTTTTTTTCTAAATAAAAAAGCTGCAGTTATTTTTAGTAAACTGCAGCTGAACCGTCATAGCTTTAAGCGCCTTAGACTTCGTGCTTTGCGCCCTACTCTTTCGGGTAGTTTGCCCACATAATTGAATTACTATTATTATAGTATAAAAGTCCTGTCATGTAAATGACTAATGTTACATTTTTGTTAACATAATATACTTTTCATCTGTTAAATAGAGCACTAAGAATCTGAAGGCCATAAAGTGCCGAGATCATCGCCCCGAGGACAATAAACGGTCCGAAAGGAATATTTGCTTTCTTGTCCCTTTTTAAGATGAAGATCCAGATCATTCCGAACAGCCCTCCAAACAAAAATGCGAACCACAAACTGAGTAGTGATAATCGCCATCCGAGGAACATGCCAATCGGAAGGTACACTTTGACATCTCCCATGCCGAGACCACCAGCTCTATAAAAGATCATGGATGCCATGGCAAGAGCAAGCATTGTAAACATTGGTACAAGTGGACCCAGTACGAACGACCAGGCCGAATCTGACATGTAAAGTGGATATCCCTCATAAATTTGGACTCCAAGTACAAAAAGTCCCAAAACCATGCCGGTAAATACTACTTTATTGGGTATAATCATATGGTCGAGGTCTATAAAAAATACGACGATCAAAAATGAGAAGAACACCCACAGGATTGGTGTAGTCAGTACAACGCCATTAATCAAAAGGATCCAGACAAATATGAGTCCAGTAATCAACTCAACAATGGCGTAACGTGAAGAAATTTTGGTGCCACAGGTTCTACATTTTCCTCTTAAAAATATCCAACTGAAAATTGGAACCAAATCTATGGCGCTTAGTGTCGTACCGCAACTTCCACACCTTGAACGTGGTTTTACAATACTGATTTTTGCAGGAATACGGTAAATGCACACATTTAAAAATGATCCTATGGTGCTCCCTAATATGAATACAATTAATAAAACAAAACCGTCTAGTATGGTCATAGCACTCCCCCATATGAAGATATTTCACAAGTATAATCCCATTATATCATTTCTTAATAAAGCTTTAATGTTTTTCTACTGGTATATTAATACAAGTCATGTATACTATAAAAAAATGCGGAGGTAAAAATGGACAATAACGCTTATCAAAAACTTGAGACGCTTTCAAAGGCGATTGCCCAAAAAGAATATTTGACAAAGAAACTGGCCAAACTCGGCGAGGCGCTCAATGAACTCACCCAAGAGGAAATCCGATTGGCATCAATCCTCAAAAAAGAAACTCAGGATTATGAGAAACTGGAGAAAATATCCCTGTCAAGTCTCATGTGGATGTTTGCCAAGGACCTCGATGAACGCAAATCCAAAGAATATCAAGAAATGCGTGTCGCTGAGTTCAAATATCAGGAACTCATGGACCGGGTCGAATCCCTTCAAAACAATATGAATAAAACAAGTGCAGAACTTCTCAGCTTGCAATCTGTAGAGAAAGAATACAACGACCTACTCGATGCGAAGCTCCAGTGGGTGAATGGACAAAATACAAGTGCCGTTTCAGAATTTGAAGCCAATCTGCATGCCCAGAAAAGACAACTCAAAGAAACGGATGAGGCGATTGTGGCATGTAACGATCTGATTCAAAGTCTGAAGAACGCACAAGACGGATTGTCTTCTGCAAGAAATTGGGGCATTTATGACATTTTGGGGGGCGGATTGATTTCAAGTGCCATCAAGCACGATCACATCAATCGTGCAGCTTCCTACATTAAAGACGCCTCACAAAAAGCGCGCACCCTCAAGGTTGAACTCAAGGATATTGATGCTCTGCCTCAGATCAATGAGATCAACATCAACGAATTCACAAGAACCTTTGATATCTTTTTTGACAACATCTTTTCAGATTTTTCCATCCAGGATGAAATCAACGAAGCGACAGCCAGAATCAGCAACAACTTAATTGATGCCAAAACACTCCTTGCAAAACTGAACGCTTTCAAAGAGTCTACTGTTGAGTCCATTGTAAAAATTACAGAACAGCGCAATCGTTTCCTGATTGATTATTGACTCCATTTCATTATTTTTTCTGCCGCCCTATAAAGTTTCGGACTAGATTTCAAAGATTCATCAAGATCTATATCGGGGATTGCCTTGCTTTCAAGGTAGTCCCTTGTTGCTGTAAGTAGAGC
>JAGXHV010000155.1 GCA_024636005.1 Bacillota bacterium
GGGATTGGTGCATCTCCAGACAAAGATATTTTGGAGTTCCCATCCCAGTTTGGTACTGTGAACGATGTGGAGCTATTCATATCGCTGAGGATGAGGATCTGCCAGTGAATCCTCTCGAAAGCACACCATCGATGAGTTGCAGTTGTGGATCAAGTGATTTCGTTCCTGAAGCGGCCGTGCTGGACACTTGGGCGACTTCATCTGTCACGCCATTGATCAATTCACATTGGGGAGAAAAAGATGGGTCTGATATAACCAGTGAACTGATGCCTATGAGCATGCGCACACAGGCACATGAAATCATAAGAACATGGGCATTCTATACAATTGTTAAGAGCATTTACCATACTGGTCAGATCCCGTGGAAAGATTTGATGGTTTGCGGATTTGTACTCGCAAAGAAGGGGGAGAAGATCAGCAAATCCAAAAACAATGCGTTGCAGTCACCACCTGCGCTCATAGAAGCACATTCGGCAGATGCCATCCGTTATTGGGCAGCGAGTGCAAAACTTGGGACTGACACATTTTTTGACGCAGAAGAACTCAGCATTTCAAAACGTCTGATCAACAAACTCTGGAATGCCAGCAAGTTCTGTTTCGTTCAACTGGACGACTTTGATCCAGAGGGAAATGAAGCGTTTCTTCCAATCGATTTATGGATTTTAGAGAGGCTTCAGGATACTTTCAATAAAGCGGCAAATGCGCTGAATGAGTATGAAGTTGGAACGGCACGTCATCATATCGATGCCTTCTTTTGGAATGATTTTTGTGACAATTATCTGGAACTTGTCAAGGAAAGGGTCTATCAACCGGAAAAGCATGGTTATGCTGAAAAAAACTCCGGACAAGTCGCACTATATAGAGTACTTTTAGGTGTTTTGGAACTTTATGCAATTTATATTCCCCATATCACAGAGTACTTGTATCAGACTTTCTTCCTGAACTTCGAGACAGAGCATTCACTTCATCTCAGAACATGGCCAAAGAATCGTCCGGTGGATGAGATCCTTCAAAAATTTGGAGAGGAGATCAAAACTTCTATTGCTGAGGCAAGACGTTATAAATCAGAGCATAGTCTTTCTATGAAATCGCCGGTGCCACTCTTGGAACTCAGGTGCACAGCTGAAACTGAAGCACTATATGATTTGACACTGAACGACCTCAAAGCCTGTACACATGCGGAGATACTGGCGAAAGTCATATTGTGAAATTGAAACCTTGCGCAGTCAATTGCGCAGGGTTTTTCATTGTGATAAAATGTCTTCATATCGAATTAAATGGAGGATTCCAAATGCATAGAAAAGTCGTAGATTATGCCCTGAAAGCGCTACTATATGAAGTGGCTGCGACACCAAAACCTGGACTGGTGGATCGAGCGAATAACGGGGCGCACAGTGATATGGACTTTTATACTTTTTTGGATAGTAGTGTTGAACTTAGGCATTATTTTGAAGCAATCGCACATTTCATCATAGATCAATATGGTCATAAGAATGAGTCAAAAACACTTCACGAGGGTGAAGTGATTTTCTCTGGACTGAAGACACTGGGCATTCAGGCGGAGCAAGATATGAAAAAAGCCACCGGTGGAATCAATACACATAAAGGCGTGATTTATGCACTTGGATTGTTAGTCGCCGCTGTCACAGAACTGGAGCTCTATAACTCAGGCAAACTTAAAATTGAAGATGTCACTTCAAGAGTATCAGAATATGTGGGGCCATCACTTGAGAAAGAGTTTATTGAGAACGACCATACCAGCGCTTATGGCATAATCCAGTATCGCACACTGGGAATGCTTGGAGCTAGAGGTGAGGCTTATAGAGGGTTTGAAACAGTGAGGACCAAAGGGCTTCCCGCACTAGAATTAGGACTTGAAAAGGGGCAGAGCATCAACGATGCAATGATTGGCGCACTGCTTGCTATCATTTCAGATTTAGAGGATTCAAATGTGATTGGCAGACATAGCCCCATGGTCCTCAAAGAAAGCCAGGCGTTTGCAAAATCCATTTTGGAAGTTGGCGCAATGACAACAGAAAAAGGCAGAGAGATGATCGAACACTACGACCAGTGGTGTATCGCACACAGAATCAGTCACGGAGGCAGTGCGGATCTCGTTGCGGTAGCTCTATTTTTGTTCTGGATTAAGAACAATTGATACAAATGTTTTTATTTGTTAAAAAAAAAGTTGCATTTTGTTCAAGTTTCTATTACAATGTGCTTAAGTTCAAGTCGAAATGATTAGGAGTTGTTTTGACGGGACGGCAGTTTGATTAAGTGAATATTACGGATAATGAAAGGCCATAAAGCCTTAACGATCAGTATACGAAATCTTTGATTTTGTATACTGATTTTTTTTGTTTAAAAAGGTGGACGACAAGTGTTCAAATCGTGTGAGCTAAGAAAAGTTGATGAAAAAGACAGAGAATGGCAAATGGTCTTGGAGCTGCTTAAAGGTCAAGGCATAGGGCTGGATCCATTTGTGGATCAGACTTATAGTTATTTTGAAGGTGACAAACTGGTTGGAACGGCATCTGTCGCTGGAAGTACAATTAGAAGTATTGCTATCGCAATACATAAGCAAGGCTCGAACACCCTTGCAGAGATGATGAACGATGTCATGGAAATACTTTATGATGCCGGTCATGGCAACATTTTCATCTATACAAAACCTGATGCGGTAGGATCTTTTCAAAACATAGGTTTCTACGAAGTAGATCGAGCAGAGGTTGAGCATGATGGTGTTGTTTTACTTGAGCGAAAGCCTGATGGCATAAGAAATTTTGTGAAAACGATAGAGCGACTTAAAACAGATCATGAAGAGATTGGTGCAATAGTAATGAATGCCAACCCATTCACATTTGGACATCAATACTTGATTGAGTATGCTGCAGCACATTGTGATTTTCTATACGTGTTTGTCGTTTCGTCGGAAAAATCGGTTTTTCCATTTGATACTAGAATGAACCTGATCAAAGAAGGCACAAAGCATATTGAGAACGTTTATGTTTTGAATGGAGGCACCTACATCATTTCCGGGGCAACTTTTCCAAATTATTTTTTGAAGGCACCAGACCGTGCCACCAATCTACAAGCCAAACTCGATATAACAATTTTCGCAAGGTATTTTGTGAAAGCGCTCAATATAAAAAAAAGATTTATAGGCACAGAGTCTTATTGCGGAACAACAGAAATCTACAATGAGACCATGAAGGAAGTTCTAACAAGATTTGACGTTGAAGTATGTGAAATCCCCAGAAAAACTATTGGTGAGACACCCATCAGCGCATCAATGGTAAGAAAGTTAATTAAAGAAGGAGAAATAGAGGCAGTAATGCCCTTTGTCCCCATTACGACATTTGATTTTCTGATGTCAAAAGATGCCAAATCAATAATTGAGGCCATACAGAAATCAGACTCAAGACATTGAAAGTTAGTTTAGGAGGAAAAGATGGAAATAGTAAAGTCATCAAGTGCGGGCACATTGGATTCATGCGATATACAAATTCGTATAGAGTCCAACGAAATCGGCTCGAACGAAATCTATCTCAAAAGTGTTGTTGAAAAGCAGTTCGGTAATCAAATCAAAGCCTTAATAAACGATGTGCTTGATAAACACAATCTTAAAAGTGTCACAGTGAATGCGGTAGACCGCGGTGCTCTTGATTGTACAATCAGAGCTCGTGTGGAAAGCGCAGTGATGAGGGCGATTGGAAGGGAAAGCCTTGAGGATTGGAGTGTGATTCACCATGACAAATAAGGACAGACTCAGAAGGACTATGCTTTACGTCCCTGGTAGTAACCCCGGCATGATAGCGGACTCTATGATTTATGGAGCGGATAGTATCATGTTCGACCTGGAAGATTCCATCTCACTGAAGGAAAAAGATACAGCGAGACATCTTGTTTATGAAGCCCTTAAATATCTGGATTTCGGAAATGTTGAACTCGTTTGTAGAGTCAATGGACTGGATACACCTTACGGTGAAAGAGACATAGAGGCGATGGTTGCTGCTGGAATACATGTCATAAGGCTTCCTAAAACAGAAACCGTTCAGGATGTAAAAGCAGTGGAAATTCTGATTGAACAATATGAGAACAAATATGGGCTCGAAACCGGAAGTGTGAAAATGATGGCAGCAGTAGAAAGTGCGCTCGGGATTATGAACGCACATGAAATCGCTCATGCATCCAATAGACTTGTTGGTATCGCAATTGGTGCCGAAGATTATGTCACTAACCTCAAGACGACACGTTCAGCGTCAGGAATCGAGCTCATATATGCGAGATCTCAACTGCTCAATGCGGCAAGATCTGCTGGAATCGCCGCGCTGGATACAGTGTTTTCAGATGTGGAAGACACCGCAAATTTTGAAAATGAAGTCAGATTGATCAAACAACTTGGTTTTGATGGAAAATCAGTGATCAACCCGAGACAAATTCCTATAGTCCATGAGATTTTCACACCGACTGATGAGGAAATTACGCATGCCGAGGCAGTCATTGAAGCTATAAAAGAAGCAGAAGAAAAAGGACTCGGCGTCATTTCTTTAAGAGGAAAGATGATTGATAAACCAATAGTGGACAGAGCCATCAGAATCATAGAACTTACAAAGGCAAGCAGGTGACTTATGGAGACGCAATCTAATAATGGTACAAATAGAATACATGGAAAAACGATCAAGCCATATCATGGTCCGTTTGATGGCAGTGGAAAAGTCACCAATTCTTTGATGGAAGCCATTTTAAAGGCGAATCTCAAAGACGGAATGACCATATCATTCCATCATCATTTCAGAGAAGGCGATTATGTGATCAACACTGTCATGAACCAAATCGCAGCAATGGGCATAAAGGATCTGATCATCATTCCGAGTTCACTTGGAAAAGTTCATGAACCTCTGATTGGACATATTGAATCGGGAGTCATAAGAGAAATTCATACGAGCGGTCTTAGAGGAAAATTGGCGGAGTTTGTATCGGATGGAAAACTCGGAACACCACTGATTATCAGAAGCCATGGTGGACGAGCCAGAGCGATTGAAGCTGGTGAAGTTAAAATTGACATTGCTTTTTTGGCCGCTCCAAGAAGTGACAAAATGGGCAATGCCAGTGGAAACGGTGCATATACACAGTGTGGATCACTTGGATATGCTATTGTGGATGCAAAATATGCTGACACAGTGATTTTGATAACGGATGATCTGTGTGAATATCCCAATATGAAACCAAGCATCACTCAGGATTTAGTGGATGCTGTAGTTGTTCTGGACGCAATAGGCGATCCAAATGGAATTGCATCTGGTGCAACACGATTCACCAAAAATCCAAAAGAGCTGAAAATAGCAGAATATGCCGCAAATACGATCATCAGCTTGCCTCTATACAAATCAGGATTTTCATTCCAAACAGGATCTGGGGGGTCATCGCTTGCAGTGACACGATATCTGAAAGAGCATATGAAACTCCATGACATCAAAGCATCTTTCGCACTTGGAGGCATCACTCAGCCTATGGTTGAACTTCTCGAAGAAGGTTTGGTGGGGTGTTTATATGATGTCCAAAGTTTTGACCTTACCTCTACGGCATCCATTGCTAAAAATGCAAATCATTTAGAGATCAGTGCATCACAATATGCGAATCCATCCAGCAAAGGCTGTATGGCATCCATGCTGGATTTTGTCATACTCAGTGCATTGGAAATCGATACTGACTTCAATGTCAATGTGATGACGGGGTCAGATGGGGTCATCATGGGAGCTTCTGGTGGACACTGTGATACAGCAGCATCAGCAAAGGTGACCATTGTTGTAGCCCCTCTTTATAGAGGAAGACTGGCAACCGTGGTGGAAAAAGTAACTTCAATAATTACACCAGGTGATACAGTCGATATATTTGTCACCGAACGTGGAATAGCAGTGAATCCAAGGCGAAAAGATCTCCTCGAAATTTTGGAGACTACCAATTTGCCACTTGTCACTATGGACGAATTGCTAGAAAAAGTGGATAGATTGGTTGGAAAGCCAGTATCAATCGAATTTGAAGACCGCATTGTAGCGAAAATCGAATATCGTGATGGATCAATCATCGATACGATCAGGCAAAGAAAGACAGTATAGTGATGAACCAAAGATTGCTGGAAAAAGAACTTAAAGTCAATAGGATTCACCAGTTCATCATCGATAAACAGGTGCCTGTGGTAACACTCCGGCTCAATATTCCGGGAAATGATAAAAAACCCAAATGGTCAAATGTCATTTTTAGTGAAGCGGAAATGCTGCTCTATAAGCGACTGAACCAACTGGAGTTCGACTATGAGATTTTAGATGGACTTTTAGGATTTGAGTATTATGAGCATCTGCGAATCATCGCTGTAAAAGGTTCAGCGAAAACAATCAAAAGTCAAATGATCGCTTATGAAAACGATGAAGCAATCGGAAGATTGATAGATCTTGATGTAATTGACATCGATTTGAAAGGATTGTCCCGAAGTGATTACGACCTCGGACATAGAAAGTGCTTCTTATGTGACGAGCCAGCTTATGTCTGCGCAAGAACTCAAAGACATTCGAAAGAGGCACTTATGGAATTCATGATCTTAAAGGCGCAAGCGCTTTTGGATAAATAAAATTATTGGGTTGAGGAGGAGAAATATGAAATTTAGAAAAGCATTGTCTACAATGATGGCACTCACAGTTATAGGTGCTATGACGTTGACAGGATGTACGGGGGCAGCAACTTCAGATGCTGCAAGCTATCCAAAAGGAGCACTTGAATTCATCGCACCATCCGGTGCAGGTGGTGGTTGGGACTTAACGATCAGAACAGTTGCAAAAGTGCTTAAGGATACTGATCTCGTTAGTGTTCCAATGCCTGTAACAAACAATGCCGGTAGTGGTGGTGGTGTCAACCTTGCATACATGCAAACCCAAAAGGGCTCTGAAAAATTGATTTCTGTTTATTCACCACCAATTTTATTGATTGAACTCAATGGTTCAAGTGAATATGGCTATGAAAATACTACACCACTTGCAAGACTCATTACAGATTACGGTGCTTTTGCAGTACCTAAAGATTCTGAATATAAGAGTATCACTGAAGTAATGGAAGCACTTAAGAAAGATCCAAAAAGTGTCAAGATTGGTGGTAACTCAGCGGCTGGTTCTATGGACCACATCCAGTTCCTTATAGTAGCTAAAGCAGCAGGCGTAGAAAATCTTAAAGAAATCGATTACATCAGCTTCCAGGATGGAACTGCAACTGCTCAAATCCTTGGTGGTCATATCGATCTTTTGACAACAGGTCTTGGTGATATTCAGGCACTTGTTGAGAGTGGTGATTTAAATGCACTTGCTGTTACTGCTAGCGAGAGAGTTGGCGAAGGCGTACTTGCTGAAATTCCTACCGTCAAAGAACAAGGAATTGATGTTGTGTTTGAAAACTGGAGAGGTCTTTTCGGTGCTCCAGAAATGCCTGAGCATGCAATTGAATTCTGGCAAGATACTTTAGCAAAAATGGTCGAAACTGAAGAGTGGAAGACTGAAGCTGCTAAGCACGGTTGGGCTGAGGCTTACCTTGGACAAGAAGATTTTACTGAATTCTTAAAGAAAACCAACGAAGATTACAAAGTGATTTTGGAAGAAATCGGTCTCTTGGTGAACAACTAATACATTTTTGGTGAGAGCCCTAGCGGGCTCTCAAATCCCCCTTAATTTGGAGGTTTTATGGAAAAGCAAAAGAAAGCGGATTTTGATTTTTTATCGGGAGGCATCTCGGTTATATTCGGACTCATTTATGGCATTATGTCATACAATCTTAAAAGAAGTCCAATGGGTGACCCATTGGCACCGTCAATATTTCCTTTGATTCTAGCTACAGGCATGGTTCTATTCGGCCTTGCCTTGATGTTTAAAAGCGATATGGCATCCACAAAGCGTGCATTTGCCTTAATCAAAGAAAAAACTACTGACAACGATATTTTAAGCAGAAAAATGATTATGTTGACAGTGGCATCGGCTATTGTCTATGCGATTGTTTACGAACATCTTGGCTATGTCATTTCCACATTCTTCTTCGTAGGATTCATCATGACGGTGCTCGATCGTAAAAAGATTCGTAGAAACATAATCATTTCATTTATATTTAGTGTTTTGGTCTACTATGTATTTTTCTATCTTTTAGGCATATCATTACCTATGACGCCTATTTTGAACATTTAGGAGGCGCATTATGGAAATTTTACAATTTTTGTTTGATGGGTTGCTGATCGCAATGCAACCTATCAACTTGTTGCTTGTGACTTTTGGAGGAATACTTGGAACTATTGTAGGTATGCTTCCAGGTCTCGGTCCTGCTACTGGTGTTGCCGTTTTGCTACCGCTTACTTTTTCAATGTCACCAACGGGTGCGTTGATCACAATGGCAGGCGTTTATTATGGAGCAATGTTCGGTGGTTCAAGAAGCTCTATTCTAATCAATACACCTGGTGATGGCGCAGCGCTCGCTGCGACGTTTGACGGATACCCAATGGCTATGAACGGTAAAGCGGAATCTGCACTTGCAATTAGTGCGATTGCATCTTTCATTGGTGGACTGATTTCTGTTGTGTTCTTGATCGTACTTGCGACACCTGTTGCTAGATTTGCTTTAAAATTCGGACCTGCGGAATATTTTCTTCTTATGGTCGCCGCACTTTCGATGACTTCATCGATGTCCAAGGGCAACATGCTCAAAGGATTTATCGCAACAATGATAGGACTTGCAATTGCCACAGTGGGTATTGATGCCCAATCTGGAATTTCAAGATTCACTTTCAATATCTTGGAACTTCAATCAGGCATTGATTTTCTTGTAGTAATCATAGGTCTATATGCAATAGGAGAGGTCTTCAAAGCTTATTCTGAGATCAACAACGGTAAAAAAATTCAACAAAAGAAATTTGGAAAGATATGGATTACCAAAGATGAATGGAAAAGATCATGGCCGTCCATCTTGAGAAGCACACCGCTTGGATTCATAGTTGGAGCACTTCCTGGTGCCGGTGGAACAATGGCATCACTAATGGCATACAACAACGAGAAACAGCTTTCCAAAACTCCTGAAAACTTCGGTAAAGGTGAAATCATCGGACTGGCAGCACCAGAGGCAGCCAACAATGCCGCTTCAGTTGGAGCGCTCATACCTATGCTAACTCTGGGAATACCTGGATCTGGTACGACCGCTGTCATGATGGGAGCGCTGTTGATGCTTGGAATCCAGCCGGGGCCTTTATTATTCACACAGCATCCGGATGTTGCATGGGGACTTATTGCGAGTATGATTATCGGAAGTTTCATCCTTGCCATTGTAAACATTCCTATGGCGGGAATTCTTGTAAGAGTGCTATCCATACCGCCAAAAATTCTTTATCCACTTGTACTGGGTCTTGCATTTGTAGGCACATATGCAATCTCAAATTCGGTAATCGACTTCTATATTATGATTATGTTTGGTCTTCTCGGTTATTTTATGAATATTGCCAAGATTCCAACAGCTCCAATGATTTTAGCTGTTATAGTTGGGGGCACGATGGAACAATCCTTTAGACAGGCTACGAAGATTTCAAATGGGTCACTGGAAATTTTCTGGGGATCACCACTTGCAATCTCATTAATCGCAATTACAATCATTTTTGTTGGATTTCCAATGATCAAGAAAAGTTTATCAAAACTATTTCCCCCTAAAAAAGCAGTTGAGACAGCTTAAATCACATTAGCCACCTTTGGTGGCTTTTTGTCGTTGTATTGTACTTATGAAGAGTTTTGCATATAATGAATAAAAACGAAAAGGAATGGCCCATGAAAAGGAAAGCAGATCAACTCAAGACAGGTATAGTAATTTTGGTGGCACTTGCCGTGATGGTGGTCATCGTAATAGCATCTTATCAGAATTATAAACGCATCCAAGACAATGTCATTGAAATAGAACAACAACAGCTTCTTTCTCTTGTGGAGACAGTGGCTAAAAGTGTTGAGAATTTCTTTACTTATCAACTGCATAATTTGGAGATTTTGACTAAAAGTCGCTCTTTTATCCGAGATTATGAAGGCTTTGACGAAGTGGGATACGCCGAAGATCCTTTTAGAAATTTGGAGGATTACTATACGATTCAAAGTGATAACATTGAATTGATCCGTCTTGTCGATATGGAAGGTAATGAAATCTATACCTATCCAACAACTGATTTCAGCACCTATATCAATACGGACTTGGAACGGATCAGAGTAAAAAATGAAAGTGAAATGGGTACCCAGGAAATAGGTAGAATATATAAGGTTTCTGGTCAGCTTTATGTCAATGTCCTCCATCCAGTTATAGTTAACGGTGATTTATCCGCAGTGCTTTATACAAAGATAAAACTGAATACAATCTATCATTCACTTATTGCTCCTGTGAGAGCTGGGGAAAAGGGTTATGCTTCAGTCAAGGATAGTACAGGTGCACTCATAATGCATCCTAATGTTGAAGATATAGGTGAAAATGTCATTGAGGCACGAACTTCAGCTTACCCTGATTTCGATTGGTCGGAACTTGAAGCACTTGTTGAAAAACAAAAGAATGGGGAGTCCGGTGTTGGAATATACCATTCTCTCTGGTTCACGGATAACGATCAAAAGCGTGTCAAAAAATTCAGTGCCTACGCACCAGCCCACATTGGATCTGATTTTTGGATTGTCAATGTATCGAAGGATTATGTGGAGGTTGTGGAGTTTTTAAGAGAACGTACCTACACAATCATCATCATCAACTTCATCATCATTCTGACTTTCGTGACATCTGCGTTTGTGTACTATAGATTCAGACGCGACAGAGCTTTAATTGAAAAAGAACGTGCTCTGTTGACAACTGTCAAATCACTCAATGAAGAATTGACCAGAAGTAAAAACAAATTTGAAAAGATTTTCGATTCGGGATCGGACTGTATCTTTGTTGTTTCCAGAAGCCTTGATGCTGAGATTCTCGAGGTCAACACAAAAGTAGTCAACTCACTAGGTTACAGCAAAGAAATACTCTATGGTAAAAGTTATTTTGAGATTGGCACAATGATAACAGAACATGAATTTTCTGATATATTGAAAATGTTGGATAAAACGGATAATGCAATCTTTGAGGATTTGTTGATTGGTGAAGATGGCCATACTATTCCTGTTGAGATCAACGCACGTGTGATGGTAAGTGAAAATCAAAAGCAAATTGTCATGATTTCACGTGACATCAGTATGAAGAAAATGTTTGAACTGGAAATGGAAGAGAGCAAGAAGAAAGAGGCATTGATGATTTATCAATCTCGCCTAGCAGCAATGGGAGAGATGATTGGCAGCATAGCCCATCAATGGCGTCAGCCACTTAGTGGGATCGCAATGATTTATAGCAATCTCATCGATGCATACAAATATGGAGAACTGAATGAGGCGTTTTTGATGTCTCAAGGTCAACGTCACGAAGAACTCGTGAAATTCATGTCAAACACAATAGATGATTTCAGATTCTTTTTCGATCCCAAAATTGATACTAAAGACTTCTTGATTTCAAGTGTCATGGATCGGACTTTGGATTTCCTTAAAGAGACAATCAGACTCAACAATATTGAAATCCATTATGATTTGGATATGGATTTGTTGATGCATGGCAGACCCAATCAATTGTCACAAGTCCTATTCAGTATTCTTAAAAATGCTATCGATGCAATCATTCAAAATGGAACATGTGAACGACAGGTGTGGATCAATATCTCCAAACACGAGGGAATTGTTCATTTGGAGATTGAAGATTCAGCGGGAGGTACTGATATAGAGCACCTGGACAAATTGTTTGATGCGTACTTCACAACGAAGGATGCTCAAAATGGAACAGGACTTGGACTTTATATATCAAAGGTCATCGTTGAAAAAAATTTCTCTGGAACCATAGAAGCTTCAAATACCAAGAACGGACTGAGTGTTATGATCTCAATACCACTTGACCAACAATAATGAATATGAAGGAGTTGTCCTTATGAACAATGAGATTTTATCAGGATTAAATGTGCTTTATATAGAAGATGAACCGGTATTAAGGGAGGAAATCACTACTTTTCTTAAAAGACGTGTGAAAAGTGTTATTGTGGCTTCGAATGGTAAAGAGGGGCTTGAAAAATTTGCCACCTATCCTGTGGATTTTATCATAACGGATTTGAAAATGCCTGTCATGGACGGAATTGAGATGGCGAGAGAAATCAGAAAGAGTAACACAGTCATACCGATTGTGATCACTACCGCACTAAGTGATGTCGAGCTCATGCAATCGTCCATAGAGATTGGGATCAATCGTTATTTGCTCAAACCAATCGACCTGGAGACATTCAACAATATGCTGGAAAGTGTATGTCAGAAGATTTCAAACAACAGAAAAAACATGGTCTTTTCATTGACTGTGGAGGAATGCAAAAATCTAGAGAGAAGGATTGAAACGGAAATCGCAAAAATTCTTAAGGCGACAACCGGCAAAGGTCCGAGTAAAGTACAAGGGTTTTTAAGGGCGAACCTTATTGAAATTGTTATTCATGGGGCAAGAACACCCTTCGAGCATACGATACTTTCAAACGATAAAAATGTACGTATTGGAGATTATGTCAGAGAAGTCTACTATGCTCAGCTCAAAAATAAAATACAAGACAGTATTTTTGAACTTTCCGGTTATAAGGCAATCTGGCAAACGCATAAATGCGATAGTACAAGAGATGTGGATATCATCAAATTGGTGCTTGAAATTGAGTGAATTGTGATATAATGAATTACTTAAACTAGTAGTCATCATAACTATGGGAGGTAATTCCACTAATGAATAATGATTTGGTTCTGTTGCAAAATGTATTGCAAGCGATCAGTTTTCCACTTGCACTGTTTATTTTCTCAAGAATTGTTCTAACAGACTATACGAA
>JAGXHV010000156.1 GCA_024636005.1 Bacillota bacterium
AATGAACAGGATGATATGTAGCAGTTCCTTCACCACCAATATTGGGAAGTTCTCTGAGTTCATCATCCTTATCTTTTTGATTCTTATTATTTTTATAATAATCATCGTACTCGGGAGAACCAATTTTATAATTCATCCGTGAGAACATTGTATTTCTTTCATCAATTCTCTTCATATGATCATTTACCATTTTTCCTATTGATCTTTTTCATTTTCTTGAGATTTTCTATAACCCTTCCAGAAGAACGATCGATATCAAGTAAAATTTTCTCTGCAAGCTCAGTGTTCCCACTATTATAGGCATGAATTGCTTTTTTTGCATAAACATGCAATTCCTCATGAGGTTTTTCCATCTGCTTGATGGTATCACACATGCCTGGGTCATCAAAATGAACGTTATCGCACCATTTTCCCAAACGGCAAGTATGATGGGTCCCGACTTCTTGTTCAGATAATGTCTCGTACCCTAAGATCATATTATATACTCGCCATCTCCAAACCAGATGATCTGTCATACAGATTTCTATTTGTGTATTGATGTCCAAATCATAGTCTTTTTTGATCAGTTCCATTCGAATATCGTTGATCATGGTAGAAATGGAGTTTATTGCTCTTCCTGTCTTCTCAGTCTCTTTATGGAGTGATTTGGTCTCCTCATTGACCACAGTGACTGCACTGGACATTTCCTCTGAAGCGGCAGTTTGTTCCTGGATATTGGCGCTGATCTCTACAAAAGTGCCGTTGATATGGTTGAGATCGGTTCGTAAAGCATCCAGCGCGCCCACAGCCTCTGTAAGATGTTCTTTGCCCTTTTGAAAGGAAGTGTTCGAATCCTCAAGTGCTTTACTGGTACTTCCGATTTCAAGCGTCAATCGATCCACAGTGGCTCTGATGTACTCCACTTGTTGCTTTGTGTTTTCCGCCAGTTTTTTTATTTCATCAGCTACAACCGCAAAACCTCTACCGTGTTCTCCAGCTCTTGCTGCCTCTATGGAGGCGTTGAGTGCCAAAAGATTGGTTTGGTCTGCGACGCCTTTGATGATCGTTACCATCTGATTTATTTTTTCTGCTTCCTCTTTGACTTTAGCCATCGTGGCTTGTACTTTTTTCGATTCTTCAAAACTATAAACGATTTCTTCAAAAGCTTGATCGATATCTTTAAGAGAAAGGTTGGCAACTTTAATGGAATTCCCTGCTTTCTCGGAGGAATCTTGAACAAAGTGTGAGATATCCTCTATGGAGGCTGTCATCTCTTCACTTCCAGATGCGACGTTCTCAATCATACTGGTCTGTTTATTGACACCAATCAACATATCCTTGATATAGTCGAGTTCAGTGACAAACTTCAGTAGACTATTGATTTTTGACAAGTATTCAATTTCTTCAACATGTGAGCGTATTTCAACTTTGTTACTTGCTACATCTGTCTGAATCTCGAGTGTGGGAATTTCATTTTTTGCCTTCTTCTTAAACATAACCCCTCCTAATTTGATGATGATTCAAGTTTTGTATAGTTCTCTTCTATCTGAGCTCTTTTTTCATTCCAAAGATCGAATGATAAATTGACATAATACTGGTCAGGCGTCTCAAATCTCAAGAGACCATCCCATAATTTATTGATTTCACTTTGACAGTATTCTCGGATTTCATCGAGCACAGGAAATTTATAAACAACTTCCCCCTTCTCAATGATGGCCTCCTGAAGTTTTCTGGCAGTGAAGTTCTTGGCGGTCTTTTTCTTTGATGGCATTGCCTCATCGAATAGCACATAGGTTTGACCGACGGTTTCTCCTTTGAAAGTCAACAGGTCTGAAAAGGCTTTGCCTGTCTTATTGTCATAAAATCTCCAAACATCCTTTAATCCGGGGTTGGTCACCTTGATAATATCCTCAGACAATTTGATGCGGGGTTCAATGATTCCGTCTTTCTCCACCGCGACAAGTTTGTAGACTCCACCATAAACAGGCTCAGATGATGAGGTCATCATTCTCTCGCCGACACCATATGAATCTATAGGTGCCCCTTGCATTTCGAGTTCTCTGATTTTATATTCATCAAGTGAGCTGGAGACAGTAATTTTAGCATCTTTAAAACCTGCTTCGTCTAGCAGTTCTCTGGACTTTACCGCAAAGTAATTGAGGTCACCACTATCGAGACGTATTCCTTTTGAAGCGTTCTCCTCCATTGTCCTGAATACATCTATAGCAGCCGGAACACCGGAATTCAAGACATTATACGTATCCACCAAAAATACGGATTTATGTGGATATGCCTTGGCATAATTTTGAAAGGCGGTTTGGTCATCTCCATAGAATTGTACCCAACTATGGGCCATGGTTCCTACTACTGGTATATCAAACATTTTATGAGCAAGTACATTGGATGTACCGACACAACCGCTTATATACATTGCTCTGGCTCCATATAGCGTCGCATCAATACCATGACCTCTTCTAGCCCCAAAGTCCACGACCGGTTTTTTTCCAGCAGCACGAACGATTCGATTTGCTTTAGTAGCGATCAAACTTTGATGATTTAGTGTCAAAAGCAACATGGTTTCAATGAGTTGTGCTTGTAAAATAGAGGCCCCTATTGTAACAATCGGAGTGTTTGGGAATACAGGTGTCCCTTCGGGGATTGCCCAAACATCTCCATCGAATTTGAAATTTCTTAGATACTCTAGAAATTCATCACAAAACATGTCCATCTTACGCAACATTTCAATATCTTGAGCAGAAAATTCGATGTTCATTATGTAATCTACGAATTGTTCAAGCCCTGCTGTAATCGCAAATCCCCCACCATCAGGAACTCTTCTAAAAAAATAATCAAAATATACTCTTACGTCCGTATCTTTATTCATCAAATAACCATTGGTCATTGTGATCTCATAAAAATCAACCAAAAGCGACAAATTCTTCTCGCTTTTCCAGCCTGGCTTTTTCATAGCTCCTCCTGTAAATTACAAATATGCAATATTCTTTTCTAGATTATAACATTTATATGAATAGGTGAATACAAAAAATGCCAATTGCAGATTGGTGTCTACAATTGGCATTTTCATCATGGTCACTCTGAAACCACCAGATCGAGCAATTTCATGCACTCAAGTTCATTAAGCGGTTTGGAGTAATAATATCCTTGCATGAAATCACAGTTCATTTCTTTTAATAGTTCCAGTTGTTCACGAGACTCTACACCTTCAGCAACAAGTGTCATGGACATTTGTCTTCCAATTTGTATAATCAACTGCACTAAGTCCTCTTGAGAACTGCTTCTGACCATCTCATCAATAAATGACTTATCAATCTTCAGTATATCGATAGGTAGCGCCTTCAGGTAACTCAAAGATGAATATCCTGTGCCGAAATCATCTAAAGCTATTTTTGTCCCCTTGTTTTGAAGCCGTTCGAGTTTTAATGAAACCGTATCTATGGTTTGAATCACAACCGATTCTGTAATTTCAATCACAAATTGATTTGCAGGAATATTATTCGCTTTAAGGGTTTCCTCGACTATGCTTTCAAAATCATCTTGCATCAGTTGCAAGACTGAAACATTCACAGCCATGTCATAAGATTTATGGTAACGATTGTTCATTTTTGAAAGAAAATTCAATGCCTCATCAATCACCCATTTGCCTATAGGCATAATCAATTGAGTCTCTTCTGCAATTGGAATGAATTCAAGTGGAGATACTTGTCCAAGAATTGGATGATACCACCTTAAGAGCGCTTCAAACCCATAGATCTCATTGGTCATACAATTCACTTGTGGTTGAAAAACAAGTGACAACTCACCATGCTCAAGTGCGGTTTTAAGTGCATCTTCTCTCTCTATTCTCCAAATTCTTCTTTCGAACATTGTATTCTGATACCTGATGACTCTACCACGCCCCTCTTCCTTTGCTTTATACATCGCAAGATCAGCTCTGGTTAAAAGTGATTCCAGTGTATCTCCATCGTGAGGATAAACAGCAGTACCAATACTGACACTATTGGAAAAATTACTATATTCTACTTGAATCACATTATTGAGTGCATGAATGAGTCTGCCTGAAAGTTGATCAAGTTCATGTATATGACGCATTCTATGATATATGACAAACTCGTCCCCACTGATCCTGAAAATATCGCATTCTGGAATAAGCTGTGCTTTTAAAATTGATCCTACTTCTTTTATATATTTATCTCCAAATCTATGCCCCATTGTATCGTTTATTCGCTTGAAATGATCTATATCAATCAACAATATTCCATACTGATTGATCCCTTTTTTCATGTCTTTCGAAACTTGGGTCTCCAGTGCATTTTTATTTGCAAACCCCGTCATTTCATCATGGAATGCTGCATATCTGATTTGATCTTCCATTTGTCTAATCACGTCAATATCCGTATAAGAGCTGACCATTCGAGTTGGGATTCCACTTGAGTCTCTCGCAATGACACCTTTGACCAAGAACCACTTATATTCATTGTCTTTAGTTCTGATTCTGATCTGGCTTACAAAATCATTTGTTTCCTCATTGAAATCCTGTTTAAAATAGGGCTTTATTTGTTCCAAATCATCTTTATGAACCCAATCGAAAATGAAGTTCGATGTATTGATTTGCTCTGAAGGAAAACCGATCAGTTCTTCCCAGCTTCCTGATGCCGAAACGCGATTGTCTTTGATATTCCAGTCGATGATTACATCTTTGATTGCGTCTAGAATGAGTTCGTTTTTTTCTTTTGTCACTTGCAACTCGTCAAATAATTCATTTAACGCATCAAATTGTGCTTTAAGCTCCTCCTCTGAGGCCATGATTTCATCATTCATTAATTTTTGTTCAATATTTTTCTCAGCCAGCTCATTTTTTAATTTTAATGTCTTTTTTAAATAGTAGCTTAATATAACGAGAAAAACAGTCATTCCAATCATTATAAAAAGAGCTGATAGGATCGATTTGCGGTATGTTTCAAATACGGAGACCGGTTTATTCAGGATTACAACGTCACTGGACAACAAGTCAAAATCAATATCAAATGCTTTGGCTGCATCAAAATCTATTGCATTGATGTGTATGTTATCTCTTACCAGCTCTAAACGATCGGCGTCAGTTCCATTAAGAATTTTTAGGGCAAGTTCGCCGGTACGTTCCCCGACCAATTTGCCACTAAGCATATTACCACCTATTGCACCTTTTCCTATAGCATAGTCATAAAGAGAAAATACAGCTGCCGAGGTCGATTCACTGACTTTGTTAAACATATCTTCAAAATTGATATTTCTGCCATGAACATCAGTAAAATATGCAGTCATTAGAATACTATCTTTACTGCCCAATGAAGTTACAAATGAAATTATATCCTCAATGGACAAATTAGATATCTTGATGACTTCAATATCTGGTAGTGTTTTATGAACCTCAATTGCTACCGCTGCGCCCATTGCTCGTCCACTTTCAGTCTCATCGTATATGATATAAAACGTATCCAGATCTGGATTGACCATTTTGGCGAGTTCTAGAGTGGTCTTTATATTAATGATTTCCAGCACTCCAGTAAAATTACTTTCATCAGTGATTAAATCTTCATAACTTGATTCACTGATTCCATTAAAAACTACAGGAACATTGCCAAAAAGTTTTTCGCGGTGTTTGAGTACAAAATCAAAAGCTGCATCATCTGAAGCAATGATCAAATCAATTGGGACATTTTCATATTTGTATGCCAATAATTCTTCGAACAAAACCAGTGTCTCATCTGTAGGATGTTCCTTCCAGTCCATATATTCGACATAGAACTTCACATCTCCTGAGTATCCCGATTTGATTGTATCAATTTCGGCATTTGTTAAGTCGTCAGTCCAAGACAATCCGTGATGATAGGAATTTATGATTAGAATATTTTTATGAGTTGTGGCATAATCTGTATTGGACTGTAGTGACACCAACAATATTGTGAGTATGAATAAGAAAAATATGTATTTTTTAAGTCTCATAAAGTATTCTCCTTCTTTATTTGGGTCCTTTAAAGATTATACCATATCTAGACCAGTGGAATAATCAGTTTAAAAAGTATCTCCATCTTTTTTAGAGATACTTTTTTAGATTAATGCTCACTTTACATATTTAAAATCATAAATGACTTTTAATCTCTCAATCATCTCAAACACTACCGGACACACTATAGATGACTTAATAATGGATAAAGAACTGAACAATCTATCAGGTTGATTGGTGTATGGATATTTTC
>JAGXHV010000157.1 GCA_024636005.1 Bacillota bacterium
GATCAACTAAAATTTTTCCCGTCAAAGGTACCGTTGGTGCACTTTCCAATTTGTCTTCAAATTCTTCAATCAACTCTAAAACTCTAAGTTCCAATTCTTGTTTTTTAGGATTTGTCATTTTCTCGCTCCTAACTTTTCCTCGATCGCTTTTTTCACTGGCTCTGTAACAAAGCCAGATATGTCACCATTCAGTCTTGCGACCTCCTTGACAATACTTGAACTCAAATACATATAATCTGTTCTGGTCATGACAAAAACAGTCTCAAGCTCTTTCAATAGCTTTTGATTGACACTTGCCATCTGAAACTCGGATTCGAAATCGGATATGACTCTAAGCCCCTTGACTAAAATCGATAACTCCCTATTTCTCATATAGTCCGTCAATAGACCATCATACGAATCCACTTCAACGTTTGGCAAATGGCTCACTGATCGTTTCAAGAGGTCAACACGCTCCGTTTGACTGAACATCGGTTGTTTTGTGCTATTGTACATGACAGTGACAATCACTTTATCAAATATTTTACTCGCTCGTTCAACAACATCGATATGCCCAAGTGTCACAGGATCAAAACTACCCGGGTAAACTGCTATTTTCATGTTGCCTCCTTAATAATGTTATGCCTGTCTTTCCATATTTTTTAGTCTTGATCCACTCATAATAATTTTCTATTACAGTGAGATCAGGATCATTAATTTCATGTTCGATCACCACAAGACCAGGATCTTCCAATAAGTCTTCACTCGCAATCAGATCAAGTACTTTCCTAATTTCTCCAGCTCTATAAGGTGGATCCATCACAATTATATCATAACGCTCACCTTTAAGCATCATCAATGCTTTATCAACTTCTTTGATCAATCTTCTCGAACCATTTTCAAGTTTGGTTTTCTTAAGATTTTCACCAATTATTTTTTCTGACTTCACACTTTTTTCTATGAAAATTACAGACTTGGCACCTCTGCTTAAGAGTTCGATGCCAAGTGCACCTGAGCCGGCATATAAATCCAGACATTTCGATCCGACTATCTCATGATTGATCATACTGAAAAGAGCCTCTTTGACACGATCAGTAGTCGGCCTTGTTACGAGACCTTCGATCGATTGTAGTTTTGTTCCTCTTGCTGTACCGGAAATAACCCTCATGAATACCACCCTTTTGTTATAATGTAAACCATGAATCCATTTTTTTGCTCAATAGTCTAATATACTCGACCATTTCCACATTGTTCATCTGGAATTCACCAATAATCATTTTAACATACTTTTGAACTTCAATTAAAGTGTTCTTATCATTCACTATACTTGCGAGTTTCAGTTCAGGAAGCCCGTGTTGTCTCAAACCAAAAACCTCACCTGGTCCCCTGAGTTCCAAATCCTTTTCCGCAATATCAAAGCCACTGTTTGAATTCACCAGTGTCTGAATTCTTTCTTTTGCAGTTTTTGAAAGCTTCTCGCTGAGAAGAAAACAATAAGATTGTTGATCACCACGTCCTACCCGACCTCTCAACTGATGAAGTTGCGAAAGTCCGAACCGCTCAGAATCCATGATGATCATAGCAGTAGCATTAGGAACATTGATCCCGACTTCAATTACGGTGGTCGACACCAAAATGTTTACTTCACCGCTCTTAAAACGCTTCATCGCATCATCTTTTTCCTGCGCTTTCATTTTTCCATGGACAAGTCCAACATTATATCGATCAAATCTATCCGCCATTTCTTGATAATGCTCTGTAGCCGAAGTCAGATCCATCGTTTCAGAGGTCTCTACAAGAGGACAGACGACATACACCTGCCTTCCTTCAGCAAGTTTTTCATTTATAAACTCATACATTTGCTCGTGTTTATCTTTACCCACAAAATGAGTTTTGATTATTTTTCTTCCTTCCGGCATTTCATCGATCACAGACACATCCATATCACCATAGAGAATCAAAGATAAGGTTCGTGGAATTGGAGTAGCCGACATAATTAACGCATGAGGTTGTGAACCCTTTTGATTGGCCATAATTCGTTGTCTGATGCCAAATCGATGCTGCTCATCGGTTATGACTACACCCAGTGCATCAAAGCTAACATCTTCTTGAATCAGAGCATGTGTTCCTATCGCGACTTGAACCGAACCCTCTGCCAATGCTTCCTTGATTTGCTTTTTTTCGCTTGCCTTTACATCTGAAGTCAAAAGGCAAACGCTGACTTCATCGCCAAACGCATTCTTGAAACTCTCATAATGTTGTTCTGCAAGCAAAGCAGTCGGCGCCATTAGAATGGCTTGTTTGCCATTAAGTACAGAAAGATAGATCGAAGCAAAAGCTATGATGGTCTTACCCGACCCCACATCTCCTTGGACCAATCGATTCATGGCATAATCACTGCTCATATCCCTTTTGATTTCATCAAACGCCTTTGTCTGTGCATCAGTCATCCTAAATGGCAAATGTTCAATCCAATTGGTCAGTGCTTGTTTTTCCTTGAACTTTACGCCACTTGGCCTATGATAATTCTTCTTTAATAAAATAAGCTTGAGTTGCAATAAAAAAAGCTCTTCAAATACTATACGTTTTTTGGCAATTTTATAATGCTCAGCTGATTTAGGAAAATGAATATTCTCAAACGCTTCTTGCCTCGAACACAATTTTGCCATTTGAACGATGGAAGTCGGTAGATTCTCAATATATGAGGATTTGAGCCTCGTAAGAACCTGCCGATGAATATTGATCATATCCTTGTTGCTTATCCCAAGAGTCAAATCATAAACCGGTATGATTCCTAAAAAGGAAGGATCCCCCTCCTTTGCATATTCTGGTTGAATCATTTTGAATAGAATGCCTCTTTTTTCAATTTTACCAAAAAAAAGATAAGTCTTACCTACTTCAAAAGTATTTTTAAGATATTTGGGTGAAAAAAACAAAATTTCTCCTGTAGCAAAATGATCGGAAACCTCAAGGATCATCATTTCTTTTTTGAACTTTTTAATCTGAACCTTTGCGACTTTTGCACGGATAACGGCCTGTTCCTGATCTTTGACCACAGAAACACTGAGCACCTTGCGCCGATCCACATACCTGAAGGGATAATGCGTTAGAACATCTTCATAAGTCTTGAGACCCAGCCTATTTAAAAGTTGTTTCTTTTTTTCTCCTATACCGTTTAATGTTTCAATTGGAGTCAGAAGCAAGAAATCACCTCATTCATAATGTTTTAATCAAATAAAGCGCTTCAAATGAAGCGCTTTGGGTGATGACCGTGTCATCAGACTACTCTAGTGAAAATACATAATAATAAACTGGTTGTCCTCCAAAATATACGTCAATCTCCAAATCTGGAAAACGTTGTTCTATAGCTGAAGCCAGTGTCTGAGCATCCTCTTCTGTTACATCCGCACCATAATAAATGGAAAGGATTTCAGAATTATTATCTCGAGTCTTTTCAATGGATTCAAAGACAACATCAAATTGATTCTTACCTACTCCTTTGATTTCACCATCAGCAACAGCCAAGAAATCATCTTTTTCAATGGACATTTCATTAAAAAGCGTATCTCTGACCGAATATGTGATTTGTATAGTCTTCACGTTTCCTAAACTCTCCACCATGGCCTTATAGTTTTCACTGGCATCCAGCTCACGGTTGAACTCAAGCATGGATGTAATACATTGTGGCATTGTTTTGGTAGGAATCACATAGACGTCCTTATCACTTAATTCTTTAGCCTGATTGGCAGCCATGATTATATTACTGTTGTTCGGAAAAATGAAGATGTGCCTTGAATTGCATTTGTCGATTTCCCGTAAGAAATCTTCTGTGCTCGGATTCATGGTTTGTCCACCTTCGATATTGCCAAAGATCCCCAAATCCTTAAAGATATTAACGAAACCTTCTCCCATTGCGACTCCGATAAAACCATAGTCTTCATCGTAAGGAGTAGATTCAATCGTCACATGTGAACCATCAATAATATTACTATGTTGATCTTTCATATTTTCAATTTTAACTTTTTTGAGACTGCCATATTTAAGGGCTTCTTCGAGAGCGATTCCTGGATTGTTTGTATGAATGTGAACTTTGATCAAGTCTTCATCTTGTACGAATACCAAGCTGTCACCCATGTTTTCTATAAAAGCTTTAAGCTGATTGCCTTTCATATCATCACCTTCGATAATGAATTCTGTGCAGTAAGCGAATTCAATATCGTCTGTGTTCATATAAGATTGAGCAGGAGCGTTTTGCACTACAGTTGACTTGATGGATTCATAATTTGATTCAATACCAAGCATAGCATCATGACAACCTTTCAAAATGAACAACAATCCTTTTCCGCCTGCGTCAACGACATTTGCCTGCTTGAGTACTGGAAGCATTTCGGGGGTTCTTTCAAGTGTCTCCTCACCCCTTTTGATCAATAAGGCAAACAGTTCTTCAATATCCAGCGATTCATCAGCATATTCCATACCGCGTTCGGCAATTTCTCTGATTACAGTCAAAATAGTCCCTTCCACAGGTTTGAGAACAGCGCTGTATGCAGTATCTGCAGCTTCTTTGAAAGCATGGCAAAGCTCAGATGAATTGAGTTCTTTTTTTCCTTTGCATCCCTTCGCGAAACCTCTGAATATTTGCGATAAAATAACGCCCGAGTTCCCCCTTGCGCCCATCAAAGACCCTTTGGAAATTGTTTTTGACACTTCTTCCACAGTATTAAAAGATTGTTTAGACAAGCCTTCAATAGCAGAATTCATAGTCAACGACATATTGGTTCCCGTGTCGCCATCAGGTACTGGAAACACATTTAACGCATCGACAAGATCCTTATTTCTATTTAACTCATGAGTTCCCTGCTTAAACATTTTCGCAAGCAACTCAGCACTAATGGTTTTAAGTTCCACTTGATTTCCTCCTAGCTACTCTTGAACTTTGACGCCTTCAATGTTTAAGTTGACTTCAACAACATTTAAGCCGGTTTGGGTTTCAACATTATATTTTACTTTTTCAATGATATTTTCTGCAACAACGGATAATTTCGTTCCGAATTGCACGATGACAAATAAATTGATGCTGATGCCTAGGTCATCTGAAGTGATTTCTACACCTTTTGAAAGATGTTCTCCTTTTAAAAGTTTAGCGATGCCATTTTTTGCCGATTTATATGTCATTCCGACGAGGCCATAGCACTCCATTGCGGAAACCGCTGCTATAGTTGCTATAACATCGTTTTTAATGGATATATCACCATAATTATTTATTATTTTTATGGACATGTTTTTCCTCCTTCTATTCCAGAGTTTATAATCATTTTAAGTTTATTTTATAGTAAGATGGGTTTAATATCAAGATAATACGTATCAAATGGGGAAAAAATCTAAAAAAAGATATGTACCGGGCTATTTTTTACTTGAAAAAGAGTTCTCCCTCTGATACAATATGTTTGTTATGTTGTGAGTTAATAACTCGAAGGAGGTGTAATAAATGGCAAGAGTATGTGATGTATGCGGAAAAGGAATGATGTCTGGTAATACTGTCAGTCATGCTAACAACCACAATCGAAGAACTTGGGCGCCTAACTTAAGAAGTGTTAAAGCTTCTATAAACGGTGGCACTAAGCGTATTAAGGTTTGTAGCAGATGTTTACGTTCAGGTAAAGTCGAAAGAGCGGTATAAATTCAGAACTCAAGATCGAGCTGGCTCGATCTTTTATTTTGAAATAAATCAGCCAAAAAATAGGCCAAGCATTATGCTTTGGCCTATTTTTTATGTCCTATCCTTAGATTGGATCAATAAGGCTCTCCCGGATTTAATACTGATATACCCCTTCTCCTCGCTAAGCTCATTGCTGATCCCAACGGTTTCAGAGAAGGCTATTTTCGCGTTATCAAGGGGGTATTTGAACCCCCGCAAATCAACACCCTCTATATGAGCATCCAGCGGGACAAGGGAGATATACTTCCCAAAGAGGGAGTCTCTTTCAATCGTTCTTTCATACGGTCCCTTGATCATTTCAAGACAATTGATATCGTCAATCATATATGCTTTTACGGATTTTACCCGATCCAGCAAAAATATATTACCCATCAAGTGATCCATTCTTCCACCGAATCCACCGACGATCACCAATTCATCGATACCCATCTTCAGCATCTGGTCCATGGCGAGTTCCGCATCGGTCTCATCTTTTTCTGAGGGGAACTGATTGCATACGGCTTCTGGCCAAAGTTTAAGATACTCATCCAGCCCACTAACGGAATCAAAATCACCTAGCAACTGTGAAGGAACAATACTGAGGGCTTTCAATATGGATATCCCTCCATCGACACCGATTACCCAATCAAAATCAAGATCTTCAGAATATCTTCTCAAGTGACTCACAATATCTTCCTGTCGCCCTAAAATGCCATTTAGTGCGATCAGACCGATTTTCATACTACCGCTCTAAACGCCTTGACAGTTTGCTCAATACTTGATGTATTGAATATGGCCGATCCGGCTACAATTATACCCGCACCTGCATCAACAACTTTTTTGACATTGTCGATTTTAATACCGCCATCTACTTGAATATCACATTTGAGTCCTTTTTCATCAATCATCGCTTTTAGTTTTCTAATCTTTTCAGTCATGCTTTCAATATAACTTTGTCCTCCAAATCCAGGATTGACCGACATAATCAGGACCATGTCCAGTTCAGGAAGAATTTCTTCAATGGAAGACAGAGGGGTTCCAGGATTCAGAGCAACTGCCGCTTGTACGCCAAAACTTTTTATATATTGAATAGTTCTATGGATATGTCTGCATGCCTCTATGTGTACATTGATGAGATCTGCACCCGCATCGACAAAATCAGAAATATACTGGTCAGGATTCTCAATCATCAAGTGCACATCCATAAATAAATCAGTTTTGCCTTTTAAAGATTTAAGGATCGGTGCTCCAAACGAGATATTTGGTACGAAATGTCCATCCATAACATCAATATGGAGGTATTCAACGCCTGCTGCTTCAACTTCCTTGACTTGTTCAAGCAACTTTGAGAAATCTGCAGACAATATTGAAGGTGCCAATTTTACCATTTTTTATTTTTCCTCCTCAAATCGTCTATTTCTTTATAAATATAGACATATGCATTATAACGTTCCACTGCAAGTTTTTTCTTCGACACAGCCTCTTTGACGCTGCATTCAGGTTCATTGATATGAAGACAATTATCAAAACGACAGGATTCTTCAAGAATCCTGAATTCAGGAAAGAATTGCTTCAGCATTTCAGGTTCAATTTCTTCAAGTGATAATGAGGTGAATCCCGGAGTATCCACAACGATCCCTCCGTTGACCAAATCCAAGAGTTCCGAGTGTCTAGTTGTGTGTTTACCACGCTTTATCTTTTCACTGAGTGTTCCGGTTTTTAGAGCGAACTTCTCTTCAATAGCATTTAAAATAGATGATTTGCCAACACCGGAAGGACCTGAGAAAACAGAGATCTTATCTACCAGATAAGTACTAAGTTCTTCAATGCCCTCACCAAGTAGCGCACAAGTTTTAATGGTTGGATAACCTGCTTTTTTATAATTCTCGCTGACACTCTCAAAATCCAATTTGGCATCCAGATCACCTTTGTTGAAACAAATGACAATGTCAAGTCCTGCATTCTCAGCCAGGACAAGCATCTTGTCCAGCAAAGTGATGTTGGGCATGGGATCTTTGATGGAAAACACGATAATTGCTTGATTAACATTCGCAACGCTAGGTCTGATGAGTTCGGTATTTCGA
>JAGXHV010000158.1 GCA_024636005.1 Bacillota bacterium
CCTCTTCACACCATAAAAGAAAGTGCGATAGAAAGCATTGAACGGGTTGGACTAGGTCACAAAATGAAGCATACGGTTGATCGACTCTCTTGGGGCGAATGCCAAAGGGTAAGCATAGCCAGAGCGGTGGCTAGAAAACCTGTATTGATTATTGCAGATGAACCAACTGGAAATTTGGACAAGGAAAACGCCATAAATATTCTGGAATTGTTGACATCATTTACGGATACCAATACAACAGTAATCATAACAACACATGCCACTCATTTGATTGAAGATATTCAAACTGGAGTCTTCATTAAAATGAATGCAGGTGAAATGAAGATTGAAAGGCGGTTTTAATGTCAAAGTTCATAAAAAACGGTGGTTATTTTTTAAGAGAGATCAAAACCATTTTCATGTTGAACAAGACCTCTTCCATACTGTCCTTGGTGAGTCTGACGATGATTTTTTTCATATTGATGCTGACTGTCTCTGGATGGTGGATGAGCAATACTTGGATGGGTCTGATCAGTGATGAGGCCGAAATCAGTGTCTATTATTCAAATGGTTTGAATCCTTATGCACTTGATGAACTTGAGGATGAAATCGAAAAAATTGATGGAGTCAATGGTCTGAGACATGTTGAAGCTGGTGAAGCTTATGATGATATGGAAAAAATTCTTGGCAGTGATGCAAAAGTGCTTGAATCATTTACAGAGAACCCGTTTGATCCATATTTTGAACTCAGTTTCGATTTTGAGAATCGTCAGAATATCGTCATAGAACTGAACAAGACCAAAAATGTGTCTTTTGTCAGGGACAATCAGGAAGTCCTCGATCAACTCGAGAACATTATT
The DNA here is from genome assembly GCA_024636005.1 of Bacillota bacterium. Lineage (GTDB taxonomy): Bacteria > Bacillota > Clostridia > Peptostreptococcales > Acidaminobacteraceae > Fusibacter_D. The sequence goes on from JAGXHV010000158.1 coordinate 840, forward strand.
GATTTCATAGAGATTATAGGAATTGTCGTCGGATTATCCGTAAGCATCACCACGTTCATAATCACATCACACATTATTAGAGAAGGTATTCATAGCAATCGAGAGCACATTAGGACGTTAAGACTACTTGGTGCTCCGACTTGGTTCATCAACTTTCCTTTTGTTATTGAAGGTATTTTAATTTCGGGATTTTCCGCTTTTATTTCAGGATTGTTTTTCAACATTTTCTCAGAAAGTCTAGGCAACGCTTTTGCAGGTACTGTGCAGTTTCTACCTGCTCTTGATATGACTTCAATGACATTGTTATTGTGGGCTTTCGTTACCGTTTTGGCTTTAATTCTCGGCAGTATTTCCAGCGCATTTGGACTGAAACTTGTCAGCACAAAAAAATAAACGTTTGACCCTTTGCTCGCAAAAGCACGGGTCAAACGTTTTTCTATTTTCTGATAGATATTTCCTTAAGACTGATGTTTTTATTGCGTTCTTCCACTTGTCGGATCGACCATTCGTTTTGGAAAATAAGAACTGGGTTCTCATCACTGTCTTCAACGAGCATGGTATCCATAGTGATGGAAAATTTCTTCGGATCGAATTGATCGGATTTAATCCATCTGACATGGCGGTAGGGTTGATTTTCTATTATGACGTCTACATTGTATTCATTCTTCAATCTATATTCGAGTACTTCAAATTGAAGAACACCGACAACACCGATAATGAGCTCTTCAACTCCGATATTCGGACGTCTAAAGACTTGGATGCTTCCTTCTTCGGCCAATTGTGTGATGCCTTTGATGAACTGCTTACGTTTCATCGCATTTTTAGTGAATACTTTGGCAAAATGCTCCGGTGCAAATACTGGTATGCCATCATAAGCGATTTTCGAGTTGTCTTCACACAGCGTGTCACCAATTTTGAAGATACCAGGATCATGAATTCCGATAATATCTCCTGGATATGCGGTTTCGACAACTACACGATCTTGCGCCATGAATTGCTGTGGCTGTGCAAGTCTGACTTTCTTGTTCTCCTGCACGTGGTTGACTAGCATGCCTTTTTCAAATTTGCCTGAACAAATTCTTAAAAAGGCAATACGATCTCTATGTGTCGGATTCATATTGGCTTGGATCTTGAATATGAAGCCTGTGAAATTTTCTGTTACTGGATCGATAAACCCTTGGTCGCTTGATCGAGGGGTTGGCGGAGGAGTCAATTCTATAAATGACTTCAAGAATGTCTCTACACCAAAATTGGTAAGTGCACTACCGAAAAATACAGGTGTGAGTTCACCAGCGACGATTTTGTCCAAATCGTAAGGATCTCCAGCATGTTCCAACAGTTCTAAATCGTCAATCAACTTTTGATGCAGGTCCGAACTGAGGAGTGATTGAAATTTTGGATCGTTGATGTCACCGGTGACCGTGCTGAGCTTAGACTGTCCATGATTGCCCTCAGTGAAAAGTTCAATCTGACCAAGCGTTCGGTCGTATACACCTTTAAAGTGCTTTCCCATGCCTATAGGCCAGTTCATCGGGTAAGAACGGATTCCAAGGTTGTTTTCAATATCTTCAAGGAGTTCATAAGGGTCTTGTCCTTCACGATCGAGCTTGTTTATGAAAGTGAAAATCGGAATACCACGCATTTTACATACCTTAAACAGCTTTTTGGTTTGTGCCTCAACACCTTTGGAACTGTCGACGACCATGACCGCACTATCAGCAGCCATCAAAGTACGATAGGTATCCTCACTGAAATCCTGGTGACCTGGTGTATCCAAAATATTGATACAAAATCCGTTATAATTAAATTGAAGCACACTTGATGTCACCGAAATTCCTCTTTGTTTTTCGATTTCCATCCAGTCTGAGACAGCATGCTTTTGAGATTTTCTGGATTTTACTGTGCCGGCTTCACGAATGGCACCTCCGTAAAGAAGCAATTTCTCTGTGAGTGTGGTTTTACCAGCATCCGGGTGAGAAATAATTGCAAAAGTTCTTCGCTTTTGCACTTCGGTTGCAATGATTTTTTTCATTTCTGACATTTGATTCATCCTTCTAATTAATCCGATCCTATGAGTTGCAAATATACAACGACAACCTTGAAATTGTACCTTTATTTCGTGTTAAAGTCAATAAATCAGGTAAATCTTAAAAAAAATGATATAATATATAATTATAATTTATTGGTGAGAGGAAAACATGGACAATACGAAACAAAATAAGGACGCGTGGAACAAAGAAAGCTATAATGCCTGGGTTACCAGATTCGGTGATCCAAAGGATTATGCGATAAAAATCAAGAAAGATCCAGGACATTTGATCAAGGGATTGTTCGACATCCATTATGATTTCAAAGGGAAGAAGATCATGAATCTAATGGGGTCAAATGGAAATAAAGCTGTTGCTTTGGCAATGCTTGGAGCTAACGTAACCATTGTCGATTATTCAGAAGGCAATAAAAAATATGCCATCGAGCTCTCTGAATCCTTAGGTGTTCAAATTGATTATATTGTCTCTGATGTCCTGAATATCGATATGGAAACGTTCGGACAACAGTTTGATTTTGTATTCGCAGAGATGGGAATTCTTCATTATTTTTCAGACCTATCACCATTTTTCAGTCTGATCTACAATCTGATGATTTCCGGTGGGACGGCAATCATAAAAGATTTCCATCCAATCAGCACTAAGCTGATTTCATCAAGAGGTTCAACAGCCAAAGTTCGAAAACATAAAGTGGATGGAGATTATTTCAGTCGGGATTTGATTGAACATGACGTGGCTTATGGCAAATATATTGAAGGAAGTGAAGTAGAAAAAGTCTTTTTAAGAAAATGGACTTTGGGAGAAATCGTAACTGCGGCAGCAGAGTCCGGTCTTGTGATTTCAAAACTAGAAGAACATCCGAACCAGTCTTCAGAAGTGTTTGATCAGGGAATACCGAAGACTTTTACAATGAAGTTGTCAAAAATGTGAACTGTCAATATTTGACGGCTACGCCTATAAATGTTATAATGTGAAGGTAGCTAACCCGTAGAGCATTTCAACATTTGTTGAGATGCTTTTGTTTTAGAAAGGAGAACGATTTGAGAAAAAGTGGAAAAACACCATTATTTAGGGCACGAAAATTAGAAAAATTATTGGATGTAGGTGAGATTTACATAAAGCTGGAGGGCGCTAATCCACAAGGTCATATTTTGGATCGGGTATCTGAGATGATTGTCATGGAGGCTGAAAGTCAAGGTGCAAAAGAAGTGCTCATAATGGGTTCTCAAAACTTCACCAATATTTTGAAGCATTATGTTGAAATGGCGGAAATGAAGCCAGTGATTCCGATTTTTAAAAATGAAAAATGGAAAATTCCAAAGATAGGTCAGGAAAATTATTTGGATTTCAGGGAAGAATATACAGTTTCACCCTATGAACTTCTGAAAAGAATCGCTGAAGAGTCAAAAGCTTATTTGGCTTACGAGGGGATGACCACAGGAATATTCGCTGAAATAACAACCGATGAAATCATGAATGAGATTATGAACCGGTTACAAAGCAAAGTGGACAATATTTATATTCAAGGTGGTACTGGTTTCAACGTCGAAACCGCCAGATGGACCATCTACAAGCATTGGATTGAAGGAAAGATTCCTTCTCCTCCCGCACTTTTCAAAGCGCAATCCGTAAAAGGAAAACTACAGTATGAGACAGCAAATGAAATCAATGTGGAAGAGGATTATCTCAAGGAAGCAATCAAATTATTGAGGACTCAGGTGCACTTGAAACTTAAATCTACAGAAGCGCTTGGGTTTGGTGCATTTTATCAGAGCGTCAAACAAGGACTTGTTCAAAAAGGCGTTCATGTGATCATTTTGAAAGATGCAAAAACAGAAGTGAAAATAGATAACCTGAATGATTTTGATGCGGTGCCCAAAAAGCAACTTGTCAGTTATACAAGAGAATGGTTGGCGCAATACGCTGACTCGTTTGGTGAGACAGAAGATGCCATTCGTAACGCCAATGAAGAGGGCTTCATATTGCTTGCTTCGAGAAATGGGGAGTATGAAGGCGTTTGTATCATAGTCAACTTAGGTTTTGAACGATTTATCCCAACCTATCACCTTGCTTATATCGGCACACGCTCCACAAGCAAAGGCAGAGGACTTGGAACGGAACTCATTCAAAAGGCAATTGAACTCACCGATGGAAAATTGTCATTACATGTGGATCTCGACAATAAAGGCGCAAAAAAGTTATATGAAAAACTTGGATTTGTTCACTGCTACAACAGGATGATATACAAAGGTTAAAACAGTTATGATAAAATGATATCAACTAATGCATTGGGAGGCTATCATAAATGAGCGCTTTTTTTGAGAACAATCGAAACAAACTTGGTGGCAGGTTGGAAAATGGTGATTTGGCTGTTATTTTTGCTGGTAAAGCACCTAAAAGCACTGCAGATGCCCATTATTCGTTTATGTCAAACAAAAACTTTTTCTATTTTACTGGATTGACAAGAGAACATTTCATCTGGACGATGATCAAGACCGAAAGAGGGCTTGAATCCACATTGTTCATTGAAAAACCCGATTATGACATTGAAAAATGGATCGGAAGAAAAATGACAAAAGAAGTTGCAAAAGAAAAGTCGGGTATTGATGAGATCCAGTATATTGAATCTTTTCATACTTTCTTAAACAAATTGGTCCAAATTGGTAAAGTAAAGTCCCTATGCCTTGATCTTGAACGATTGGATTGGGATGAGAAAGAAAGTATAGCAGA
>JAGXHV010000159.1 GCA_024636005.1 Bacillota bacterium
AATCTTATGTATATATTTGTTTAATCCTGAAGAAGAAGGTGACGAATATCTGAAGATGACGGCTTCATTTTTCAAACGCTTATAGAGGAGGATTCATATGGAAAGATGTGCTTGGGTGAATATGCAAAACGAGTTATATGTCAAATATCACGATGAAGAATGGGGAGTGCCAGTGCATGACGATCTGAAGCATTTTGAGATGTTGATTCTGGAAGGTGCCCAGGCGGGGCTCTCCTGGGAGACCATTCTAAAAAAGCGTGAAAATTATCGTGTGGCATTTGACGGATTCAATCCAAAACTCATAGCATCCTATGATGAATTGAAAGAACTGGAGCTTCTTAAAAATGAGGGAATCGTTCGAAACAAGCTTAAGATAAAATCTGCGATACGAAACGCAGTAGCATTCATTAATATCCAGAATGAATTTGGTTCATTTGACGCTTATATATGGGGTTTTGTGAATGGTGAGTCAATCCAGAATGATTTTGAGTCTTTAAAGGAACTTCCGGCAAAGACCGAACTATCTGATACAATATCTAAGGATCTGAAAAAACGTGGTATGAATTTTGTAGGATCGACCATCATGTATGCGTATATGCAGGCTATTGGTCTGGTCAACGATCACACAAACAATTGTTTCAAAAAAGGTTGCAATGTTCTTTGACCAAGAATAATATGATTAGGTAAGAGTTGCATAATAGGACTCTATTTTTGTGTCTGAAAATGTAACTTGGTAAATTGCGGTAGCAATAGACAGTGTGTCTATTGCTATTTTTTGTGCTTTAATGCAGGGAGGAAAACAAAATGAATCAAAACCAGACAAAAAAAATGTTGGATTGGTCTGAAATAATAGACAGATTAAAAGAATTCGCACTATCAGAAGCAGCTAAAGAGCAAATCGAAAATCTTGAAATTGTGACAGATTATTATCTTGTGGTCAGAAGACTTGACGAGACTACAGAAGCGAGAAATATATATAACGTTTCAAACAGTATCCCACTTCACGCTCTGACGGGAATCAAAAATGTCATAGAAAAATTAGGTAGAAGTGAAATTCTTCGTCCGACGGATCTCACTCACATGGCTGGATTCATCAAAGACACACAAAAGATGATCCGTTTCATGAGTGATAAAGATGATGCGGGACCAAATTTGTCCAGTTACGCACTCAGTATGGATCCACTTGAGGCTGAGCATGAAGAGATCACGAGATGCATAGTGCATAATGCTGTCGCTGATCAAGCTTCAGGAAAACTGTCTAAACTCAGAAGAAAAATAGAACAACTTGAAAATCAGATTAAACTGAAATTACAGTCCTATTTAGCAGGTGCAAATTACAGTTCGATGCTCTCCGATCTAGTGATCAGCCAAAGGGACGGCAGGTACTGATCCAAGCGAGGGTATGGGCATTGGGATAGCTGTACTTGAGGCTTTGAACTCTAAAAAAGGCTTCATACTAGCCTCGACACACTACAATGAAATCAAACGATTTGCAGAGGAACACCCGGATTTCATCAATGGCAGTATGGCTTTTGACTTAGCGACACTTAAACCAATCTACAGACTTGAGGTGGGTAAAAGCGGAGAAAGCAATGCGCTACTGATCGCTCTCAGGATTGGAATGCCAGAGGCATTGATAGAACGCGCTCATCAAATTGCATATAATGAAAAAATGGATTACAAAGAAAAGTTGATTCAAGGTATTGATGAGCATCAAAAGCCGACAGTACATGAAACTCAGATGGCTCATGATACTCCTATGAATCCTATTGAAGAGCCCAAATCCATGTTCAAACCCAAACCAAAGCCTAAGTTCGCTCTTGGAGATTCCGTTTACATCCATACCATGAAACGTAATGGCATAGTTTGTGAACTCGAAAACTCAAAAGGTGATATTGGGGTACTTGTAATGAACAAAAAAATCAAAGTCAATCACAAGCGATTATCACTTTATCTGGAGGCTGAAGAGCTTTATCCAGATGACTACGATTATGACATCCTGTTTAAAAGCAAAGAACAACGAAAACAGAAAAAGCAAATCATCAAAGGAAAAAAAGATGTTATAAAGATGGAATAGCAACATAAGGCATCTGAAAATTGTAGGCAACGCGAAAATCATTTTTTTCGACGGTCCGAACAATGAAAAATTTGAATTTGTAACACGAGTGTAATACGAGTGTAATATCCCTGAAAAGAAAGATTTTGAACGAAAATGAAAGTTCAGCTTCCTTTTGTTTCATTTTTGTAAGAATTTTGTGAACGTTCCAAAAACTCAATATAAATTAATTTTTATGGATTTGACCCCCAAAAGCCCCTTTCATCTTGCAGAAAAGTTTGAAAATTCCGCAATATTAATATATATTAATAATATGAACGGTGCTATAATTAAGAAGGCGTAACATTTGGAGCGTCTAATACAAATAAATTATCAGTACCGAATAAGGCAAAATTGCTCTTTCAAAAGGGGGAGGGCTGCATTATGAGGGGGAAGAATATGGTCAAGACATAACCGATATGACATTAAGTATAATATCAAACATTTTGGGATGTACGAAAGGAGAAACACGTGGGATCATATTATTTGAAAAGGGTTTTCTCGGCAATTGTCACCATATTGCTTATTGCCACATTAACTTTTACAATGATGCACTCTATACCTGGAGGGCCGTTCACTAGAGAAAGGCCTGTACCGGACGAGATTTTGAAATCATTGAATGAAAAATACAATTTGGACGCACCACTTTATGTTCAGTACTTTGATTATATGAAAGGCCTTGTAACCTTTGATCTTGGACCTTCTTATTCGAAAATTGGAACCACTGTAAACGATTTGCTTATTGCTGGTTTCCCGACTTCAGCAAAAATAGGTCTGATGGCGAGTTTGCTGATTATCATACTGGGAATCCCGGTTGGAATCATTTCGGCACTTAAACAGAATAAACCTATAGACTATTTTGTCATGTTCATGGCTACGCTCGGTGTTACAGTACCAAGCTTTGTTGTCGCCACGCTGATTATATACGTTTTTGCAGGGAAATTGGGATGGATTCCATCATTCGGATTGTCGTCGCCACTCGGTTATATAGGACCAGTATTGGCACTGACAGGGTATTCATTGTCATTCGTTGCACGTCTGACCCGTTCTAGTATGCTCGAGGTACTCAGACAAGATTATATCCGTACAGCAAGAGCCAATGGTCTTAAAGAATTCAGTGTCATTGGAAAACACGCTGTCAAAAATGCATTGATTCCAGTTGTAACTTATATCGGTCCGATGATTGCGGCAATATTGACAGGTTCATTTGTTGTCGAAAAGATTTTTGCTGTTCCTGGAATGGGAAGATATTACGTAGAAAGTGTTACCAATCGTGATTATACGACCATAATGGGTATGACCGTTTTCTATGCTGCATTCTACATTATCATGGTATTGTTTGTAGACATCGCATATGGTTTCATCGATCCTAGAATACGACTTGGAAAGGAGAAATAGCAATATGAAGGACAGCAGATTTGAATTTTTGGAAAGTAATGTTCAAGATGAGGAAATCTCCAGACCGAGTTTGACATATTGGCAAGACGCTTGGAGAAGACTTAAGAAGCATAAATTGGCGATGATTGGGATTGTTCTGATTGTTTTTATAGTTTTATTTGGTACTGTGGGTCCGTATTTAACACCTTACAGCTATTCAGATCAAAGCAATGATTTCAAAAATCTTCCACCTAAACTGGATGTATTTGAAGTCGAAGATGGAATCAACCTTTATCTTTCAAGCGATTACAATATGTTTCTAGTTCTGGAAAATGGAAAAATGGATAGAAAATTAAAACTTGACCACAGGGATCCAATCAACAAAGTATATACTTATCTGTTGGATGCCGGTAATTCTGAAGAAGTGGTCATACTTGATTTTTCATATAATACTTTAAGAGATAAACAAGGCTACGACTACGATTATACTATCGAGTATAAAGGCGAAGTCTTCAAGTACTCTACTGGTTCCAAATTCAACAGATCATTTCCTTTTGGAACTGACGATTTAGGCCGTGATATCTTGACGAGAGTCATGTATGGAGCAAGAATTTCACTTTTGATCGCAGTCATTGCGACAATGGTCAATCTTTTCATAGGAGTTATTTACGGCAGTATTTCAGGCTTTGAAGGTGGACGCGTTGACAACATCATGATGAGAATCGTCGACATCATCAATTCCATTCCACTGATGCTCTACGTGATTCTGCTGATGGTCTGGTTCAGAAAATCAGATGGTCTCACCAACATCATCATAGCGCTGAGTAGTGTATTCTGGGTAGGTATGGCACGACTTGTACGTGGTCAGATGCTTTCACTCAAGGAACAGGAATTTGTTCTTGCAGCTAGAGTTATCGGAGTACCAAAACACAAAATAATATTAAGACACTTAATTCCAAATGCAATGGGACCTATTATCGTCGCAATGACCATGATGATTCCTACAGCAGTTTTCACTGAAGCATTCTTAAGTTTTATCGGACTTGGCGTTTCAGCACCACAGGCATCTTGGGGAACACTGGCCAACAATGCGTTATCAGGATTGATCACATATCCTTACCAATTGTTTTTCCCAGCACTCGCCATTGCAATTACAATGCTTGCATTTAACTTTTTAGGCGATGGATTGAGAGATGCATTGGATCCAAGATTGAGAAAAGGATAGGGGTGAATCATGAGTAAAATACTAGAAGTAAAAAATTTAAGCACCTCTTTTTTCACTCACATGGGTGAAGTACAAGCGGTGAGAGGCAATTCCTTTTCTATGGAAAAAGGAGATATATTGGGAATAGTAGGTGAATCCGGAAGTGGCAAGAGTGTAACAGCTCTATCCATTATGGGACTCGTCGATCATCCTGGACGTATTATTGGTGGAGAAATCGTTTTTGACGGTGAAGTGATCTCCAACAAACCTGATGAGGTTATGGCTAATATCAGGGGAAAAGAAATATCGATGATTTTTCAGGACCCTATGACATCCCTCAACCCGGTTTTCACCATTGAGAATCTTATGGTTGAAGTCATCAGAAGACATCAAAAGGTCAGCAAGAGTGAAGCGCGAGATATAGCGATTGAAAAACTTAATATGGTCGGAATTCCTCAACCTGAGACTAGAATCAAATCATATCCTCATGAATTCTCAGGTGGTATGAGACAAAGGGCTATGATTGCCACTGCGCTTTCATGCAACCCCAAATTACTGATTGCCGATGAACCGACAACAGCTCTTGACGTAACCATTCAGGCACAGATTCTTGATATTCTCATAAAATTGTCAAAGGAAATTGAAACATCCATCATCATAATTACCCATGACCTCGGTGTCATCGCAGAGACGTGCCAGAATTTGGTCGTCATGTATGGCGGCATGATCATGGAAAAAGGTTCTGTAGAAGAAATATTCCACAGTCCTCAACATCCTTATACACAAGGCTTGATGAATTCTATTCCAAAAATGCATTCGAAATCCAAAGGAAGATTGGTTCCAATTCCAGGTTCTCCACCGGATTTGATGAATCCTCCTAAAGGTTGTCCTTTCTCAACGAGATGTCCGCACGTCATGACAATCTGCAAAGAAGAAATGGCACCGTTTTATCGAATCAATGAAACGCACACTTCTGCATGTTGGTTGTTGCATGAGGATGCACCGGAGGTAGAAGGTTATAAAAAAGGATGTGAAATAGATGGCTGAAAAAAAACCTTTA
>JAGXHV010000160.1 GCA_024636005.1 Bacillota bacterium
TGGCAAGTATGAGCTCGATGATGAACCGCTGATTGTCAAGCTTATAGAGGATCATGCTTTCTATTCAAAGGCATCCGATGAAGCTTATCTTGAAGTCTGTAGAGCAATGAGTGAGTACATGGGCGAAAAAAAATAGGAAGAAGTCATCTTCCTATTTGATGGTTATTTTTCGTTTTCCTCAACCCATTCTTTTGCATCATGTACAGCTTCTTCAGAAGGGATTGTCACTTTAGTTTCCTTTAGTTCCTTGTCATTGTCTGCCCATGCTTCGGTAACGCTTGAGCCCAATTTTTCATGTTCTTTTGTTTTATCCATAAATAGCACCTCCATGTCATTGATAATTATTGTCATTAATACCCTTGTACAGCGTTTTTTAAACATTGAATTCCATGTTAAAAAAATATAGAATTAATTGTACCGAGAAATCAAATGTTAAAAGGATGGTCAGTTTTGAATCCAGTTGAAAACCAGGGATCAGAAAACAAAACTTCAAAATATGAGAAAATTGCTTTGGATATCGCCTACAGTATTGTCAATGACGAATGGAAGATGGGGGATATCATCAAGGGGAGATCTACCCTTTCTGGGAAATACAGTGTTTCTCCTGAAACCATTAGGAGAGCATTAAAGCTGCTGGAAGAACTTCAAGTCGTTGAAGTCATAGAAAAAAAGGGGATGCTGATCAAATCAAAGACGGCCGCCGTAGCTTACATCAAAGAATATCAATCCAAGGATCATGTGCTCTCGCTCCGTGAGAACATCGCAAAGATGATTGAAGAAAAAAGAATGATTGAGGACAATATGCTGGTCAAACTCGATAAGTTGATTGAGGAAGCTGTTCTTCTAAAGAATGTAGGGATCATATATCCACTGGAGTTCAAAATTCCAGAGGGCAGTCCGTTAATCGGACGTTCCATTGGAGATATCAGATTTTGGGAACATACCGGAGCGACTATTATTGGAATCAACAGAACTGGAGAGCTCGTTTTGTCTCCTGGTCCTAAGCTGGTGTTTTTTGAAGGTGATGTGGTCTTCTATGTTGGCAATTCACCAGGGAATTCGGAAAGGGTCAATAAGTTTATAAAAAGTACGGAATGAAAAAAGGATGTGTCGATTGAAAACAGTCGATACATCCTTTTTATATTAGTTGATTTTTCTTATGATTCCAAGTGGTGTCTGTTCATGGTCCTGTCCAAGAGGATTGTCCTTCAGAATCTTTGCGATTTTTTCACGATTCATGCTGGCATGGGAAACACCGAGTACAGAACCATCAAGATCATTGATATCGACTACGGCCACTTGAACACCATCATAGAGTTCACTGAGTTCCTTGGCGACAGAATCCGGTCGGTCTGGTCCTAAAACGACATACTGATTGTATGGTGGAATCGTGTTGGGTGTCGGACCATCTATGGAAGATGCCTTATAACCTGCGATTTTATAAAAGACGCCTTTTTTACCCATCAACTTGGTTACAGCACTTGCAAATGCAGCCCAAAGAATGCGCGGAATTCCACATTCCCTTAGAGCCATTTCCATGGTCTCAGGCATTCCAAGTCCAATACCCGCAGGAGTTTTCATAACGAATTTCGAAAGCAATTTTGCAAGAGGCCTCGGTGTGATGTCTTTCACTGGTATTGCACGTCCTTGTGTTATGGCGACGATTTTTTCTGTGACAAACAAAAGATCACCGCGTTTGACATGTTCTTCGGTATATTTTTTAACCACATCAATCAATTGGTCATTTTCCATGACGACGTGTGTTTTAATCGGAATTCTAAGGTACGTATCGTTGTTGATTTTGATTTCAGGTGCTTTGACTCTTTTTCTAGGTTCGCCCATAATGATCCTCCACGTTTATATCCATAGCTAATGTTCTCTAGTTATTATAACATCCCCATAGGCATATTTGAGAATGATTTTTATATTTTTGTGAATCCAGTGTAAAATTGCTAACAACCTTATTGACAACACGGAGTTGTCAGTGTTATACTATATTACACCCTGACAACTTGATATATCGTTGAAGTTGTCACTAAAAATAATTTTCTTGATTCGAAAGGAGGTTTATATGGTTTTAAGCAAAGGTTACATAATGAAGAATAAATCGATTCTAGAACCTTATACTATGCGATTCATCATGCCTGAAGAGATTGATCAGGTTATTACATTACAAGATTATATTTATGAATTGTTGCCCAATAAAGAAATTTTCTATAGAGATCCCAAAGAAACACTTTTGTTTGAAATTGAACGTGGTGGTAGAATCATTGGCGTGTTCAATCATGCGAATCAAATGATTGCTTACCGTTATATAAGCTTTCCCGGAGAATCCGAAGATAATCTTGGCCTTGATATAGGTCTACATGAATCCCAGTTCAAAGATGTTGTGCACCTTGAGACAACACTTGTACATCCTGACTACAGAGGCAACAGACTTCAGGGGTTGACTCTTGAAAAAGCTCTGGAGTGGGTAGTCCCTTTTGGATACAAACACATGCTATGCACGGTTTCACCCTATAATTATTTCAGTCTGCATAATATTATGAAGGCTGGTCTCAACATCAAATCCTTAAAAAAGAAATATGGCACGCCTGGTAAAGATGATGGTCTATGGCGATTCATACTGCATAGGGATATCACCAGTCTTTGCATCAACAATCCAAGTCGGTATGAAGCCCTTGAAATGGAAAAAATAAAAGAACAAAAACAATTAATAGAGAGTGGCTATGTCGGATACAAACTTCATAAGGAAAGTCATTTGATCCACTATACACAGGATTTCTGTCAAAACTGATCGCAGGTAAATCTTTCATGTCCATAAATTGGATATGAGAGATTTTTTTTGTATGTTATAATATTTGTAACTTAAATAGAAATGAGGAATGGATATGAGTGACAAGATAAAAGAGGCTTTGGTGGACTTTGAATTGAGATTTCATGCCTTGTTTGAACAAACTCATGACGCTGTTTTTCTACTCGATTTTGAAGGAAATCATCTAGAGGTCAACCAAAGGGCTTGCGAAATGTTTGGTTATACAAAAGAAGAAATGCTAGAACTCTCCTACAAGGACGTTTCTATGGAAGTAGACAACAGTCGCGATAAACTGGGTATTTTAATGAGAGAGGGAACTTTACCCATATATGAAAGTCTATTTAGAAAAAAAGATGGGTCGTCACTACCCGTTGAAGTCAATGCTGTACTTGTGAGATCATTTGATGGTAAGCCACTATTCATTCAGAGTGCTTTAAGGGATATCTCCGATCGAAAGAACGCAGAAAATGAAATAATCAAGGCAAAAACGGAAGCACAAATAGCCAATAAGATCAAAGGCAACTTCTTAGCCAATATGAGTCATGAATTCAGAACCCCTCTCAATGGTGTGATTGGCATGCTTGGACTTATGCAAAAGACCAATCTCGACCAAAAGCAGAAAGATTATTTGGATAAAGCACTTGAATTTTCAAGACTTTTGCTGCATACACTTAATGATATCCTCGACTTTTCAAAAATTGAGGCTGGAAAGCTGACTCTCGAAAAGACCCGTTTTGAACTTCATAAAGTCATAGAAGATGTCAATGCGATAGTTTCACCATTACTATTTGACAAAGGTTTGTCTTTGACGGTTACTATCCCCAAAAACGTTCCGGAATGTCTGGTTGGTGACGGACTTCGAATCAGACAAATACTGATCAACTTGATGAGCAATGCGGTTAAGTTCACCGATAAAGGCAAGGTGGGCATCAAGGTGGAAATGGGTGAGGCAATAGATCCTAGACGGTCCTGGTTCATATTTGAAGTTATGGACACTGGAATCGGTATGAATCCATTACAAATGGAACACATCTTCAGTCCATTCGTACAAGCGGATAGTAGTGTTACTAGACAGTATGGCGGTACGGGACTTGGGCTTGCCATTGTGAAGGATTTGGTTCGGTTGATGGGTGGAACGGTTTCGCTTGAGAGCAAACCGGGCTCAGGAAGTCTATTCAAGGTGATGATTCCGCTGGAATTCATAGAAGGTGATGCACTGGATTTATTTGCGCTTGATACAAACAAAATCGTAAAAGAAAAGAAAGTCCCTTTGAAAGCGCCCCTTAGGCGACGGTCAGATCCAGAGATTATCCAGGAGAAGACGAGAGAGGAACTCCTTAACAAATTGATTGAGGCATTGATGGCCCATAAACCCAAGCAAAGTTTAGAATGCTTAGGGAAACTGGAGGTCTATTTTCTCAGACTGGAAGATCAAGTTGTCATGAACAGAATCAAAGCTCAAATCAAAAATTATAAATTTGAAGAGGCGCTTATTATTGCAAAGAGCATCCAAGGAGGGATTTCACATGAACACCCTTAAAGAATGCACCATTTTGGTAGTGGATGACACACGTATAAATGTCGATATCCTTGTTAATATCCTTGGAGATGATTATGAGGTGTCTGTTGCCATGGACGGGCAAGAAGCACTCGATACCATTGAAAATGTCCGACCTGATCTTATTTTACTCGACATCATGATGCCCATCATGGACGGCTATACAGTCATAGAGAAATTGAAGGAAAATGCGATTACGGAAGACATTCCCGTTATTTTCATTTCTGCTCTTTCCGATATATCAAACAAGACATTGGGGTTCAAACTCGGTGCAGTGGATTATATCGTCAAACCATTCAATATTGAAGAAGTCAAGGCACGCGTGAAAACCCATCTGATGCTATCTCTTGCCCAAAAGGCGCTTCAGAATCAGAATGAGATTCTTGAAATTAAGGTGGAAGAACGGACAAGAGAGCTCATGTTGACACAACAGGCTACAATAATGAGTTTTGCAAGCCTCGCTGAATATAGAGATTTGGAGACAGGTGGTCATATCAAAAGAATTAAGGAATATGTGCACATCATCGCGAAAGAAATGATGAGTATTCCCAAATATCAAAATACAATCAACAATAAATATATCGACTTTTTAGTACAGTCATCACCACTTCATGACATTGGCAAAGTTGGTGTTCCTGATGCCATCCTCAAAAAAAGTGGGAAACTGGATACCGATGAATTTGAAATTATGAAGCAACATACCACTTACGGTAAAAATGCGATAGAGACCGTTGAAAAGGATTTGGGTGAACTGGCATTTCTGCATCTTGCCAAAGAAATGGCATATACACACCATGAAAGATGGGATGGACTCGGTTATCCAAGAGGCATCAAAGGAAATGAAATACCTTTATCGGGTAGAATCATCACTGTTGCAGATGTTTATGACGGTCTTGTCAGCAGAAGAATCTACAAGCCCCCTTATACGCATCAGGTTGCTGTAGAAATGATTATAAAAGGCAAGTCGATGCAGTTTGACCCAGATGTGGTTGACGCTTTCATGGGTTGCCTGGAGGAGATCAGATCCATCGCGATAGAACAGGCCGATTCAGATGAAGAGCGCTCAGTCCTCATGAACGCATATGACGATTCCCTGACTGAGTCGCTTGAAATACCCTCTTCATATGAGAGGTACAATGATACATTTGTATCCAAAAACAGGAGTTCACATGAGATTAAATAACTACATCAGTGCCTCAGGTATGTGCTCAAGAAGAGAAGCTGACAAATGGATTCAAATGAAGCGTGTTAAAATCAATGGAAAAATTGCCGGGCTTGGTGAAAGTGTCAAACCAGGAGACAAGGTAGAAGTGGATGGCAAGACAGTACGTCCCAAAAAAGAGAATGTTTATATCGCGTTCAACAAGCCTGTCGGTGTGACCTGTACAACGGAACGTCACATCAAGGGAAACATTATTGATTTCATCAATCACAAAGAACGCATTTTTCCAGTAGGTAGACTTGACAAAGAATCAGAAGGGCTCATTTTACTGACCAGCGATGGCAGCATTGTCAATGCGATTCTCAGAGAAGAAAACGAGCATGATAAAGAATATCTGGTCACGGTAAACAAGACCATAGATGATGCATTCATTTCCAATATGGAAAAAGGTGTGAAGATTTTCAATCCAGTCAAAAAGAAGCACACGACCACTAAACCTTGTAAAGTGGAACTTGCAAAGCCAAGGACTTTTAGAATTATTCTCAATCAGGGTCTCAACAGGCAAATCAGAAGGATGTGCTCCGCACTCGGTTATGAAGTTGTCTCACTCAAAAGGACACGGATCATGCATATCCATTTGAATCACCTTAAAACCGGAAAATGGCGTGATCTCACAGAGCAGGAACTGAAAATACTTCTCAAGTCTTGACACATAAGTGTTAAGTGATATAATAAACGCAAATGCAAATCAGTTGCATTTGCGTTTATTGTTTTGATTTTGTGGTATATAATAATTGAATATAGTAACAGGAGGCATTAAAGATGAGAAAAGTTTTAACTGTTGTGATAGCGGTGATGTTGGTTTTTGCCCTTTCCGGTTGTGAATCAAATATTGAAAATGTTGTCGTTGCAGATGAAGGTGCTGAGGCAACCAATCGGTTAAGTATTGTCACATCACTTTATCCACAATATGATTTCGCAAGAAGCATTGTTGGGGATAAAGCAGACGTGATTCTGATATTACCCCCAGGTGTGGAATCACATTCATTCGAACCGACACCCCAGGACATGGTCACGCTTCAAAATGCGGATTTGTTCCTTTATACCGGTAAAGAAATGGAACCATGGGCATATAAGCTAACAGGGAGTATCGATGCGAAAATTGTGGATCTGAGCGTGGGTATTACTATGATGGATTTAGAGGAACATGAGGAACTGGTGGATCCGCACATCTGGACAGATCCGAATCTTGCAATTATCATGGTTGAGAATATTTCAACTTCCTTAAAGGAGATCGACGAAAAAAATGCGGACTATTATGAAGCAAATGCGAACACTTTAAAACAAGCATTGGTGGATCTGGATACTGAAATCAAAGAGACCCTTTCTAAAACCACTTCGAAAACAATTCTTTCAGGTGGACATTTTGCTTTCGGGTATTTCGTGAAGCGATATGGACTTAAGCACATGTCACCTTATGAGGGATTTTCTCCGGATGCAGAGCCTACACCTAAAAAAATTGTAGCTCTTATTGAGACTATTAATGAGACCGATGCAAAGGCAATTTTTTATGAGGAACTGATTAATCCAAAAGTATCAAGGGTCATTTCAGAGGAAACAGACATTGAAATGCTTTTATTGCATGGTGCACATAATGTTACAAAAGAGGAATTTGAAGCTGGAAAATCCTACATAACATTTATGAAGGAAAATCTTGAACGTTTGAAGATAGGACTTGGATATGACGAGTAAGCTGATTGAAGCAAAAAATATCACAGTTAGATATGGAAACAATGTAGTACTCACAGACATTAGTTTTGCCATCGAAAAAGGGGATTACATTGGTCTTGTAGGTGCTAACGGATCTGGTAAATCAACACTTGTGAAAGCCCTCTTGGGACTTATCCCTTTAGAAAAAGGTAAGATTGTATACAATGACCTCTATAAATTTGAGCATGGCATAGGATACTTGCCTCAAGTCGCTGTTACTGGAAACACTTTATTTCCTGCAGAAGTGAGAGAAATCGTCGGAATTGGACTTTTGGGACAAAAGAAGTTTCCGAAACGTTTGACCAAGGAAGACCATTTGAAAGTGGATACTATTTTAGACAGACTGGGAATCATAGGACTTAAGCACAAGAAAATAGGTGATTTGTCAGGTGGTCAGCAGCAAAGGGTCTTGCTGGCCAGAGCCATGGTTTCACATCCGAAGCTCTTAATTCTTGACGAACCTACAAGCGCACTGGATCCAAGAGTGAGAGCGGATTTCTTCAATCTGATAGAAGAAATCAATAAGGTGGACCAAACCAGTATAGTTCTTGTCTCACACGATCTAAGCAGTATAAAACGTTATACCAGAAAAATGATGTTACTTGATCGAGAATTGGTCTATTTCGGTCCGTCAGATGAATTTGATTTGAACTTTGGCATGGCAAAGGGGATGCACAATCATGAACACGATTATTGATACGATTATAGAAGCACTATCATATAGCTTCATGCAACGGGCCATCATTGTCGGTGTGCTTATAGGACTTAGCAGTGCCATGCTTGGTATATTTCTAGTGCTAAAAAAATATTCCATGATCGGTGATGGACTGGCACATGTGAGCTTTGCCACTGTAGCCATCGCACTTTTCTTAAATACATCACCATTGCTCATATCGATTCCTATAGTCATTGTGGCCTCGATTCTGATCATGGAGCTGAACGAAAAGGCAGGAATTCACGGAGATGCTGCCATCGGCCTTGTCTCGTCTTTCTCCGTCGCAATAGGTGTGCTCTTATCCAGTATTTCCGGTGGCTTCAATGTGGATTTATTTGGTTATCTGTTCGGTAGCATACTCTCGATTCAGCAGTCTGATCTATGGTTGTCGGTCGTTCTGGCGTTAGGTGTTATCTTCACGGTGATATTCTTTTACAATGATTTGTTTGCCATCACACATGACGAGGCATTCTCAAGTGTCATTGGAATCCCAACAAAGAGAAGAAATTATTTGATTGCCACATTGACATCTGTCACCATAGTGCTCGGTATCAGAGTTGTAGGGACGATGCTCATTTCCAGTATGATCATATTTCCCACAGTGGCAGCACTCCAGGTCTCGAAAAGTTTTAAATCAACCATCGTAATTTCATCCATGATTTCGGTGTTCTCAGTCATCGTTGGAGTGCTTGGATCTTATGCATATAATTTGCCATCTGGTGCAAGTATTGTCATGATTAATGCGATTGTTTTCGTTGCATTGATGGGATACAAACGTTTGGTGCGTTCATGATACATGGAAGAGGTGAATGAAATGGGATCAATAGATTTGAAAGTTGTCTTTAAAAAATATGGGATTAAAAATACTTTACAAAGACAAGCTGTTTACAATTATCTTACAGATGCATCGGTACCCATCACTGCGGAGCAAATATATTTGGAGTTGACCCGGAGTGAAACTGATGCGATGAATCTGTCGACGGTATATAGGATTCTCGATCTTTTCACGAAAAAGGGATTGGTGCTCAAATCCAACTTACAGGCGGATGGCAAGTCGACGTACGAGATGAATCACATGGAACACAGGCATCATCTCATATGTGTGAAATGCAACAGTATTGTCCCAATAAAGGGATGTCCACTTGAGGATTACGAAAAACGACTCAGTGAATCGACAAATTACAAAATACTGGAGCATCATTTGGAAATTCTAGGAGTTTGCCCTAAATGTAGACAATAAAATAGCCCCACACAAACCTAAATAAAATGAAGGTTTGTATGGGGCTTTAAAACGCTTATAATGGTGTGAAATAATTTTGAGTGTAATATGTTCCAAATGGACCACCGAAGTAGACACCAACACCAAGATACTCAATGTTTCTAACAAGGTTTTCGCGATGTCCGAGTGAATTGACCCAACCTGCATGCGCTCCAAAAGCGTTGAGATAACCTGCGGCAATATTTTCAGCCGCCACTCTGAAGTCAATACCATCAGCGGCAATTCTATCAAATGGTGATTGTCCGCTCGGATTGATGTGATCGAAGAAATCGCGGGCTGCCATGTCTTTGCTGTGCTTACGCGCTACATTGGCTATCGGTTCGCTCCATTTCAGGAGTGGTTTGTCATTTTCAAGTCTGAAAACGTTGTTCAGATCGAAAATCTGTTTTTCAAAACTGATTCTGACCGGATCTGACAAATTGCCATACTGGGATGTCATATTCATTTCGACTGCGGTATCGATCAGCATGATGGAGAAAAGTCTACCGGAATCATGATTGTCAAAGAAAGCGGTCAGATATATATTGTTCTTAAGGTAAACTGCAGATTCCTGATTGTTTATTTGAACGTATTCATCTGCGCCTTTGAATATACTGTTGATTGGATTTCCAAGGGCTTTTGTCACGGCGGCTTTGTTTTGATTCATGGTAAGTGATGTTGATGATTCAATCAAATCGGATGCGGTAAAGAGCGCCACAACTTTTTGATTTTTGACACCGACCAAGAAGTAATCCACATAATTGTCATGATAGACCCACCATTTGAATCCATAGGCACTGTCATCGATTCTTGCGGGTTCGCCATAGATTTCTTTGACGGAGACTGAAGAATCACCAATTTCTATATCGCTAACAGAAAATGGAGTGGATAATGTTGCAAAAGCATGTCCGGGAGCATAACCTGAAGTATCCAGATTGTCTGTGACGAGCTCGATTTTGTTGAGTGTGGTCAGGTATTTTTCGAGTACCACCGATGATTCCGCACGGGTGGCATTTAGCAACGGTTTGAAAGTTGAGTCCGGATAGCCATTTATGATTCCAATTGCTACGGCGGAAATGACTGAGTCAAGGTACCGACCTGAAACTGTATTATAATCGGTCAATTTGTGACTGGCCAGTGCAATATCCTCACCAGAAACGGTTGCTCCTGTGGCAAGGTATGCTTTTGTGATGATACTGGCCATTTCCTGTCTTAAGATGGGTTTTTCATATACACTAAGGTCAGTGCTTCCGAACTCGTCCACTTTAATATAGTTGGCTTCAATTGCGGCGTCAATATAAGGTTGTCCCCAATATTCATTTTCACTACGTTCTCTGATTTCAATGGATTGTGCTTTGATCACAAGAACAAGATATTCGATTCGTTTTATTGTGGAATCGGGTTTGAAACTTCCATCGGGATATCCGGTAATAACGCCATATTCAGTGATGTTGTTGATTGTATTTTCAGCCCAGTGTCCGTCAACATCGTTAAATGTTAAAGCAAATGATACTGGAGTGCTTAGAGTGATTACTGAGATAGCAAGTATAATGATGAGAGATTTCAGAGCCCAAAAGATACCTGGCTTTTTTGTCATATAGTTCTCCTTTCGGTTACTAACTATTTCATTATATCGCATTAAGCTTACAGTCGTATTACAAAATTATAAACAATACAAAACAATTGTGTTATAATATATTGGATTTTAAATCAGATAAAAGAGGTTGAAATGGCAATTAAAAATAAAAAGATAGATATGACCGAAGGCGATATCCTTGCAAGTCTGCTGAAAATGGCGCTACCGATCATGGGAACGAGCTTCATGCAGATGGCCTATAATCTGACCGATATGATTTGGATTGGATTCCTGGGATCCAGTGCAGTGGCCGCGGTGGGCATCGCTGGATTTTTTGTATGGTTTGCCAATATGTTCATCATGCTGAGTAAAACCGGTACTGAAATCAGGGTCGCTCAAGCAACCGGTGCAAAAGATGAGGAACGTGCGGAACATTTCGCGAGAAGTGGTCTCCACTTGATTTTCTTCCTTGCTATGGGTTATATGACCTTTCTTCTGGTGTTCAAAACAGATTTGATTTCATTTTTTAACACAGGTAGTCCAGAAGTGGAAAAAAACGCCATCGCTTATCTGTCCATTATCGCAATAGGAATCCTGTTTCCGTTTGCTAATCAAGTATTCACTGGAATATTCAATGGGCGGGGAGACAGCAGAACTCCATTTATGTTTAATGCTGTGGGACTGGTGATCAATATAGTGCTGGACCCGATTTTGATCAACGGTTTCGGACCTTTTCCCGAAATGGGAGTAGCAGGAGCAGCACTCGCCACTATATTTGCTCAATTTGTTGTCTTTGCCATCTTTGTTTATAATATCAAGTTCAAGCATACATTGTTTGAGCATTTCACACTGATCAAACGCATCAAATGGCTGACGCTTTCAGATATCATGAGGCTCGGTGGACCACCTGCGATTCAGAGTGGATTATTTACTTTCATATCCATGATCATCGCAAGAATCATTGCTGTATACGGTCCGCTACCTATTGCGGTACAAAAGGTCGGCTCGCAGATTGAATCCATTACCTGGATGACTGCTACGGGACTTGCTGTCGCACTAGGGGCTTTTGTGGGACAAAATTATGGTGGTAAACAATACGGTAGGGTGGTCAAGGGGTACCGGACAGCCATGAAACTGGCCTTTTCTCTTGGAATTTTCAATAGTTTGCTATTGTTTTTCGGAGCCAAATATCTTTTTATGATCTTCATCAGAGAGCCAGAAGCGATTTCACTTGGTGTGGATTATTTAAAGATCCTTGGGCTGTCCCAGCTCTTTATGTGCATTGAAATCACAACCTCTGGGGCGTTCAATGGAATAGGTCACACAAAACCTGCAGCAATCACCAGCATTGTCTTCAATATACTCAGAATCCCCATGGCACTCTACTTTAGTCAGATGACATTTTTAGGACTCAACGGCATCTGGTGGAGCATCAGCATCAGCAGTGTCTTCAAAGGAACGATCGTCTACATTTGGTTTGAAAGATTATTGAAAACCGAGAAAGAATTTATGAATGAATAAAAATAGGATGTCTCCAATCATTTGAATAAACATGATTGAGGACATCCTTTATTGTTAGCCCACGTAATTGAGCACAAGATATACAAGGTAAAAAAGTACTAGCAATGCGCCTTCTTTTCTGTTCAGTGTGTGCCCCTTGTTGAGGGTGAATACTCTGAACGTCAACAAAATCAAAAGCATAGAAGGAAAATGAAGTGAGTAGAAATTCTTAGGTACTGCAAGTCCAAGCGGCGTTGCTGCAGCAGACATACCGACCACGAAAAGGACGTTGAGAATGTCCGCACCAATGATGTTACCAATTGCAAGGTCTCCATGACCTCTGAGCACTGCTTTAACACTTGTCGTCAATTCAGGTAAGCTTGTACCAAACGCAACTAAAGTCGCTGCGATGATGCTTTGTGGTACCCCAATTCGGATTGCTGATATTTCAACCGCAGGAATCAAGACTTTCGATGAAAGAATGACAAGAGCCATACCTGCTGCCATTAATAAGAATTGCTTTACCAGACTTTCCTTGTCATGTCCCTGAATTTCTTCGCTGATCTCATCGAGAATTTCTTTCCTAGAGTGTTTGAAAGACCAATAAAGATAAATGCCGAGAAACGCCAGGAGAACAAATCCCATTCCCTGAGTAATCACACCTGAGCTCGATCCCGAAAAAATCGGAAGTGCGAATACTACCAATAGAACTCCCGCCAAAAGTTGAATCCAGCTCTGTACGCGGATTGATTTGTAATCGATGACAATAGGGCTGATCAGAGCGGCGATACCTACAATCAAACCGGTGTCTGCAATGATGGATCCAACGGCGTTACCGAGTGCAAGGTCCGGATTGCCATTGATAGCGGCCAAAACCGAAACGGAAACTTCAGGTAGAGTGGTTCCAAGTGATACGACAGTTGCGCCGATTATGGCTTTTGGTATACGTAGATGTGCTGAAATGGCCACTGCCTCATCGATAAGGATGTCAGCGCCTTTTCCAAGGGTATAAAGTGTGATTGCGATGATGGCGAATAAAAAAATTGTGGATAGTGGGGTTAGAAAACCTAAAATCAGTTCGTCCATGATATCTCCTTATATGTTTTGATCGGGGAACCCAGGCAATAA
>JAGXHV010000161.1 GCA_024636005.1 Bacillota bacterium
AGCTGGTGCCTCAGCCGGCGCTTCAGGTGATGGTGATGGTTCTAGTCCGATGAATTTGTCATCTGGATATTTTGGTGTTGTTTCTGAAATGATTTTTTCTAATTCTTCCATTGAAGTTATTTTTAGAACTTGCCCGATTTTAGTTTTAAGTGCGGTGACTGTTTCTTGACTTAGATCCACTGGACCATTTCCTATTGTGATGACCTTATCATCATATCCAACTGTTTTTCCCAAGATTTCTTCTGAAATCAACCTAAGAGGAACCATGGTACGTTCCTCGATGATTAATGCTTCAGTATCGTAATATACAGTTTTAGTGGCAGCTCCAGATTTTTCAATGCGATAATGATTCGTGTCGATGGGGAAATAGTATATTTCACCGTTTAATTCGATCAATGCTTCACGCATTATCGGGTCATATGAGACAACTGCACCGAAATGCTCGCTAATTGCTCTGAGTGGCACCAAAGTCCGTTCTTTATGGATGATTGGCACAACGTCAGGATTGTCGGAATCCAGTGCTTTCATGATATTATCTGAGAGGATCAAGGGACTTCCGATGTGAAGGGCGATGGTATCCGGTGGTATTAGATCTGCTGCAAATGACGTACTGGGAACCTGTATCAATAACACAAGAAATAACAAAGCCATTAAGGATCTTTTCATTGGATTACCTCCTTTAAAGTGTATCTCTTCTTTAATTATACCCTTTATTCATCGGAAAACTTCAAAAAAAAAGAGTGCGAAGCACCAACTCTTTGGCTGCGCTCCGCGCTCATATTTTGCGATACTAAAAAGAACATAGATGCATAGGCTTATGTGCTTAAGGCTAGTATAGTTTCACTTCGCGAGAACCATACCTACGCCCAATGTTTCGTTTCACAAAACATTGTATTTAACGAATGGTTTTAAGTGCACCGCTCCATTTTACAACTTGATCCAACATCGTATTGATACTGCTTTCGTGTCTAGGGTCTGGACTAAAAATGCTGAAGTTTTCGAAATCCGAGAAGAGTGACAGCATCACCTGTGCTCTGACGTCTGCGACTTGAATTTCTGCCATTACTTGTCTCAAATGCTCAACGGATCTTGAACCACCTGCAGAACCATAACTTACAAATCCTGCTGCTTTGTTATTCCACTCGGCATAAATAAAATCAATCGCATTTTTAAGGGATGCAGGAATTGAGTGATTGTACTCTGGTGTCACAAACACAAAACCATCCAGTTCAGTGATTTTCTCAGCCCATTTCTTTGTGTGTGGTTTGCTGTATTGACCCATTGCAGGCGGAATAGGCTCATCGAGAAGCGGCAACTCATACTCTGCAATATCAACAAGTTGATACTCTGCATCGGTTCTTTTTTTTGCAATTTCATATACCCAATCTGCTACAGTTATGGATTTTCTTCCTGGTCTTGTACTTCCGACTATAATTCCGATTTTAATCATTTTATGCCTCCTATTGAAAATCAACAATAAAAAATCATTAATTAGTGATAATTCTATGTTTCTATGTTATCACTAAATAGTGATATGTGTCAAGCGTTATTTATATTAAATATACCTATATCGTCAAGTGAGTTGACACAGAAATTGAATTATAAGTTATAATATGATTATGATGAATTCTCATAGGGGGTTACTATTGAATAAAAACATAACAAAAATACTATTCTCTGGGATAGTCTTCATATTAGTTCTCGGAATGTTCGCGATTGTGGCTAATTTTGAACATACGCTTTCCATTGAGCGTCACAAACAAGACGCTAAAGACGCATTATTGATGACCCAAACCAATCTTGAGAGCATCATTACATCCAGAATGATCAGTATGGCGAGCATTGCAGCTTACGTTGAGATTGATAATGAAATCTCGCAACTGGAGTACTCCAGTTTTGCAAAAAATATATATGCTTCATCTGATGAGGTCGTTAAGAGTATGACCTTCATTACTGACACAACGATAACACACATATATCCCTATGAGGAAAACAAGTCAGCCATAGGGATCGATTTGGCTACCGAGCCTTCTCAAAGAGAGCTTATTTTATATGCAAAAAATAATTTGAAAGCTGTATTCACCGCTCCAGTTAATCTTGTGGAGGGCGGAATTGGGATTATTGTAAGGATACCAGTGGTTGTAAATAACGCATACTATGGTCAAGTTGCCATTATTTTCGATTATGATAAAACAATTGCTGCAAGCGGGATAGAGGAATTATCAGATGAGTATATAGTGGAACTTGCGGGATTTGACTCTTTGAGCGGAGAAAAGACGACCATTTGGAATAGTGGAGGGGATCTAGGTAGAGACTCAATAACACAAGAAGTTGATTTATACGGTTCTACTTTGACTCTGACCGTAATGCCTCGCGAGGGCTGGCTGGGAATAACCGTTCTTAATTACATGATTTGGTTCATCGGTTTGATTGTATCTTTGTTGGCTTTCATGGGTATGTACAAAGTGATTTCCTTTAATGAAGACCTTAAGGTGGCCAATGAAGAACTTGAAAACACCATTGACAGACTTCAACAAAGTGAAGCTTATATTACTTATATGGCTGAACATGACGCACTCACTGAAATTTACAATCGCAGGAAATTTGTAAATGTTCTTGAGACGCAATTGAGTTCTGGAAAAACCGGGTCAGTCTTATTGCTTGATATTGACAATTTCAAAAATATAAATGATACACTTGGCCATGTATATGGAGATAAAGTACTGATCAGTATCTCAAAAGGACTTATAGATGCAGTTGATGATAATGTATATGTTTTTAGATTCGGTGGAGATGAATTTATTGTACTCTTGATGGACGAGACCGATACGGAATGTGTCGACATTTGCGTAAAAAATATAGTCAAGCATTTGAAACTGAGCAATGAAGTTGAACAGATCAAGAATCATATAACAGCAAGCATCGGTATTTCAAGATTTCCTATCAACGGCAACACTGTTGAGGAACTTTTGCTCAAGGCAGATATTGCCATGTATAGTGCCAAAAAGTCAGGAAAAAACAAACGAGAATTTTTCTTTGAAGATCTAATTTCAAACTTTGAGAATCGTGTCAATATTGAGAAAAGGTTAAGAGACGCTCTAGAATTAAATGAATTTATGATTTATTATCAGCCAATCATCGATTCAATGACTGGAGAAATAAGCTCTTTTGAAGCTTTAATAAGGCTTAAGGACTTGTCAATGCCTCCTATGGTGTTCATACCCATCGCTGAGGAAAATGGGATGATCGTACCCATTGGAAAGTGGGTAATCAAAGAAGTCCTAGATCAATTGCAAAAATGGGAAGCAAGTGGCTTTGAAATCAAACCTGTGGCCATAAATCTGTCGCCTCGACAAATTTATGATGCCACAATAGTAGATTTTATTAAAGAGGAACTTGCTTCAAGAAAAATAGAACCCTCAATGATAGAAATTGAAATCACTGAGAGTGTATTGATTGACAATAAAGAAGAAAATATGAAAGTACTCGCTTTACTTAAAAAACTTGGGTTGATTATTTCTCTTGATGATTTTGGGACCGGGTATTCATCACTTAATTATTTGACATATATGCCAGTGGATAAAATCAAACTGGATAAAACGCTTAAAGATAGATTTATAGATATGGAAGATACAAAAATGATCGATGGACTCATTTCGATAGCACACGGCTTGAATTTAGAAGTAGTCATTGAAGGTGTGGAAGAGCCGAGTGAATTCGAGAAACTAATTGTAACCAATTGTGATTATATGCAGGGGTATTGTTTTGGCAGACCTTCACCAGCGGATCAAATTCATGACTCACATGGAAGATTTGTCTATCGTTCGACATCAAAGTGGGTAAAGGATAGTATCATAAGCGATAAATCTGGGGAGTCAACAAAACATGAATAACATTCGCAAATATATAGGTCCTAGAACATTAAAGACTGTAATTGGTGCAATAATCGCAGTATATATATCCCAGAAATTAAATTTGGAATATGCCGCCAACTCTGGAATAATAGTGATTTTAAGTGTTCAACACACTAAAAAAAGATCCCTAGATCTGGCTATGATGAGGATTGGATCGACGATCTTGGCGTTGAGCATAGGTACTGTGGTGTTCTCAGCAATAGGTTTCACTCCTCTGGCGTTTGGTATGTACCTTTTAGCATTTATCCCATTGGCAGTAAAACTAAAATTTAATGACGGAATTGTACCATGTTCAGTTCTGGTCACTCATTTGTTGTCCATTCAATCGGTAACTCTTGCAGCACTTTCAAATGAAATGATGCAAATGCTTATTGGAGCTGGCATAGGATTTGTACTCAATATATACATGCCGAGTCTCGAGAAAAAATTGGAACAGGATGTTTATGAGATCGATCAGATGATGAAAACGGTTCTAAAAAACATGGCAAACAGACTCAGAGACCGTGAATTGTTGGCAGACGAAATTCTATATGGCATTCTGGAGATAAAACTCAAAGAGGGATACGATCGAGCTTGGAAGGAAGCGGAGAATAGACTTACAAAAAAAGTCACTTATCATGTCAAATTCATGGAGGCCAGAATAGTACAATTTGAAATCCTTCACCATATGAAGAGATATTTCAATCGACTTTATGCAACCTGTGAACAAACCTGCATGGTGGCCGAGCTCACAGAATATGTCGCTGATCAATTTCAAGGTATTGGAATTGGAGATGAAATCTTTGAAGTACTCGAATCCTACAGAAAGTCATTTAAAAAAATGGATCTTCCAGCAACAAGGGAAGATTTTGAGAATAGAGCGACATTATATGAATACATCAATGACCTTGAACATTTTCTAGAATCAAAAGACACTATAGTTGACGCGCTTGTATAGTGGATTGGAGTATAAAATGAACATATACAATGAAAATTTAGGAGAATGGACTTGGCATCTAACTACGAATATAATGGATGTCGAACCTATGAGATATTCATTTCTCGGATATGATGGTCATGACCTGCCATCAATAATCACCACTGAATTTTTCAGTGAAAAGATTTATGTGGAAGATTATTCTGAGGTAAGAGACAAGATGCTTGCTCTTATTTTAGGCGAGATCGAACGATATGAAATAGTCTATAGAATCCGGAAAAAGGAAAGCGGATATAGATGGTTTTATGATAAATGCGAGGTCATCCAAAAAGATGATCTTGGAAAGCCATTGATCGCTCAGGGGTATACTCTCGATGTTACGAAAAAGATGACCGGACTGGAGAAAAATGGAGACCTTCATTCGAAGAAGAATTTTCATGATATATTGACACAAATCAATAGCCGTCATACTATGCTTGAGCATCTTGCCATCGAAATTGAGAAATCTCACACCACAATGGATTTCATCGTGACCTCAATAATAACCATTAAGGACTTCAAGAACATCAATGAAGTTGAAGGACACATATTTGGTGATCATGTTCTGAGAAGGACTGCTGATATTTTGAGAGAGTCAGTTGACGAGGTAGATATTGTCGGCAGGTATGGAGGGGATCAATTCATGATCATTTTTATAGGTAAACCTGAAAATGTTTTGGAAGGAAGAACAGCTGAAATTTTGAAGGAAATCGAAACATATCAGTTCGGAAGTGAATATCCTATCAAGTTAAGCAGTAAGATTGTCAGTTATCAAAATGAGTTGCTTGTGGATTTTGTGGATCGTTTGGAACAGTTGACAGTCTGAAAGAGCACTAAGCATATCATTCAAACAAGGCACATATTCCTAGGCTAAGATGAACATTGGCACTAGGACGTGCCTTGTTTTTTTTATAAAACATCATTGAAAAAATCTTGACAAGAGCACGACCGTTGGTATAATTGTATACAAGTATACCGAAAAGAAAGAGGTGGTTCTATGGGGTTATCAATGACTTATAAAGTTTTAGAGAACAACAAAATTGATGGAAAAGTCATAAGCGGAATGGATATAAAGCTCAAAATCAACCAAACACTCACTCAAGACACTACGGGAACAATGGTGTATCTTCAACTGCTTGAACTTGGTGTGAGTAAAAAGGCTGTCGACAGAGCTGTTGCCTATATCGATCATAACACTTTGCAACTTGGCTTTGAGAACGCAGATGATCATGCATTCATAGAAAGCGTATGCAAACGATTCGGAATAATCTATTCAAAGGCTGGAAATGGTATATGTCATCAACTACATCTTGAAAGATTCGCTGTGCCTGGCGATGTGCTGATTGGTTCGGATTCACATACGCCGACATGTGGTGGTGCAGGGATGTTAGCTATTGGAGCTGGAGGTCTTGATGTCGCAATTGCCCTTTCACATGGCTACTATGAAATGAAGGTTCCAAAAGTTATGAATATAATTTTGACTGGAAAACGCTCTGAAGGTGTTGGAGCAAAAGATATCATCCTTCAGATATTAAAAGTATTGTCTGTGAAAGGTGGAGTCAATTATGTACTCGAGTACTCAGGGGAAGGGATCCAATCCTTATCAGTAACGGATAGGGCAACAATATGCAATATGGGTGCTGAACTTGGTGCGACAACCTCCATATTCCCATCTGACGATGCCACACTGGACTATTTAAAAAGACAGGGACGTAGTGAAGATTTTAAAGAGCTATTTGCAGATGATGATGCCCACTATGATGACGTACTTAAAGTGGATTTGTCGAGTTTGAAGCCACAGGTGGCACAGCCTCATAGTCCTGACAATGTCATAGATGTGGATAAGATAGAAGGTATCAAAGTGGATCAGGTGGCCATAGGAAGTTGTACAAATGCCTCATATTCTGATTTGATGACAGTAGCTAAAATTTTGAAAGGAAGAACAGTTGCACCGGAAGTCAGTCTCACGATTTCACCAGGTTCAAGCAGCGTACTTAAGATGCTCACTGATAATGGTGCTATAAGCGATATGATTGAAGCTGGAGCGCGAATACTTGAAGCCTCATGTGGCCCATGTATCGGTATGGGGCAGGCTCCGAAATCAGATGCGGTCTCACTTAGGACTTTCAATCGCAATTTTAAAGGCAGGTGTGGAACCGCTTCAGCAAATGTTTATTTGGTCAGTCCAGAAACAGCAGCATGGTCCTCAATCAAAGGTCATCTTGAGTCCCCTGTTGGAAAAACTGGTGTGGATCTCAAAGAAATAGTATGGCCTGACTACTTTGACCGTGTGAACAGCTATTTTGTCAACTATGAGCTGAACCCCAAAGCAGAGATTATAATGGGGTCAAATATTAAACCATTTCCTCTTAACGTTCCTTTGCCAGAGAGACTTGAGGGTAAGGTGATCCTTAAGACGGGAGACAACATCACAACTGATGACATCGTTCCTTCAAGCTCCAATCTATTACCACTCAGATCCAATGTTCCAGAACTGAGCAAATACTGCTTTCAGTCAATTGACCCGGAGTTTTATAATCGATCCAGGAATAACAAAGTCGGCATCATAATTGGTGGTGAAAATTATGGTCAAGGTTCCAGCCGTGAGCATGCGGCTCTAGTACCTCTTTATTTGGGGATAAGGGCAGTGATCGCCAGGTCCTTTGCCAGAATCCATAAAGGGAATCTGATCAACTCAGGGATATTGCCACTAATATTCGAAAGTGCATTTGATTATGAAAAAATTTCTGAAGGCGCTCATCTTGAACTAAAAATCAATTTTGAATCAATGGTTATTGAAGCCATCGACACACAAAATAGAAGGCGTTTTAAACTTTTATTTGATGGTTCTGACAGGGATTTTGAAATTGTAAAGGCCGGTGGCGCAATACTTTATTTGAGAGGTGCATTATGAAATGTGTGACATTGATTCCCGGTGATGGCATTGGTCCAGAGGTTGCATTTAGTGCAAAAGCTGTGGTAGATGCATTGAATCTAGGTATTGAATGGGATATTGTCAATGCTGGGAAAAGTGTGTTTGATGTCAGTGGGATACTTGTACCAGATGAACTTTACAAATCCATAGAAAGCAACAAAGTGGTCCTAAAAGGACCAATAACGACTCCTATCGGAAAAGGCTTCAAGAGTATCAACGTCATGCTTAGACAGAAATATGACTTATTCACCAATGTCAGACCGGTCAAAAGTTTTACAGTGAGCAATCGAGGATTCAATGATATCGATTTGGTCATTTTTCGTGAAAATTCAGAAGGACTTTATAAAGGTATTGAAAATGAAATTTCAGATGATGAAGTCCATGCACTCAAAATTGTAACTAGGACTGCGTCTGAACGAATCATTAGAGCAGCGTTTGACTATGCCAGTAAACAAGGCAGATCCAAAGTGACTTTGGTGCACAAAGCAAATATTCTGAAAAAATCCGATGGACTTTTTTTAAAGATTGGTGAAACAATTTCAAAGGAATATCCAACAATTGCATTTGAAAGTGTGATTGTCGACAACATGTGCATGCAACTTGTTATGAACCCCAATCAGTTCGATGTGATTGTGACAATGAATCTCTATGGCGACATATTATCCGATCTTTGTGCAGGACTCATTGGTGGATTGGGCCTCGTGCCCGGTGCCAATATCGGTTCGGATATAGCAATTTTTGAAGCGGTCCACGGAAGCGCACCGGATATAGCAGGCAAAGGAATGGCAAATCCTGCAGCTATGATTTTATCCGCAGCCATGATGCTGGAGTACATGGGATTTGCTGATGACGCTAACAAAATCAAAAAAGCGATAGCATCAGTTTTCGCTGGTGGCGTAGGTCTGACACCGGACTTAGGTGGAGAGGGGTCAACTGAAACATTTACAAAAGTTGTGATTCAAAATTTATGATCCGTTTGGGGGAATGCATATGAAATTGAATGCGTGGATAGATAAAAAGGCTAAGTCGGTGGAAATGATCAACAGGATTCCTGAAGAGAACTATGATCTCTATGACATCAGAAGAGGACTCAGAAATCCAAATGGAACCGGTGTGTTGGTCGGACTCACTGAAGTGGGATCTGTTCAGGGATATGAAATTATAGAGAATGTGAAGGTGCCTTCTGAGGGCAAACTGTTTTATCGTGGTTACAACCTTACAGATCTTGTAGATGGATTTCAAAAAGATAAAAGGATGGGATTTGAGGAAACAGCATATCTACTTTTGATGGGGGCATTGCCTACACAAACAGAACTCAGTGAATTCAATGAGCTTTTAAATGAATATCGCAAATTGCCTGATGGGTTTACCGAAAATATGATTCTAAAAATTCCGAGCAATGATATCATGAACAAACTACAAAGAAGTGTTTTGGTGTTATATTCCCATGATGAACATCCAGATGATTTGAGCACATCGAATCTTATAAGACAAAGTATGAGTCTGATTGCTCAATTTCCAGTCATACTAGCGTATGGCTATCAGGCAAAAGCACATTATTTTGAAAATAAGAGCTTGTTTATCCATCAGCCTGACCCCTCGGTTGGTACAGCTGAGAACATTTTGAGACTTACACGTCCTGATTGTGTTTATTCAAAGACAGAAGCTGAGACGCTTGATCTTCTGTTGGTTATACATGCGGAACATGGTGGTGGAAACAATTCGGCGTTCGCAACCCATGTGGTTTCTTCGAGTGGAACAGATACCTATTCTGCTATCAGTGCGGCTCTTGGATGTCTTAAGGGTCCAAAACATGGAGGGGCAAATAGGAAAGTTTATGAAATGGTTCAAGACATTGAAACCCATTGCCCAGAGTGGAATAACGAGCAGGACTTAAAGGAATATTTGAAGAAAATTATCGATAAAAAAGCTTTTGATGGAAAAGGTTTGATTTACGGTATGGGACATGCTGTTTACACGAATTCTGACCCAAGAGCGGTGCTGCTCAAGGAAAAAGCGAGGGAGCTCGCTGAAGAGAAAAATTGCCTAAGTTCTTTTGAACTGTATGAAAGCATAGAAAGATTGACGAAAATCATATTCAAGGAACGCAAGGGTGAGTCTGCTGTAATAGCAGCCAACGTCGATTTGTACAGTGGCTTCGTCTACGAGATGCTGGATATACCTCCAGCACTTTACACACCGTTATTTGCTGCGGCAAGAGTCGCAGGATGGTGTGCGCATAGGATTGAACAGGTCATCAGTGATCCTAAAATCATTAGACCAGCCTACAAATCCGTCAAAGCGCTTCAAAGCTATCAAAATCTTTCTGAAAGATAAGTGAATCTAGAAAATGAGTGAGCAAATGCCTACTCATTTTTTGATTTTTGCGCTATTATGTATATAAGACAAAATTAGAAAGGAAAATACAGATGGAACATGAATGGAAGCTCGATAATATTCTTTACCAGGAAAAGAAACTTCAATTCGATAGATTCACTTTTGAAAACGCCTATGAGATAGGGTCAATGCTCTATGCAATCGCTTTCAAAAGAGGACTTCCGGTAGCTATAGATATCACCAGAAACGGTCACAGACTTTACCATGTGGCACTGAGTGGTTCGAGTCCGGACAACGAAGCATGGATTGAAAGAAAAAAGAACATGGTGAACCGATTTTCACATAGTTCATATTATATGGGGCTATATCTAGAAAACGAAAATACGACAATCAAAGAAAAATTTCTTTTAGACGAAGCCGAGTATGCGGCTCATGGAGGTAGTTTTCCGATTATCATCAGAGGTACTGGAGTAATCGGTACGATTACAGTATCCGGCCTGCCATCAGAAGAGGATCATGCACTCGTTGTGGAAGTATTGACAGATTATTTGGGAGGTAGTCATGAAATATCACAGCACTAGAAACAAGAGTAAAAGCCTGACAGGTGGCGAAGCGATCATCAAGGGGATCTCCGAGGATGGGGGACTGTTTGTTCCTGAGTCGATTCCCAAATTACCTGAACTTGAAAACCTGCTTGAAATGTCCTATCAGGAAATTGCCCAAATGATCTTAGGAATGTATTTGACCGATTTCACTTCAGACGAGATTAAAGATGCCGTTGAACAGGCTTATGATTCGAAATTCGAATCCGAAGAGATCGTTCCATTGGTCGTCAAAGGAGAGGCGGTTTTCCTTGAGTTATTCCATGGACCCACTTTTGCCTTTAAAGATATGGCGCTTTCCATCTTGCCTTATTTGCTTAAAACAGCACTTAAAAAGACGGGGATAAAGGAAGAAATAGTTATACTCGTAGCGACCTCAGGAGACACAGGTAAAGCAGCCCTTGAAGGTTTTAAGGATGTACCTGGAACAAAGGTGATAGTATTCTTTCCGGAAGATGGAGTCAGTCCGATCCAGAGAAAGCAAATGTTGACTCAAGAAGGTGATAACACTTACGTGGTCAGACTGAATGGAAACTTTGACGATGCTCAAAATGGCGTCAAAAAAATGTTCGGTGATGAACTCTTCAATCAATTGCTTGCAGAAAACGGATTTGTACTGTCATCAGCAAATTCCATCAACATTGGTCGATTGATTCCACAAATCATTTACTATGTTTATGGTTATTTGAAACTGATCAAAGAAGGTGTTGTAAAAATTGGTGACTCAGTGAATGTTGCAGTGCCAACAGGAAATTTTGGAAACATATTGGCGGCTTATTATGCCAAAGAAATGGGACTGCCGATTGCTAAATTGATTTGTGCATCCAATGACAATAGAATTCTCACAGATTTCTTTCAAACTGGAGCTTATGACAGGAGAAGACAATTGATGACAACGTCTTCCCCTTCCATGGACATTCTGATTTCAAGCAACCTTGAAAGATTCATTTATCATACGTCTGGTGAAGATGAACAGTTGATCAGAGATAAGATGGGCGAACTATCTAATGATGGTTTTTATCATTATCAATCAGAAACGGATCTCGTTTATCCCGATATGGCCACTGAAGAGGAAATCTCCTATTGGATCGATCATCTTCATAAAACGGAAGATTATATTATGGATCCACATACCGCAGTCGCTTACTGCGCCTATAAAAAATATAGTGACCAGACAAAGGATCATAATGTCACAATGATTGCATCAACCGCAAGCCCTTATAAATTTTCAGATAAGGTGTTGAAGTCGCTAGGTGAGGACTCATCAGGAAGTGATGAATTTGAGAAACTGGGTCAGTTATCCAAACTAATGCATAATTTGGTGCCGAGTAAACTTGCAGAACTTGAGTCACTTCCAGTACTGCATGATCACCTCTGTGATCCCTCAAATATGAAAGAGGTTACTCTTAATCTGCTGAAAGGTGGTGCACATCATGATTGAGATTCGAGTGCCTGCCACTACTGCAAATCTTGGTCCGGGCTTTGATGTGCTTGGACTGGCGATTGACAGATACAATACTTTTTCATTTTCTGCATCTGAAAAATGCAATCTTCCTGAAGATCATTTGGTGTATAAAGCCTATCGACATACTTTTAAGGCTCTTGGAAAACCAGTTATGGAAGTCAATATCGATGTCAAAGGCGATATCCCAATTTCAAGAGGACTAGGTTCGTCCGCGGCTTGCATTGTCGGAGGTATAATGGGAGCCAATGCTATGCTTGGTGACCCACTGGATAAAAATGAGATTCTGAAACTAGCTACGGAGATAGAAGGTCATCCTGATAATGTATCTCCAGCGATCTTTGGAGGTCTGATGATTTCTGTAATGGATCAAGGTAGAATATTGACCAATAAGATGCCGATTCAGGATTCATTAAAGTTTGTTGCCATTGTACCTGATTTTGAACTTTCCACAGAGATGGCAAGAAGTGTGTTACCAAAAGTCATCCGTCACAAAGAAGGCATCTATAATGTCGCGAGAGTTAGTCTTTTGTTATCTGCATTTGCAACAGGAAGAATGGAATTGATCAGAGAAGGGCTTAATGACCGCTTGCATGTGCCATATAGAAGTGCATTGATTCCAGGTTATCAAAATGTAGTGGACAGATCTTATGAGGCTGGAGCCATAGGTTGTTTCTTGAGTGGAGCAGGACCTACAATCATGTGTATGATCGATGGAGATGCAGGTGAATTTGTTAAAGAGCTAAAAACGTTTTTAAGTTTGAATTATCCAGGCTGGAATATCTTTGAACATGAGCTTGATCAAAATGGAGCCATGAGATTATAACTTAACAGAGGCATGTCTTTTCGTGGGTTATGAGCGAAAAGACACACCTCTGTTTTTCTTTGCCATTTTTAGTGACAATCCTGATCTTCACAGCCTTCATTTTCGTAATCAATTTCAATCGTTATGTGAGCTATCCCTTTGTCGAGCAACACTTTCTTGACATCGCGTTTGATTTTTATTATCTCATCACGTGGCAGATCATCCTTTAATACAATATGGGTGCTGATAAAGATCTTCTCACCATCCATTGACCAGACATGTGTATGGTGTACTGATATGATGCCTTGATGGTCCGTAATATAATCCTCGACTTCAGAGACTGAGAGATGATTTGGGACACCTTGTAAAAATACGTTCATAATCGATTTCAGATTTTTAAAGACATTGTAGAGCACAAATAGTGTGATGAGAATGGACAGAATTGGGTCAATTATTGGAAGATCGACAAATAGGAGAATTATACTCGCAATGAGGACGACCACCCAACCAAGGACATCTTCCAGCAGATGCCATGAAACGACTTTTTCGTTGAGTGAACTGCCTTTACGGAGTCTTAAGACTGCAATCCCATTAATTGTAATTCCAATTATGGCAAATAAAATCATACCTTCAGGATTGACAGGTTCTGGACTGATGATTCTGGGTATTGCTCTGCTCAAGATGAGAGCGGATCCACCTATTA
The DNA here is from genome assembly GCA_024636005.1 of Bacillota bacterium. GTDB lineage: Bacteria > Bacillota > Clostridia > Peptostreptococcales > Acidaminobacteraceae > Fusibacter_D. The sequence goes on from JAGXHV010000161.1 coordinate 13,714, forward strand.
GAATCATACTGTTGATGAGCGCACCTAGAAGTGAGAACCGGGCATATCCGAACGAAAAATTTTGATCGGGTTTCTTTTCAGAATATCTCTCCAAATACCATGCGATACCAAGTGAAAAAGAGTCCCCCAAATCGTGCAGGGCATCGGACAAAATAGCCATACTATTGGTCCATAGTCCTCCGAAAATCTCTAAAATCGTGAAGAAAATATTTAAGAAAAATGCGACTTTGATATTGTTTTGTTTGTCATGATTATGGTCATGATCATGTGCCATCACGGATCACCTCATTGTATAGATACCTCGAACGAAAACAATTAACCACGGTATTTATGATTCATCACTATCCATAAAACAATTTTATAGTTTGTGTTATTTTCCTTATGATGAGATATAATCAAAAAGATTATACTAAAAGGGGGATTCAAGTGAAAATTGAAATTGATATACAAAAGGTGAGAGATGATGCAGAGGCATTATTCGCAGCGGGTCAGTTTTATTGTTCGGAAGCTATAGTAAGTGCCATTAGGAGTAATTTCGACCCAAGTATGCCAGAAGAAATGATCGCTATGGCCAGTGGTTTTCCCGTAGGAATTGGGAAATCAAAATGTGTTTGTGGAGCAGTTTCAGGTGGGGTCATGAGTATCGGGTATTTTTTCGGAAGAACGAAAGGTTCCAGCCCTTCTGATGAAAGAAGTATAAGAACACTGAAATTGGCTGCAGAGCTTCATGATTGGTTCAAAGAAAAAAACAAAGTGCTTTGTTGTAAAATTTTAACACATGGCATGGATATGGCTTCGGGAGAACACAAGAAACAATGTGTGAGATTCACTGGAGAAATTGCAGAAAAGGTGGCAGAGATGATAGTTCGTGAGCTGGATGACCGTTTCACACAGAAAGTTGAGGAATCTCAATGATCCGTTTCCTGAAAAAATTGCCACTTCCGGTATCCGGTTTGATGCTCGGACTGGCTACTCTTGGGAATCTTCTTGGATCATATAGTAATGAAGTTCGTTTGTTTTGTGGTAGTATCAGTGGAATTATTTTGTTTTTATTGATACTTAAAACCATCCGATTTCCGGAAACTATAAAGGAGAACTTTCAAAACCCAGTAACAGCGGGGGTGATGCAAACAATTCCGATGACTATTATTATTCTTTCAAGTTATCTGAGACCTTTTTTTCCGAGATTTGCCTTTATCATGTGGGGGATGGGATTATTGATTTCTGGTGGTTTGATAGTATTTTTCACCAAGAGGCATGTCCTTGATTTCTCGATAAGCAAAGTTTTTCCAACGTACTTTGTGCTTTATGTTGGAATTGTAACAGGCAGTGTGACTGCACCTGCATTTGGTCAAATCACAGTTGGAAAAACACTATTCTGGTTTGGACTCTTAGTATATATACCACTCATTCCGATGGTGTTTTATAGAGTTTTTAAACTCAAGAGCATTCCAGAACCTGCTGCCAATACAATTTTGATATTTGCAGCTCCAGCCAGTTTATTGCTTGCCGGTTATATGAGTGCATTTTCTGAAAAAAGCATGATTATGGTTGCCATTTTGATGACTGTTGCGCTATTCATGACAGGATTTGCATTACTTCAAATGCCAAGACTTTTGAAGCTGAAATTTTATCCAAGCATGTCCAGTTTTACATTTCCGTTTGTCATTTCAGCTTTGGCTCTCAAGATGTCGAATGCGTTTCTTATTCAATCGGGAATAGACTTTAAGGCATTGTCAATACTCGTGATTATGCAAATCATATGGGCTATATTGATGGTTCTTTACACATTTATACGTTACTTAAAATTTATAATGCAGTAAAATGTTGAGACTTTATCTTCTGATTTGGGTAGTTGTTTTGATATTGGTGGTTCAGTGGTTAAAAAAAGCCGCATATTAAAAAACTGATTCACTGGGCCTGTAAGTATTGTCAATTTTCAAATATAGTGTAATATAAAGATATACACTAGTCAGAGGAGGGATAAACATGTCAGAAAAAGCTAAAGAAGCAATGAAAAAGATTTTGGAAAATAAAAAGGCGAAAGAAATCGAACAACAAAAATATAGACCGGACAAAAAAATGGGTCATGCACAAAGTTCGAAGAAAAACCAAAAGCCAGGTGGATCGAACAATAAAGTTTAGTTGAATTGGAACATAATATTGAAAGCCCTTCATCAATAAAGATGAAGGGCTCTTTGTTTTTATACAGAGTATCTTAGTTTTTATACAGAGTATCTGGATTGACATAGAGGCTAGTGTATTTTGCTTCGCAAAACACACCTACGCCCGGTTTATCTAGGATAAACCGCACCTACGCCGGGTTTATCTAGGATAAACCGCACCTACACCCGGTTTATCTAAGATAAACCGTTACTCGACATAATCAATCAATTTGCCATCATAGAGCTCTTTTGGTTTGAAAACGATATTATTCTGTTTCTCAAGCTTCAATAGATACTTGACCTCATGATCAGTGACTATGGATATGGCTAAACCCTTTTGACCTGCACGTCCAGTACGTCCTACCCTGTGGGTATAATCACTCAAAGCAACAGGTAAGTCGAGTGAAATCACATGAGTGATATCTTTGACATCAAGTCCACGGGCCAACAAATCTGAAGCGACAAGAATATTTGTTTTTCCTGACCTAAAAGATTCAAGTGCTTTTTTTCTATCTTCTTTTGTCGCATTTCCAAAGATTCCGACAGCGCCTATTTTATGAAAGTTGAGTTTGCTTACCACTTCTTGGACCATTTCATTTTTATTGATGAACAGTATGGCCTTGGTGGGCTTTTCAGCGTGGATCACCTTTCTGAGAGTATCCATTTTGTCACGTTGATCAACTACAATGCATATGTGTTCAATATCTGAATTGATTCTTTCTTCACTCAGTTTAAAGAGTTTTGGGGTCTTCATCAATGCTTCGGCGCGCTCGATTGCCTGATCACCGATAGAAGCGGAATAGCATAGGATTTGTCGATCTCTGAGGGTGGTTTTGATGATTGCTTTTACTGTTTCGATGTTGTAATCTGTAAGCAATTTGTCAGCTTCATCAAGAACAATTGTTTTAACTGAATGCGCTTTGATCTTTTTGAGTTGAATCAGTTCGAGAATTCGACCAGGTGTTCCCACGATAATATGTGGCTTGGACTTTAAAGTCTCAACTTGTCTCTTGATGTTCACATCTCCAATTATGGTAGTGGATTTTACTGCAATTCCAGAATTCTCTGTAAGTGTCTTGATGGTATTGTTGATTTGAATGACAAGCTCATGAGTAGGTGCGATCACAATTGTATGCAAATCTTTGGATAAGACATCTATTCTTTCAAATGCGGGCAGCAGATAGGCTAGTGTTTTGCCACTCCCTGTGATGGATTCTACTATCAGGTCGTGATTTTCCCTAGCAAGTAAGAGAGTATCGCTCTGGACAGTTGTTGGTACTGTGATTCCGTCTTTGGCGAGACCTTCAATCAGCAAAGGGTTGTTGATCAGTTCGGTAAATGATTTCATTCGTTTCTCCTCTTTTATCATATAGATTTGATTATATCACACACAACTCATAATTGAATATGAAATATAAGATATAATGAGGGGTTGACACATTCACTAATTAGTGATATATTGAATTCAAGAGAAAATATCACTAATTAGTTACAAACAAATATAAAGGAGACAATCATTATGAAAAAAGATTTTAAAACGGCAGTAGCACAAAGACGTTCACACTATTCAATCAGCAAAAAAACAAGTGTTTCAGATCAAACCATCAGGGAGGTCGTGGACCATGCGGTGAAATATACACCATCGGCATTCAACTCACAGAGCGCACGAGTGGTTTTATTGCTTGACAAAGAACATGACAAAATGTGGGATATCACAAAGGAATCACTTAGAAAAGTGGTACCTGCAGATTCTTTCGAACAAACTAACGATAAAATCAATTCATTTAAAAACGGGTATGGAACTGTGCTATATTTTGAGGACCAAAGTATTGTAGAAGGGCTTCAAGAAGAGTTTTCGCTCTACAAGGATAATTTTCCGGTTTGGTCCGAGCAATCCAGCGGAATGCTTCAATTCGTTGTATGGACAGCGCTTGCAGATGAAGGTTTCGGAGGATCCCTTCAACATTATAATGAACTGATTGAAAATGATGTGAAATCAGAATGGAATCTCCCTGACAAATGGAAACTTATTGCACAGATGCCATTTGGACATCCGGAGTCGGAGCCAGGGAATAAAGAATATGCACCACTTGAAAATCGAATAAGAGTATACAAATAAGGATTGACTTCATCTCTCTCAATTGTTATAATTCGATTGTTGTTAAAAAATATACAGTTGTGATTATTAAAGAGAGGGGGAGCATCCTCTCATAAAAGTTATTATTTATGAGGCTTGCGACAAAATTATGAACAAAAATGAAGTTCAGTACGTATCGGTAAAAACGGGAGATCCAAGTGCTTTAGGATTATTTGGACTTGCAATGGTCACTTTAGTGGCTTCTACCCAAAAATTAGGGGTAACTGATGGGTTTGCTTATGTAATTCCTTGGGCAATTTTTCTAGGTGCTTTTGCACAATTGATGGCAAGTGTTCTTGATTTTAAGAAGGAGAATTTGTTTGGTGGTACAGCTTTTGGAGCATACGCGTTCTTTTGGATGGCTGTAGCGACAAGCTGGCTGATGAAGCTTGGTTTCTTTGGAGAGGCACTAATGAACAACATCGATACCAAGCAACTTGGTTATGCATTTTTAGGCTATCTGATTTTTTCAATTTTCATGACTATCGGAGCAACTCAAACCAATAAAGCATTGTTTTTCATATTTGTTTTGATTGACTTCTTATTTATCGGTCTGTCATTCAGCACACTTGGAATCATGCCTGTGATCATGCATGAAGTTGCAGCAGTATCAGAACTCTTGATTGCAATTCTTTCTTTTTACCTAGCAGGAGCAAATGTGCTCAATCATCAGTTTAAGAGAGTGGTCATGCCAATAGGAGCTCCATTCGGAAACAAGAAGAAATAATAAAGTTAAACCCTTGTTATTCATGTCATTGAGTAACAAGGGTTTTTTTATAAGATACCTTCAAAGATTGCAAGAAACTGGTCTAATTCTGTATAGCTAATAGTGAGTGGCGGCAACAGTCTAATGACATTGCCTCGTGTCACATTGAGCAGAAGTCCTTTTGAAAGGGCTTCTGTTTTTACGTTGTTTGCTCGATCGTCATACATTTCAATGCCTATGATCAAGCCTCTGCCACGAACTTCCCTTATGATTTCAGGATGCATATGAGCGATTTCATTAAGCCGTTTGATCAAATACATACTTTTAGACTTCACATCATCAAGAAAGCCATTTGAAGTGAGAATTTTGAGCACTGCGGTTCCAGCGGCCGCAGCAACTGGATTACCTCCAAAGGTACTGCCATGGTCGCCAGGCAACAGAACAGATTCAAGTTCTGGAGCAACAAGCATCGCACCAATAGGCAATCCACCACCAAGTGATTTAGCAAGAGTGACAACGTGAGGCGTGAACTCAAATTTCTCATAGGCAAACAAATCTCCAGCCCTGCCAAGTCCAGTCTGAATTTCATCTACAATGATTAGAAAGTCATGTTTTTTCGATAACTCGACCAGTTCATTCATGAATTTTTCAGAAATTTCTATTATACCACCTTCACCTTGAATCATCTCAATAAAAAATGCGCAGGTCTTATCAGAAACTTTTGATGCAAGGTCCTGAAGATCATTGAATATAACATGAGAAACACCTGGAAGAACAGGTTTAAAGCTCTCTTTATATTTTTCCTGTCCTGTGAGGGTCATGCCTCCGACGGTTCTACCATGAAACGACCCCTGGAAGGAGAGTAACTCTGTTTTATCTGCGTGTTTTGAAAGTCCGTATTTCCTCGCCAACTTGATGGCGGCTTCATTTGCCTCAGTCCCAGAATTTGAAAAAAACACTTTGGAGGCAAAACTATTCTCAACTAATGCTTTGGCGAGGGAAGCAACGGGCTCACTAGGGAAAAAGTTCGACAAATGAAAGTATCGATCCATCTGCTTCATTACTGCGGCTTTGACTTCAGGATTACCATGACCTAGATTGTTGACAGCAATTCCGCTGAACATGTCGAGATACGAGTTGCCTTGATCATCATAGAGATAGGAACCCTCACCGTTTATAATGTTGATGTTGAGTCTGTCGTATAAATTGAGCACATAAGTCTTGTCTTGATCATATATGTGAGTCATTTAAGCACTTCCTTATTTTCTTAAGTCATCTAAAATCTGAGTTTTTTCACTGGTCTGTTCATCCTTGATTTTGATGAATTTAGCTGGTGAACCAGCAACTACAGTGTTAGGAGCCACATCTACAGTCACGACCGAACCAGCTGCTACGACAGCACCTTTGCCGACCCTCACACCTTCAAGTACAACGGCATTGGCACCTATAAGCACATCGTCTTCAATAATTACAGGTGTTTTGCTAGGGGGTTCGAGCACACCTGCAATGACCGCACCTGCGCCAATATGAGCATTTTTTCCTATGGTTCCTCTTGCTCCAACAACAGCGTTCATGTCAATCATTGTGCCTTCACCGATCTCGGCACCGATGTTGATGACAGCACCCATCATAATTACTGCATTTTTTCCTATGCTGACACGATCTCTAATGATTGCACCAGGTTCGATTCTAGCTTCTATTGAAGTTATGTCGAGTAGGGGGATTGCTGAGTTTCTTCTGTCGTTTTCAAGGACATAGTCTTCTATTAAATGCTTGCTTCTTTCAAGCAATTGATTGATTTGGAGGAACTCACCAAACACAGTTCGTGAGTTTCCCTCTCCAAAGACTTTAAGTCCAGTAAAATCGATATTATCGAGATCGCCTTTTAAATAGAGCTTTACTGGGGTCACTTTTTGAGCTTCCTTTATAAATCGGGCGATGGCATATGCATCAGTTAAGTTTTCTTGGTTCATTAAGTACTCCTTTCAAGTGTGCTTTATAAATTATATATATCCGTCATAGTATAGTATCCTGGTTGTTTTTTTATGAAAATTCTACTTGCACGGAGGGCGTCGTGAGCGAAAAGATCTTTCGAAAGAGCGGTATGCTTGATTTCAATAATCTCTTGGTCTCCTGCGAAAATCACTGTGTGTTCACCAGAAATGGATCCTCCCCTTACGGTATGGATTCCAATTTCGTTTGAGGATCTTGGGCAGTCAGATCCATGTCTACCATAGACTGGAGTCATTTGATTGTCGAGTGCTTTATTGATTGTATCAGCAAGAAGATAAGCAGTACCACTTGGTGCGTCTATTTTTTTGTTGTGATGCTTTTCAATGATTTCTATATCAAAACCATCACTTAGCATTTTTGAGTAATGTTTTAGAATGCTGTTCATGATATTCACACCAAGTGACATATTGGGGGAATATAGTATAGGAATCTTCTTTGATGCGTCTTTAAGCATAAAGACATGGTCCTCACATAGACCAGTGGTGGCAATTACAGTTGCAATTGATCTTGCAGTTGCATATTCAAGCATTTTCTCCAAATTGGAGGAATGTGAGAAATCAATGATGAGATCAATGGTGCCCTCGTATTCAAAAGGGTCTTTATAGACAGGAAATTCATTAGTAATTTTACCGGGATTTTTATCCACCCCGAAAATCATCTCGAAATCTTCAGATAAAGTGATATGTTTACTGAGCAGTTGCCCCATTTTCCCATTGACGCCATATACAGCGGTTCTGATTGGTATCACAAATGACCTCCTTAATGATTAAGTGGTAGTAATCCGATAGTTCTCATCTCTTTGATAAGGACTTGTTTTGTATGCTCTTCCATTTCGGTGAGCGGTAGTCTTAATTCACCGACATTCATTCCCATGAGGTTCATTGCTGTCTTCACAGGAATAGGATTGACTTCTATGAAAAGGGCATTGATGAAATTCAATAACTTGAGTTGAAGTGCGAGTGCATCATGATTCTGTCCGTTCAAGTAAAGACTGACCATTTCATGTGTCTCTTTTGGCAATATATTAGCAACAACTGATATCACACCGATTCCGCCAAGTGAGAGAACTGGAATGATCTGATCATCGTTTCCTGAATATATGCCAAATGATTTAGGGCAAAGACGGACAATCTTTGCGATTTGGCCGATGTCGCCACTGGCTTCTTTTATGGCAATGATGTTTTTATGCCCAGATAAAGTGGCTACGGTTTCTGGGGCTATGTTCACAGCTGTTCTTCCCGGAACATTGTATAAAATAAGGGGAATATTCACAGCATCAGCGATGGTTGTGTAATGAGCAATCAATCCCTTTTGAGTACATTTGTTGTAGTAGGGCGTTACAACCAAAAGGCCATCCGCACCAACCTCTTCAGCATAGATGCTGATTTCAACGGTATCTGCGGTATTGTTGCAACCTGTACCTGCGATGACAGGAATTCTACCTGCAGTCTTCTCAACCGCAAATGAGATGATAGCCTTTTTTTCTTCATTGGAAAGGGTAGCGGATTCACCTGTGGTACCACAAATTATGAGGGCATCGGTTTGACTAGATACATGCCAATTTATTAGACGCTCAAGTTCATGATAATTGATTTGACTATTTTCAAAAGGGGTCACGATGGCAACCCCCGAACCTGTAAATAAATTCATGAGATCACCTGCTTTGCAGTAATAATTCAGCGATTTGAACCGTATTGGTCGCAGCGCCTTTGCGAATATTGTCGGCAACGACCCATAAATTTAGGCCGTGATCGAGACTTTCGTCTCTTCTAATTCTTCCTACATAAACCTCATCTGTTCCCGTTGCAGTGATTGGCATTGGATAATCATTTGATGGGCTATCGTTCATGACTATGATGCCTGGGCTATTCGAAAGCTTCTCAATGGCTTCATCAAGATCAAATGCATTTTCGAATTCCACATTGATGGAAACGCTGTGTGAATTCATCACCGGAACCCTGACTGCGGTGGCGGTTACTTTCAAAACAGGATTACCAAGTATTTTTCTTGTCTCGTCAACCATTTTCATCTCTTCTTTTGTGTAGCCATTAGCCATGAACACATCGATATGTGGAAGACAGTTGTTGGCTATTGGATGAGGATAATTTGTAGGAGGATTTCCTAGCAGTCCTTGTTCCAAATCTCTGATGCCTTTCATTCCAGATCCTGAAACGGCTTGATAAGTGGAGTAGACGATTCGCTTGATCTTATAGGCGTCATCTAAAATCTTTAGAGGGACTACGCACTGAATCGTGCTGCAATTTGGATTTGCTATGATGCCATTGTGATTATTGACATCCGAGGCATTGACTTCTGGAACCACTAGAGGCACATCGGGATCCATTCTCCAAACACTTGAGTTGTCAACAACTACGACGCCTTTGGCTTTAGCGATGGGTGCGAATTTTTTACTGATGTCACCACCAGCAGAAAATAATGCGATATCGATATCTCGATCAAAAACGTCTTCTGTGAGTTCCTCTATTTCATACTCGGCACCCATGAAATTTATTTTCTGTCCTTTCGACTTAGCTGAAGCAAAAAAGTATATAGTGTTAATGGGAAATTGTCTTTCTTCCAGTACTTTGATAAATGTTGTTCCAACCATTCCTGTTGCGCCGACTATGGCGATATTAACCTTATTCATATCATAAACCTTCCTTATAAATGTATTCGCCCTTACAGATCAGTTCTGCAGGACCTGTCATAAACATGCCATCGCTCTTTGATTCAATGATTAAAGTGCCCCCTGGGACATGTACATTGATTTTTTTACTAGTGAAACCCTTCAAATTTGAAACTATAGCAGATGCTGCGGATCCTGTTCCGCACGATAGTGTTCTGCCTACACCACGTTCAAAAGTGCTGACTTTGATATTGTTTAAGTCAACTACTTCAACAAAATTGACGTTGATCTTAAGAGGGAACAAACTATGAGATTCAATAGCTTTTCCGTATTTGTCAATATCTAGAGCTTCGAGATCATTTGTGAAGATGACGCTATGCAGTGTGCCCATGGTCAAAGTGCTCAGATTGAATGACTCATCATCGACCTCAATTGTCACTTCACCGGCCACATTATCAAAATTCGGAAATCCAAGATTAATGGTGACCTGAGTGTTTTGTTGTTCATCGTTCTCAAGGTTCACGTTCATGATTCCCGCCAATGTCTCCACATTAAACTCCTGGCGATCTACAATCTTATGATCATATACGTATTTGGCAAAGCATCTGATGCCATTTCCACACATTGGTGCAATACTACCATCAGTGTTATAGAAAATCATCTTAACATCAGCGATATCTGAATGTTCTATGAGCATCATTCCATCGGACCCTATTCCGAAATGCCTGTTACACACATTTTGTGCGAGCTTGGATGGGTCAAAGCCCTGAGAGTCTTCAAAAATTATGAAGTCATTGCCAGTACCGTGATACTTTTCAAATTTCAGCATCTTAAAGGCCTCCTATAAATCAAATGCATCAGTGATTATTTCAATGGTCTTTTGTTTGTATTTCGAGTCAATCGTATAAGAAATACTAATCTCCGATGTAGTGACTTGCTTGAAATCGATGCCATTTTCAGCAAACAGTTCAAAAATTTTCGCAGCGACACCTGATTGTGAACGCATACCCATTCCGACGACTGATACTTTTGATATGGCATCTTCTTCTTGGACCTCAGCTTCGGGAAATTTTGTCTTCAGTTCATTTAGTATCTCATCGACAGCCGTTTTGTCTTCTATAAGGGTTGTAAATGAGATGTTGGCATATCCTTCAATAGGAGAAGTTTGACTGATCATGTCCACGACCACTTCTGCTTTGGCAAGCTTAGTGAAGACGTGTGCTATATTGGCTGATGAATAGGGGACGTGATTGAGTGTGATCATCAGCACGTTTTCGCTGACGGATAATCCTGTTATACTGCGCTGTTCCATAGTGTCATCATACTCCTTTATATAGGTTCCCGGCAGATTGCCTAGGCTTGAAGCCACATATATAGGTACCCCGAATCGGTGTCCTATTTCTACAGATCTGGTTTCCATGACTTTTGAGCCTAGACTTGCCATCTCTTTCATTTCTTCGTAACTGATCTGATCCAGTTTCTTTGCATTCTTATGCAGTCTTGGATCTACGCTATAGATACCATCTACATCGGTGTATATTTCACAAGTACATCCCAGTTTTGCTGCAAGCGCTACCGCTGTGGTATCACTTCCACCTCTTCCAAGTGTAGTGATGTCTCCGTCTTCGTTAAAACCTTGGAAACCTGCTACAACTACTATTTTATCATTATCCAGGTGCGTTTTCACTTTGCTGATATCAATATCTAGAATTTTATTTTTCGTATGAATTCCACC